>NZ_JACTAH010000004.1 GCF_014489115.1 Thauera sedimentorum | reverse complement strand
CCAAACGCCGCTGGATCGTTGTGATCGAGCGGCGTTTGTTTGTGGGTTAGTCTGACGATGACCTACTTTCGCGAGGGTATCCTCACTATCATCGGCGCGTTCTCGTTTCACGGTCCTGTTCGGGATGGGAAGGGGTGGAGCCGAGAAGCTATGGTCGTCAGACTTTGACGGGGTAACAAAGAGGACAGTAGTAGTTTGTTTGGGTGGTGATTGTATTTTGAGTTCTTTGCTTTGTCTTACAAGGTTATAGGATCAAGCCACACGGGCAATTAGTATCGGTTAGCTTAACGTGTTGCCACGCTTCCACACCCGACCTATCAACGTTGTGGTCTTCAACGACCCTTCAGGGGGCTCGAGGCCCCGGGGAAGTCTCATCTTGAGGCGAGTTTCCCGCTTAGATGCTTTCAGCGGTTATCTCTTCCGCACTTAGCTACCCGGCGATGCGACTGGCGTCACAACCGGTACACCAGAGGTGCGTCCACTCCGGTCCTCTCGTACTAGGAGCAGGTCCCCTCAAACTTCCAGCGCCCACGGCAGATAGGGACCAAACTGTCTCACGACGTTTTAAACCCAGCTCACGTACCACTTTAAATGGCGAACAGCCATACCCTTGGGACCGGCTACAGCCCCAGGATGTGATGAGCCGACATCGAGGTGCCAAACTCCGCCGTCGATGTGAACTCTTGGGCGGAATCAGCCTGTTATCCCCAGAGTACCTTTTATCCGTTGAGCGATGGCCCTTCCATACAGAACCACCGGATCACTATGACCTGCTTTCGCACCTGCTCGACTTGTCGGTCTCGCAGTCAAGCCGCCTTTTGCCATTGCACTATCAGTACGATGTCCGACCGTACCTAGGCGACCTTCGTACTCCTCCGTTACCTTTTGGGAGGAGACCGCCCCAGTCAAACTGCCTGCCATGCACGGTCCCCGACCCGGATTCACGGGCCTGGGTTAGAACCTCAACGACACCAGGGTGGTATTTCAAGGACGGCTCCACGAGAACTAGCGTTCCCGCTTCATAGCCTCCCACCTATCCTACACAAGTCCCGTCAAAGTCCAATGCAAAGCTACAGTAAAGGTTCATGGGGTCTTTCCGTCTTGCCGCGGGGAGATTGCATCTTCACAAACACTTCAACTTCGCTGAGTCTCAGGAGGAGACAGTGTGGCCATCGTTACGCCATTCGTGCAGGTCGGAACTTACCCGACAAGGAATTTCGCTACCTTAGGACCGTTATAGTTACGGCCGCCGTTTACCGGGGCTTCGATCAAGAGCTTGCACCCCATCACTTAACCTTCCGGCACCGGGCAGGCGTCACACCCTATACGTCATCTTTCGATTTTGCAGAGTGCTGTGTTTTTAATAAACAGTCGCAGCCACCGATTCTCTGCGGCCCCTTCGCCCTTCGGATGTACTCCTACAAGCTAATGGGGCATACCTTCTCCCGAAGTTACGGTATCAATTTGCCGAGTTCCTTCTCCTGAGTTCTCTCAAGCGCCTTGGTATTTTCAACCTGCCCACCTGTGTCGGTTTGCGGTACGGTCGATTCTAGACTGAAGCTTAGAGGCTTTTCCTGGAAGCAGGGTATCAACCACTTCGTCTCACAAGGAGACTCGTCATCACGCCTCAGCTAAGCCCGACGGATTTGCCTATCGGGCACGCCTACACGCTTAAACCAGGACTTCCAACACCCGGCTGGCCTAACCTTCTCCGTCCCCCCATCGCATCTAGAACCGGTACAGGAATATTGACCTGTTTCCCATCGACTACGCATTTCTGCCTCGCCTTAGGGGCCGACTCACCCTGCGCCGATGAACGTTGCGCAGGAAACCTTGGGCTTTCGGCGAGGGAGCTTTTCACTCCCTTTATCGCTACTCATGTCAGCATTCGCACTTCCGATACCTCCAGCATCCCTTACGAGACACCTTCACAGGCTTACGGAACGCTCCCCTACCACGTGTCAAAGACACATCCGCAGCTTCGGTTCATGGCTTGAGCCCCGTTACATCTTCCGCGCAGGACGACTCGACTAGTGAGCTATTACGCTTTCTTTAAAGGGTGGCTGCTTCTAAGCCAACCTCCTAGCTGTCTATGCCTTCCCACTTCGTTTGCCACTTAGCCATGCATTTGGGACCTTAGCTGGCGGTCTGGGTTGTTTCCCTCTCGACAACGGACGTTAGCACCCGCTGTCTGTCTGCCGTATATCACTTTGCGGTATTCGGAGTTTGCTATCGCGGGGTAGATCGCAATGACCCCCCCAACGATTACAGTGCTCTACCCCCGCAAGTGTCCGTACGACGCACTACCTAAATAGTTTTCGGGGAGAACCAGCTATTTCCGGATTTGTTTAGCCTTTCACCCCTATCCACAGCTCATCCCCTAACTTTTCAACGTTAGTGGGTTCGGACCTCCAGTACCTGTTACGGCACCTTCATCCTGGCCATGGATAGATCATCCGGTTTCGGGTCTACGCCATGCGACTAATTCGCCCTTATCAGACTCGGTTTCCCTACGCCTCCCCTATTCGGTTAAGCTCGCCACATAACGTAAGTCGCTGACCCATTATACAAAAGGTACGCAGTCACCCCACGAGGAGGCTCCCACTGTTTGTATGCATGCGGTTTCAGGATCTATTTCACTCCCCTCCCGGGGTTCTTTTCGCCTTTCCCTCACGGTACTGGTTCACTATCGGTCGATCACGAGTATTTAGCCTTGGAGGATGGTCCCCCCATCTTCAGACAGGATTACACGTGTCCCGCCCTACTTGTCGCACGCTCAGACCCGCCACCAACTTTTCGCATACGGGGCTATCACCCTTTATTGCCGGACTTTCCAGACCGTTCTGCTAAGTTGATGGTTTAGTCGTGCAGGCTGATCCGCGTTCGCTCGCCACTACTTACGGAATCTCGGTTGATTTCTGTTCCTGCAGCTACTTAGATGTTTCAGTTCGCTGCGTTCGCCTCCACTGGCCTATGTATTCAGCCAGGGATACTCCTTGCGGAGTGGGTTTCCCCATTCGGACATCGCGGGATCAAAGCTCCATTGCCAGCTCCCCCACGCTTTTCGCAGGCTTGCACGTCCTTCATCGCCTGTGATCGCCAAGGCATCCACCACATGCACTTAGTCGCTTGATCCTATAACCTTGGACCCTCATACGAAGGCCCTGCAGCGCTAGGCTCAGAACTCGTTTGTGCGTCGAGACGCGTCGCCGGTTCGCAAACACGCTCGACTCGAATGCAATCACAACCCATGCACCCGGCGACTGACATACCCCGCCGGGCACACGAACTACTACTTATCCACTTTGTTAAAGAACGAACCTCTACGAACAACTGCTTCGTAAGGGGTGAAGCCTGGTCCGCCGCACGACACGCTGGCGGACTACGCTTCACACCTCACCGCTATCACACACACCTGACTCAGTCGCCCATCGACTGGTGGAGCTGGTCGGGATCGAACCGACGACCCTCGGCTTGCAAAGCCGATGCTCTCCCAGCTGAGCTACAGCCCCTTCTCGTGCCTGTAAGCCTTGGTGGGTCTGGTTGGGTTCGAACCAACGACCCCCGCCTTATCAAGACGGTGCTCTAACCAGCTGAGCTACAGACCCGCGGAACATGTGTGTTGCGAGGCTCATGCCATTGAACAACCGATAAGTTGTGGATACTTGAGAGCTGAGATCTTTTCTCTTGAAAGGAGGTGATCCAGCCGCACCTTCCGATACGGCTACCTTGTTACGACTTCACCCCAGTCATGAATCTCACCGTGGTAAGCGCCCTCCCGAAGGTTAAGCTACCTACTTCTGGTGAAACCCACTCCCATGGTGTGACGGGCGGTGTGTACAAGACCCGGGAACGTATTCACCGCGACATGCTGATCCGCGATTACTAGCGATTCCGACTTCACGTAGTCGAGTTGCAGACTACGATCCGGACTACGATCGGCTTTAAGGGATTGGCTCCACCTCGCGGCTTGGCAACCCTCTGTACCGACCATTGTATGACGTGTGAAGCCCTACCCATAAGGGCCATGAGGACTTGACGTCATCCCCACCTTCCTCCGGTTTGTCACCGGCAGTCCCACTAAAGTGCCCAACTGAATGATGGCAATTAGTGGCAAGGGTTGCGCTCGTTGCGGGACTTAACCCAACATCTCACGACACGAGCTGACGACAGCCATGCAGCACCTGTGTCCAGGCTCCCGAAGGCACTCTCGGCTCTCACCAAGATTCCTGGCATGTCAAGGGTAGGTAAGGTTTTTCGCGTTGCATCGAATTAATCCACATCATCCACCGCTTGTGCGGGTCCCCGTCAATTCCTTTGAGTTTTAACCTTGCGGCCGTACTCCCCAGGCGGTCAACTTCACGCGTTAGCTGCGTCACTCAGTGCGTTACCGCTCCGAACGACTAGTTGACATCGTTTAGGGCGTGGACTACCAGGGTATCTAATCCTGTTTGCTCCCCACGCTTTCGTGCATGAGCGTCAGTACAGGCCCAGGGGGCTGCCTTCGCCATCGGTGTTCCTCCACATATCTACGCATTTCACTGCTACACGTGGAATTCCACCCCCCTCTGCCGTACTCTAGCCCGCCAGTCACAAGCGCAGTTCCCAGGTTAAGCCCGGGGATTTCACACCTGTCTTAGCGAACCGCCTGCGCACGCTTTACGCCCAGTAATTCCGATTAACGCTCGCACCCTACGTATTACCGCGGCTGCTGGCACGTAGTTAGCCGGTGCTTCTTCTGTCGGTACCGTCATCGACGCCCTATGTTAGAGAACGCCTTTTCTTCCCGACTGAAAGAGCTTTACAACCCGAAGGCCTTCTTCACTCACGCGGCATGGCTGGATCAGGCTTGCGCCCATTGTCCAAAATTCCCCACTGCTGCCTCCCGTAGGAGTCTGGGCCGTGTCTCAGTCCCAGTGTGGCTGATCATCCTCTCAGACCAGCTACGGATCGTCGCCTTGGTGAGCCTTTACCCCACCAACTAGCTAATCCGACATCGGCCGCTCCAATGGTGTGAGGTCCGAAGATCCCCCACTTTCCCCCTCAGGGCGTATGCGGTATTAATCCGGCTTTCGCCGAGCTATCCCCCGCCACTGGGTACGTTCCGATGCATTACTCACCCGTTCGCCGCTCGCCGGCAGGCCGAAGCCCCCGCTGCCGCTCGACTTGCATGTGTAAAGCATGCCGCCAGCGTTCAATCTGAGCCAGGATCAAACTCTTAAGTTCAATCCAACAAAGTACTCAAAATCATTACTGACTTTCTGCGAGCACTTGAATCTTTGCGAAACAACTTCCGGCCCGAAGACC
>NZ_JACTAH010000003.1 GCF_014489115.1 Thauera sedimentorum | reverse complement strand
GACCGTGAAACGAGAACGCGCCGATGATAGTGAGGATACCCTCGCGAAAGTAGGTCATCGTCAGACTAACCCACAAACAAACGCCGCTCGATCACAACGATCCAGCGGCGTTTGGCCGTCTACCCAATCAAGCAAGAAATCTGCAAGGCGCCTGCTCGGCCGTGCAGGCTGTCACGACACGCTCACCTGCATCGGGTATGCTCGAAGTGCGCCCTCCTCACCCGGGCGTACCGTTGCGCAGCGCGACGGCTCGATACAACGATAATGGGGAATGCGAGATGAGTGTTGCACGTGAATTCGGCGAGTTCTACGGCCATGACTTCGACGACTTGCAGATCGGCATGAGTGCGGCCTACGGGCGGACGGTGAGCGAGGCGGATATTCTGATGTTCGCCGGCGTTTCGGGTGATACGAACCCGGTTCATCTGGACGAGGAGTTCGCAGCGTCCACGATGTTCGGCGGACGAATTGCGCACGGCATGCTGTCGGCGGCCTTCATTTCCACCGTGTTCGGAACGAAGCTGCCCGGGCCGGGCTGCATCTATCTGTCCCAGTCGCTCAAGTTCAAGGCGCCGGTCAAGGTCGGTGACACGGTTGTCGCGCGCGTCACCGTGAAAGAGCTCAATGCCGAGAAG
The DNA here is from genome assembly GCF_014489115.1 of Thauera sedimentorum. Classification (NCBI taxonomy): domain Bacteria; kingdom Pseudomonadati; phylum Pseudomonadota; class Betaproteobacteria; order Rhodocyclales; family Zoogloeaceae; genus Thauera; species Thauera sedimentorum. Next base: position 226,676 of record NZ_JACTAH010000003.1, on the reverse strand, counting down.
CGTCGCGTGCTGTTCGACACTGTGTGCACGGTTGCGGGCAAGGTGGTTCTCGACGGGCAAGCCGAGATCTTCATTCCGGCCCGCGGCTGATTTTACGGCTCGAAAAGAAGAGGGGGTAGGCGCGGATCGCGCTTACCCCCTTTCGTTGTTCACGAGGCCCGAGGTCAGCTGCGCACGCGCTTGTCGCGTTCGATCAGGGCGTACGCCGAATGGTTGTGGATCGATTCGAAGTTCTCGGATTCGACGATATAGGCATCGATCCGGGGCTCGGCGTTGAGCAAGCCTGCGACGTCGCGGACCATGTCCTCGACGAACTTCGGGTTGTCGTAGGCGCGCTCGGTGACGAACTTCTCGTCCGGACGCTTGAGCAGCCCATAGAGTTCGCAGGACGCCTGGCTCTCGACGAGTTGCACCAGTTCCTCGATCCACAGGTGCGCGTTCGTGGTGGCGGTAACGGTCACATGTGAGCGCTGGTTGTGGGCGCCGTAGTCGGAAATCTTCTTCGAGCACGGGCAGAGACTGGTGACCGGCACGACCACGCGCATATCGAATTCGTACTGGCCGCCTTCGCGGATCTCGCCGGTAAACGTGACCTCGTAATCCATCAGGCTCTGCACGCCGGAGATCGGTGCCGACTTGTTGATGAAGTACGGGAAGGTCATCTCGATGTGGCCGGTCTCGGCTTCGAGGCGCTTGACCATCTCGCGCAACATCGGCTCGAACGATTCGACCGAGATCTCCCGCTCGTTGCCGTTGAGGATCTCGATGAAGCGCGACATGTGGGTCCCCTTGAAGTTATGGGGGAGACCGACATACATGTTGAACATGGCAACGGTGTGCTGAACGCCGCCATTCTTGTCGCTGACACGCACCGGATGGCGGATGGACTTGATCCCGACCTTGTTGATCGCGATCTGGCGGCTGTCGGCGCTATTCTGGACGTCGGGAATGGCATGCGCCTCAACGGGTTTCATAAGCTGTTCTCTGCAAGATACGGGCGGGTGTCGGAGACGCGTGAATCCTAGCATTCCCGACAAAAACGCTCAACTATTGAGCGAATAGGTCTGCTTAATGGCGGCGAGGACTCCCTCGGCGTCGAGGCCGACGGAGTGCAGCAGCTGGGCCTGATCGCCGTGGTCGATGAAGCGGTCGGGCAGGCCGAGGCGCAGCAGGCGGGGGCGCTGTGCGAGCGCATCGAGCAAGCGCGACACCTCGCTGCCGACTCCGCCGATCACCGCGTTTTCCTCAAGGGTGACCAGCAGTTCATGCGAGGCGGCGAGCTCGGCCACCAGGGCCTCATCAAGCGGTTTGACGAAGCGCATGTTCGCCACCGTTGCGTCGATCTCTTCTGCAACCTGCTCGGCGGTCGGCACCATGCTGCCGAATGCGAGCAGCGCGACCCGGCGACCGGTCCGCCGGATTTCGCCCTTGCCGATGGGCAGCGCGCGCATCGCCTGGTTCGGGGTAACACCGGGCCCGCTGCCGCGCGGATAGCGGACTGCGGACGGCCCGTCATGGCATGTTGCGGTGTACAGCATCTGGCGACACTCGTCCTCGTCCGCCGGCGCCATGATCACCATGTTGGGAATGCAGGTGAGATAGGACAGGTCGAAAGCGCCGTGATGCGTGGCGCCGTCCGCACCGACAAGGCCGCCGCGATCGACCGCCAGCACCACTGGCAGGTTTTGCAGGGCGATGTCGTGCACCAGCTGGTCGTAGCCGCGCTGCAGGAAGGTGGAGTAGATGGCGACCACGGGCTTGAGGCCCTCGCAGGCGAGGCCGGCGGCGAAGGTCAGCGCGTGCTGTTCGGCGATACCCACGTCGTAGTAGCGCTCGGGGAACTCCTGGGCGAAGCGGACCAGGCCGGACCCTTCGCGCATCGCCGGGGTGATGCCGACGATGCGGGGGTCGGTGGCCGCCATGTCGCACAGCCAGTCACCGAACACCTGGGTGTAGGTGAGCTTGCCGCTCGACTTGCCGCTCTGGATGCCCGCCGTGTGGTCGAACTTGGACACGCCGTGGTAGAGGATGGGGTCCGCCTCGGCGAGCTTGTAGCCTTGTCCCTTGCGCGTGATGACGTGGAGGAACTGCGGCCCCTTCAGGCGACGCAGGTTCTGCAGCGTGGGAATCAGGGCGTCGAGATCGTGGCCGTCGATCGGCCCGTAGTAGTGGAAGCCGAACTCCTCGAACAGGGTGCCGGGCGTGATCAGCCCCTTGACGTGTTCCTCGACACGGCGCGCGAAGTCGAGCATCGGCGGCGCCACACCGAGCACCTTCTCGCCGGCGCGGCGGGCGGCGTTGAAGGTGGAGCCGGACATCAGCCGCGCAAGGATCTTGGTCAGGGAACCGACCGGCGGCGAGATGGACATCTCGTTGTCGTTGAGGATCACCAGCAGGTTCACGTCGCTGATGTCGCCGGCGTTGTTGAGTGCTTCGAAGGCCATGCCGGCGCTCATCGCTCCATCGCCGATTACCGCGATCGCGCGATGATCCTCGCCCCGGTCGCGTGCCGCCACCGCCATGCCGAGCGCGGCGGAGATCGAGGTCGATGAGTGGGCGGTGCCGAAGGTGTCGTACTCGCTCTCGCAGCGCCGTGGGAAGCCGGAAATGCCGCCCCAGTGCCGCAGGCCTGCCATGGCTTCGCGGCGGCCGGTGAGTATCTTGTGGCCGTAGGTCTGGTGGCCGACGTCCCATACGATGCGGTCCTCGGGCGTCTGGAACACCTGGTGCAGGGCGATGGTGAGTTCGACGGTGCCCAGGTTGGACGACAGATGCCCGCCGGTCCTGGATACGGACTCGATGAGAAATGCGCGCAGCTCGTCGGCCAGGGTGCGCAGCTCGCGGCGGTCCAGGGCGCGAAGGTCGGCTGGGCTGCCGATGCGTTCCAGTAGCGGGTAGGGAGACATGTTGGGGACGGAAAGGGGGTTGGTCAGAACGATCGTCTGACGATGAATTCGGCCAGCGCCTGCAGGTGCACGCCGCGTTCACCCAGCGGTGCGAGGGTGGACAGGGCGTCGGCGAGAAGTTCCTCGGCGTAGGCCTTGGCATCGTTCAGTCCGAGCAGGCTTACGTAGGTGGGCTTGCCGTGCTCGGCATCCTTGCCGGCCGTCTTGCCCAGGGTGGCGGTGTCGGCTTCCGCGTCGAGGATGTCGTCCACGACCTGGAACAGCAGGCCGATCTGTTTGCTGTAGTGGTCCAGCCGTTGGTGATCGGCATCGGCGAGCGGCCGGCCGGCGCGCGCACCGAGCAGTACCGATGCGCGGATCAGTGCGCCGGTCTTGCGGATGTGCATGAACTCGAGTTCGGCACGGTTCAGCTGGTGGCCGACCGCGGCGAGGTCGATGGCCTGACCGCCCGCCATGCCATGCGATCCGGAGGCCGCTGCGAGGAGCGCGACCATGCCGAGTTGCGCAGCGGGGGATTCGGCAAGCTGACCCTCGGCCAGCAACTCGAATGCGCGCGTCTGCAGGGCGTCGCCGACCAGCAGCGCGGTGGCTTCGTCGTACTCGACGTGGACGGTGGGCTTGCCGCGGCGCAGGACGTCGTCGTCCATGCAGGGCATGTCGTCGTGCACCAGGGAGTAGACATGGATCAGCTCCACCGCACAGGCGATGCGATCCAGCCGGTCGGGCGCGGCGTCGACCAGATGTCCGGCGGCGTGCACCAGCAGGGGGCGAACCCGCTTGCCGCCGCCCAGCGCGGCATAGCGCATGGCCTCGTGCAGGCGTGTGGGCGCCTGGGAGGAGGGCGGGAGAAAAACGCCCAGCGCCGTTTCGGTGCGTTGCTGCACCGCGGCCATCCAGCGCGGAAAATCGGAATCGGTGCTCATGTGCTGCTGTCGTCCGCCGGCGCCATCGGCTGCAGGGTGTCCGCCTCCAGGATGCGGATGCGGTCCTCGGCGCGGGCGAGGGTCTTCTGGCAGAACTTCAGCAAGCCGACACCTCTCTGATAACGCTCGAGGGCTTGTTCCAGAGGGAGTTCGCCGCTCTCCATGTCGCGCACGATGGCTTCAAGTTCGGAGACGGCGGATTCGAAATTTTCGGGGGCAGGCGCCGCTCGGGCCATGGATCAATACCGTCCTGCGTAAAGGGGGAAAAATAACCGATCGCACTATTGGCGGTCAAACAGCCTCTGGCTTAAACTAGCCCGTTTATTTTTCCGGATTTCTGGCTCACAAGAGGAGGTTCGGGGATGTCCGACATCGCTTCCAAGGCTCGACTCGCCCCGGCTGTTTCGCAACTGCCGGTTTCCTGGTACTTCGACGAGAAGATCTTCGACCTGGAGAAGAAGCTGCTCTTCGATGCCGGCCCGGGGTACGTCGGCCACGAGCTGATGGTACCGGAAGTCGGCAGCTACCGTTCGCTCGAGTGGCTGGATCATTCCAAGCTGCTGTTCCGCACCGGCGCTGGCGTGCATCAGTTGTCCAACATCTGCCGCCACCGCCAGGCCATCATGCTGCAGGGAGCCGGCAAGACCGACAACATCGTCTGCCCGATCCACCGCTGGACCTACGACCAGCAGGGCTCCTTGCTGGGTGCGCCGCATTTTCCGGAGAACCCCTGCCTGAATCTCAAGCGCGATGCGCTGGAGAACTGGAATGGGCTGCTGTTCAAGGGGCCGCGCTCGGCCAACGCCGACCTCGCCGGCATGCAGGTGGCGGGCGAGTTCGATTTTTCCGGCTACAAGCTCGATCACGTCGAGATCCACGAGTGCAACTACAACTGGAAGACCTTCATCGAGGTCTATCTGGAGGACTACCACGTCGTGCCCTACCACCCGGGGCTGGGCAACTTCGTCACCTGTGACGATCTCACCTGGCAGTTCGGCGAGTGGTACTCGGTGCAGCGCGTGGGCATTACCTCGCTGCTCAAGTCGGGCTCCCCGGCGTACGAGAAGTGGCAGAAGGCGGTGCTCGACTACTACGGCGAGAACAAGCCGGCGCAGGGCGCGGTGTGGCTGACCTACTACCCCAACATCATGGTGGAGTGGTATCCGCACGTGCTGGTGGTGAGTACGCTGATCCCGACCGACATCAACAAGACGACCAACGTGGTGGAGTTCTACTACCCGGAGGAGATCGTCGAGTTCGAGCGCGAGTTCGTCGAGGCCGAGCAGGCCGCCTACATGGAAACCGCCATCGAGGACGACGACATCGGCGAGCGCATGGACCGCGGGCGCCTGGCGCTGCTGAAGGAAGGGCGCAACGAGGTGGGGCCCTACCAGTCGCCGTTCGAGGACGGCATGCAGCACTTCCACGAGTTCTACCGCGGGATCATCGAGCCGCATCTCTGATGCGGTTCCGACCCAAGCGAAAAGGCCGGGCACTGCCCGGCCTTTCTTCTTGCGGCAACTGCGCCGGTTACGCTCCCTGCTGCAGTTCCTTCGGCAGCGGAAAGGTGACCTTTTCGGGTACGCCATCGAGCTGACGCACGGATCCGGCCCCGAGTTGCTTCAGCCGCTCGATGACTGCCGCGACCAGCACCTCCGGTGCGGAGGCGCCCGCGGTCACGCCGATGCGGCGTTTGCCGGCCAGCCAGGCGGGGTCAATGCCGCCGGCGTTGTCGACCAGATAGGCCGGCACGCCACGCAGCTCGGCGACCTCGCGCAGGCGGTTGGAGTTGGAGCTGTTCCTGGAGCCGACCACGAAGACCACGTCGGCCTGCGGCACCATGATTTTCACCGCGTCCTGGCGGTTCTGCGTGGCGTAGCAGATGTCGTCCTTCTTCGGCCCGACGATGGCCGGGAAGCGTTCGCGCAGGGCGGTGACGATGGCCGCGGCGTCGTCCATCGACAATGTGGTCTGGGTGACGTAGGCGAGCTGCTCGGGGTTGGCGACCTGCAGGCCGGCGACGTCGGCGGCCGACTCCACCAGGTGGATGCCGTCGCCCACCTGGCCCATCGTGCCTTCGACCTCAGGGTGGCCCTTGTGGCCGATCATGACGATCTCGCGGCCGGCCTCGCGCATGCGCGCTACCTCGATGTGCACCTTGGTGACCAGCGGGCAGGTGGCGTCGAACACGCGCAGGCCGCGGCGCTCGGCCTCGGCGCGCACCGCCAGCGAGACGCCGTGGGCGCTGAAGATCACCGTGTTGCCGGCCGGCACTTCGTCCAGTTCCTCGACGAACACCGCGCCCTTGGCGCGCAGGTCGTCCACCACGAACTTGTTGTGCACCACTTCGTGGCGCACGTAGATCGGCGCGCCGAAGCGCGCCAGCGCGCGCTCGACGATCTCGATGGCGCGCTCCACGCCGGCGCAGAAGCCGCGCGGGTTGGCGAGCAGCACTTCCTTGTCGTTCATTGCCTCTTGCTCTCTCTGGGGTCCGCCGCTTACAGGATGCCGATCACTTCCACCTCGAAGCGGATGGGTTTGCCGGCCAGCGGATGGTTGAAGTCGATCAGTGCGGATTGCGCGTCGATCTCGCGCACCAGGCCGGGGTAGCGCGAGCCGTCCGGGGCGGTGAACTCCATGATGCTCATCGGCTCGATCTCCTCGTCCGGCATGTGCTCGCGGCGCACACGCTCGACCAGCTCGTCGCGGTAGGGGCCGAAGGCCTGCTCGGCGGCGAGTTCAAACACCTTGCGCTCGCCCACCTGCAGGCCGGCGATCAGTGCTTCCAGCGAGGGCAGCAACTCGCCCGCGCCCAGCTGCAGCGTGGCCGGGGTGCCGTCGAAGGTGTTGATCAGCGGCTGACCGTTGTCCAGCGCGATGCGGTAGTGCAGGGTGACGAGGTTGTTGGCTTGGACGGTCTGGGTCACGCGTGGTTCTCCTTGGCGGGGTCGTTGGAGTGCGGTCGGAAGCTGGACCACAGCATCAGGGCCACACCGACGGTGATCGCCGAATCGGCGAGGTTGAAGGCCGGCCAGCTGAAGCGGCCGACGTAGAAGTGCAGGAAATCCACCACCGCGCCGTGCATCAGGCGGTCGACCACATTGCCCACCGCACCGCCGATGATCAACACGAAGGCCGCCGGCAGCAGGCGCTCGTGCTGGTGGCGGCGCAGCAGCACGGTGAGCCAGGTGCAGATCACCGCGGCCAGGCCGGTGAAGAACCAGCGTTGCCAGCCGGGCTGGTTGGCGAGGAAGCTGAAGGCCGCGCCCGGGTTATAGACCAGCACGATGTCGAAGAAGGGCGTGACCGGCACCGCCTCGCCGTAGCGCAGGCTGGCCAGCACCAGCTGCTTGGTGAGCTGGTCGGCCAGCGCCACCGCTGCGGCCAGCGCCAGCCAGCCCGCCATGCGGGCCGACAGCAGGCCTTGCTCAGGCATGGCGGCGCTGCTCGCCCGCGCCGTACAGGTTGCCGGCGCAGCGCCCGCACAGCGTGGGATGTTCGGCGTCGGCGCCGACGTCCGCGACGTAGTGCCAGCAGCGCTCGCACTTGGCGTGGGTGCTGGGTGTGGCGACGATCTGCGGGCTGTCCTCCTCGGCGGCCTGCGCCAGGCTGACGCGCGAGGTCATCATGACGAACTTGAGGTCGTCGCCGAGCGAGGCCAGTGCGTTGTAGGCATCCTCGTGCACCCGCAGGTCGAGTTCCGCCTGCAGCGAGGCGCCCACCTTGCCGTCGCTACGCAGCGCCTCGATGACCTTGAGCGCCTCGGCGCGCACGCTGCGGATGATCTCCCAGCGCGCCAGCAGGCCGGCCTCGCCGCCTTGTTCGGGCAGGGCGTGGAAGGTGTGCAGCATCACGCTGTCTTCCTCGTCGCCGCCGTTCATCACCGCCCAGGCTTCCTCTGCGGTGAAGGAAAGCACCGGCGCCATCAGCCGCACCAGGGTCTGGGTGATGTGCCAGAGCGCGGTCTGCGCCGAGCGGCGCGCAGCCGAGCCGGGCTGGGTGGTGTACAGGCGGTCCTTGAGGATGTCGAGGTAGAAGGCGCCGAGATCCTCGGAGCAGAACACCTGCAGGGCCTGCACCACGCGGTGGAACTCGAACTTCTCGTAGTCGGCCTCGCACTGGTCGGCCAGCTTGCGGGTGAAGGCCAGCGCGTAGCGGTCGATGTCCAGCCACTGCTCGAGCGGCAGCGCATCCTTGCCGATGTCGAAGTCGGCGGTGTTGGCGAGCAGGAAGCGCAGGGTGTTGCGGATGCGGCGGTACACCTCGACCACGCGGTCGAGGATCTCCTTGCTGATCGACAGCTCGCCCGAGTAGTCGGTAGAGGCAACCCACAGGCGCAGGATCTCGGCGCCCAGTTTGCCGGTGACTTCCTGCGGCACCACGACGTTGCCGAGCGACTTGCTCATCTTGCGCCCGGCACCGTCCACCGCGAAACCGTGGGTCAGCAGACCCTTGTAAGGCGCGTGGCCGTCGATCGCGCAGCCGGTGAGCAGCGAGGAGTGGAACCAGCCGCGATGCTGGTCCGAGCCTTCCAGGTAGAGGTCGGCGCGCGGGCCTTCCGCATGGCCGTCCGGGTGCGAGCCGCGCAGCACGTGCCAGTGGGTGGTGCCGGAGTCGAACCACACGTCCAGGGTGTCGGAGATCTTGTCGTAGTGGGCGGCCTCGTCGCCGAGCAGCTCGGCGGCGTCGAGCTTGAACCAGGCTTCGATGCCTTCCTGCTCGACCCGTTTGGCGACCTCTTCCATCAGTTCGACGGTGCGCGGGTGCAGTTCGCCGCTCTCCTTGTGCAGGAAGAAGGGGATGGGCACGCCCCAGTTGCGCTGGCGCGAGATGCACCAGTCGGGGCGGTTGGCGATCATCGCGTGCAGGCGGGCCTGGCCCCAGGCAGGGTAGAAGCGGGTGGCCTCCACGCCGCGCAGCGCGCGCTCGCGCAGCGTGGAACCGTCGGTGACCTGCTTGTCCATGCCCACGAACCACTGCGCCGTGGCGCGGTAGATCAGCGGCGTCTTGTGGCGCCAGCAGTGCATGTAGCTGTGCGTGATCTTCGCGTCGGCGAGCAGGCAGCCGACCTCGCGCAGCTTGGCGAGGATCTCCGGGCCGGCCTTCCAGATGTTCATGCCGCCGAAGAAGGGCAGGTCGGCGGCGAAGTGGCCGTCGCCGGTGACCGGGGTGAGGATCTCGTCCATGGCCATGCCGTTGGCGCGGCAGGACTGGAAGTCCTCCAGGCCGTAGGCCGGCGCGCTGTGCACGATGCCGGTGCCGGCGTCCAGGGTGACGTAGTCGCCCAGATAGACCGGCGACTGGCGGTCGTAGAACGGATGGTGGAAACGTACCTGGTCCAGCGCCGCGCCCTTGACCGAGGCGACGATGCGCCCGGTCAGGCCGTAGCGCTCCAGGCAGGCGCCGACCAGGTCGTGGGCGAGCAGCAGGTAGCGCTCGCCGGTATCGACCAGCGCGTAGTCGATGTCCGGATGCAGGTTGAGCGCCTGGTTGGAGGGGATGGTCCACGGGGTGGTGGTCCAGATCACCGCCAGCACCGGGCGGGTCAGGGTGCCGACGCCGAAGATGTCGGCCAGGCGTTCGGGTTCGTCACAGGGGAAGCCCACGTCGATCGCCGGCGACTGCTTGTCGGCGTACTCGACCTCGGCTTCGGCCAGCGCCGAGCCGCAGTCGAAGCACCAGTTGACCGGCTTCAGGCCCTTGAACACGTAACCGGCCCTGACCATCTCGGCGAGCGCGCGGATCTCACCGGCCTCGTTGGCGAAGGCCATGGTCTTGTAGGGATTGTCCCAGTCGCCCAGCACGCCCAGGCGGATGAAGTCGGTCTTCTGGCCCTCGATCTGCTCGGCGGCGTAGGCGCGGCACAGCTCGCGCACCTTGTCGGCCGGCAGGTTCTTGCCGTGGGTGACTTCCACCTTGTGCTCGATCGGCAGACCGTGGCAGTCCCAGCCCGGCACGTAGGGCGCGTCGAAGCCGGCCATGGTGCGCGAGCGCACGATGATGTCCTTGAGGATCTTGTTCAGCGCGTGGCCGATGTGGATGTTGCCGTTGGCGTAGGGCGGGCCGTCGTGCAGGATGAACTTGGGACGGCCGGCGGAAGCCTGGCGGATCTTCTGGTAGAGCTTCTTCTGCTGCCACTGGGCGATCCAGCCCGGCTCCCGCTTGGCGAGATCGCCGCGCATCGGGAAGGGGGTGTCGGGCAGGTTCAGGGTCTTGCGGTAGTCAGCCATGGCGGTCTTCTTTCAGCCTTGGGGAGCGGTGGAGTTCGGATGGGCGGCAAACCAGGCGCGTGCCGCCTCGGCGTCGCGGCTGATCTGCGCAGTGAGCGCTTCAAGCGAGTCGAAGCGCACCTGGTCGCGCAGCTTGTGCAGGAAGTGCACCCGCAGGTGGGCACCGTAGCAGTCCTGTTTCCAGTCGAAAAGGTGCACTTCCAGTGTGGGGCGGCCGGCATTGGTCACCGTGGGGCGCACGCCGACGCTGGCCGCGCCGGTGACCGGGTGGTCGGCCAGGCCTTCGACGCTGACTGCGAACACGCCCGACAGGGCGGGCTTGCGGTGCTTCATCTGGATGTTGGCGGTGGGGTAGCCCAGGGTGCGCCCCAGCTTTTCGCCGTGGATCACCCGCCCGGCGATGTTGTAGGGGCGGCCCAGCAGGCGCTCGGCATGGCGCATGTCGCCGTCGGCCAGTGCGGCGCGTACCGCGGAGCTGGAGACGCGTTCGCCCGCGACATCCAGGGTGGGCATGGATTCGACGCCGAAGCCGTTGTGCGTGCCGGCTGCCGCGAGCATGGCGAAGTCACCCTGGCGGCGGGCGCCGAAGCGGAAATCGTCACCGATGAACAGGTGGCGTACGCCCAGGCCGGCGATCAGGATGTCGTCGATGAAGGCCCTGGCGGACAGTGCGGCAAAGCGGGCATCGAAGCGGCAGACGTGGACGCGGTCGACACCGGCCGCGGCCAGCAGCAGCAGTTTTTCGCGCAGGGTGGACAGGCGTGCGGGGGCGTCGGCGGGCGAGAAGAACTCGCGCGGATGCGGCTCGAAGCTGAGCACGACCGCGGGCAGGCCGAGCGCCCGGGCCTTGGCCGTGAGCAGCTGCAGCAGTGCCTGATGGCCGCGGTGCACGCCATCGAAATTGCCGATGGTGAGAACCGAAGCCTGCGATGCCAGGGGCGGAATCCCGCGAAAAACCTGCATAACCGCCTGATAAAAAAGCCGCAATTATAGCGGCAAAGGCGGGGCGGCGGCGATCCGCCTTACGCCGCCGCGGCGGTTCAGTCCAGACGGGCCACGCGGGTGCGGGTGACGCCCGGATTCTCCTCGAAGTAGCGCTTGATGCCGCGCAGGATGGCGTCGGCCATCTTGTCCTGGTAGGCGTTGTCGTTGAGGCGGCGCTCTTCCTCCGGGTTGCTGATGAAGGCGGTCTCGACCAGCACCGAGGGAATGTCCGGTGCCTTGAGCACCGCGAAGTTGGCCTGCTCCACCTCGGCCTTGTGCAGGGTGTTGATGCCGCCCAGCTCGCCGAGTACGGCACGGCCGAGCTTGAGGCTGTCGTTGATGGTGGCGGTCTGCGAGAGGTCGAGCAGGGTGCGGGCGAGGTGGCCCTCCTGCTTGGCGAGATTCACCCCGCCGATCAGGTCGGCGTCGTTCTCCTTCTGCGCCAGCCAGCGGGCGGCGGAGCTCGTGGCGCCACGCTCGGAGAGCACGAACACCGAACTGCCGCGCGCCTCCGGGCGGACGAAGGCGTCGGCGTGGATGGAGACGAAGAGGTCGGCCTGCACGCGCCGGGCGCGGGACACGCGCTGGTACAGCGGAACGAAGTAATCGCCGTCGCGGGTGAGAACCGCCCGCATGCCGGGGTCGGCGTCGATCTTGCGCTTGAGGCGGCGGGCGATCGACAGGGTGACGTTCTTCTCGTAGCTGCCACGCCGCCCGATGGCGCCGGGGTCTTCGCCGCCATGTCCGGGGTCCAGGGCGACGGTGTAGATGCGGTTGGCCTGCGGGGGGCGCCGGCGCGGCGCGGGCGACTCGTCGGTGGCGACCGTGCGGGGGGCCTCGCCGCTGCCCTCGGTGCCGTCGCTGCCCGAGGCGGCCTCCATCGGGGACGATTTCTCGATCAGCGCGAGCAGCGGGTCCACCGGGCGTGCCGGGTACAGGTCGAGCACCAGCCTGTGGCCGTAGTCGCCGACCGGCTGCAGGGTGAACACCTGCGGATTGATCTCCGCCTTCAGCTCGAGCACCACGCGGACCACACCCGGACGGTTCTGGCCGGCGCGCACCAGGCCGATGTAGGGATCGCTCTCGAGCACCTTGGACGGCAGGCTCTCGAGCACGCTGTTGAGCTCCACGCCCTCCAGGTCGATCACCAGGCGCTCGGGGTTCTGCAGGGTGAGGTACTTGTAGCGCAGTTCGCGCCCGGCTTCCAGCGTGACCCGGGTGTAATCGGGCGCCGGCCACACGCGCACTGCCAGCAGGCTGGTGCTCGCCGCATAGCCGACCGGGCTGACCAGCAGGGTCAGCGAGGCACCGGCGAACTTCAGCAGGGCGCGCCGGCTCAGCCGGGCGGCCGGCTGCCCTGCAGGGCTGTCATCAATTCGTTCAGACATGTTCGTCCCGCCTCCGTCCGCGCGGTCAGTTCGGCCTGCCGGCCGGAGCCGGCCAGGGTGAGTGACACTTCGAGGTCGGGCGGCGCCAGATAGGGCTGCGCCTTGTCCGGCCATTCGACCAAACAAGCCCCTTGTCCTGCGAAGTATTCGTCCAGCCCAGCATCGATGAATTCGTCGGGTGAGGTGAAGCGATAAAAATCAAAGTGATATAAGTCTAATCTAGAAACTACGTAAGGTTCAATCAAGGTGTATGTCGGGCTCTTCACGCTGCCTGCGTGACCGAGTGCGCGCAGCAGCCCGCGCACCAGGGTGGTCTTGCCCGCACCGAGGTCGCCTTGCAGGTAGATCACCAGCCCGGGGCGCAGCGCTGCCGCCAGCGCGGCGCCCAGCGCGGTGGTGTCGGATTCGGCCGGCAAGTGCAGTTTCGGGCCGGCCCCGCTATCATCGGCGGGGTGCACAAGGTCGATCATCGGAACCTCTCGGAACAGCCGCCCGCGGATGCCGCCGCGCTGCAGACTCTCAAGCAGCGCATCCAGGCTTGGGGCAGGGAACTCGGGTTCGACGCCATCGGGGTGAGCGGCGTCGATCTGGGCGCGGCCGAGCCTGGCCTCGCGGCCTGGCTCGAAGCCGGTTTTCACGGCGAGATGGATTATATGGCGCGCCACGGCATGAAGCGCGCCCGTCCGGCCGAACTGCTGCCGGGCACGCTGCGGGTGATCAGCGCACGGATGAACTACTGGCCCGAGGCCGCCGACGCCGCGGAGAACCTCGCCGATGGCCGGCGTGCCTACGTGTCGCGCTACGCCCTGGGGCGCGACTACCACAAGGTGCTGCGCAACCGCCTGCAGAAGCTCGCCGAGCGCATCGGCGCCGAACTGCCGCATGGCTACCGGGTGTTCGTCGATTCGGCGCCGGTACTGGAGGTGGAAGTCGCCACCCGTGCGGCGCTCGGCTGGCGGGGCAAGCACAGCCTGCTGCTCGATCGCGAGGCGGGCTCATGGTTCTTTCTCGGCGAGATCTTCACCGACCTGCCGCTGCCGGAGGATGAATCCCCGGCGCCGCACTGCGGGCGCTGCACCGCCTGCCTCGACGCCTGCCCGACCGGTGCGATCGTCGCGCCCTACCAGGTCGATGCGCGGCGCTGCATCTCCTATCTCACCATCGAACTGCACGGGCCGATTCCCGAGGCGCTGCGCCCGGCCATCGGCAATCGCATCTACGGCTGCGACGACTGCCAGCTGGCTTGCCCGTGGAACCGCTTCGCGCAACTCGGCGCGGAGATGGACTACGCCCCGCGGCACGGGCTGGATCGCGCGAGCCTGGTGGAGCTGTTCGCCTGGTCGGCGGAGGATTTCGCCGCCCGCATGGCCGGCAGCCCGATCTATCGCATCGGCTACGAGCGTTGGCTGCGCAACCTGGCGGTGGCGCTGGGCAACGCGCCGCATTCGCCGGAGGTGGTCGCCGCGCTGCGCGCGCGGGCGGACGATGCCTCGGCGCTGGTGCGCGAGCACGTGGCCTGGGCGCTGGCCCGGCACGCCGCGTGAGCGGCCTCGTCGAGGACGGCAAACGGCGTAGAATGCCGGCCTTTCCACCGCAGCCCGCGAGCCCGTGTCCATGGATGCTTCCCGCCCGATAGGCGTATTCGACTCCGGCGTCGGCGGCCTGACCGTGGTCAGGGCGCTGATGGAGCGCCTGCCGCTGGAGAACATCGTCTATTTCGGCGACACCGCGCGGGTGCCCTACGGGGTCAAGTCGGTGGCGACCATCGAGCACTTCACCGGGCAGATCGTCGACTACCTGCTCGGCCAGCAGGTGAAGATGCTGATCGTCGCCTGCAACACCATGGCAGCGGTGGCGGCCCACGTGGTCAAGGCGCGGGCGGGCGACATCCCGGTGCTGGACGTGATCGAGGCCGGGGCGCAGGCTGCGGTGCGCGACTCCGGCCTGCGCGGCATTGGCGTGATCGGCACGCCGACCACCGTCAACAGCAACGCCTACGCGCGCCGCATGCACCAGCTCGACCCCGGCGTGCGGGTGTATTCACAGGCCTGCCCGTTGTTCGTGCCGCTGGTCGAAGAGGGCTGGCTCGACCATCCCGTGACCCGGCTGACCGCGCAGGAGTATCTCAAGCCGGTGCTGGCCGAGGAGGTCGACAGCCTGGTGTTGGGCTGCACCCACTACCCGCTGCTCAAGCCGCTGCTCAAGGACGTGGTCGGCGAGGGCGTGCGGCTGGTGGATTCCGCCACCACCACTGCCGAGCTGGCCGCATTGCGGCTGCATGAACTGGGTCTTGCCAGCCGCGGGGAGCGGCCGGCGGATTACCGCTTCGTGGTCACCGACGTGCCGCTGCGCTTCCAGACCATAGGCGAGCGCTTCCTGGGCCGTTCGCTGGGCCGCGTCGAACGCCTGGAGTGGTAGGCGCGGCTACTGCGCGCCGGTGGCCACCGGGCGCGCGGGGTCGGCGCACCACTCGCTCCAGGAACCCGGATACAGGCGCGCGCCGCTCAGGCCCGCGCTCTCCATGGCCAGCAGGTTGTGACAGGCGGTCACCCCGGAGCCGCACTGGTGCACCACCTTGCGCGGGTCGCGCCCGCGCAGCAGGTTGCCGAACTCCTCGCGCAGTACCGAAGCCTGCTTGAAACGGCCGTCCGGCCCGAGGTTGTCCTTGAAGAAGCGGTTGATCGCGCCGGGAATGTGGCCGGCGACCGGGTCGAGGTTCTCGTTCTCGCCGCGGAAACGGTCCGGGCTGCGTGCATCGATCAGCACCATGTCCGCGCTGCTCAGGTGCTGCTCGACGAAGGCCGCGTTGACCGCGTTGCCTTGCAGGGCGGGCAGGTAGCGGGTTGGTGTGGCACGCGGCAATTCGGTGGTCAGCACCTTGGCCGCCGCGCACCAGGCCTGGAAGCCGCCATCGAGCACGGCAACCGCCTGGTGCCCCATCCAGCGCATCAGCCACCACAGGCGGGCGGCGTACATCCCGCCCGCATCGTCGTAGGCCACTACCTGGGTGTCGCGGTCGATGCCGCAGGCGCCCAGGCGGTGCGCCAGGCGGTCCGGGTCGGGCAGCGGATGGCGGCCGTTGGTGCCGGTCAGCGGTCCGGAAAGATCCTCGTCGAGGTTGAGAAACCAGGCGCCGGGCAGATGGCCGCGCTCGTAGGCCTCGCGACCGAAGGCCGGATTGGCGAGATCGTGGCGGCAGTCGATCAGGCACCAGCGCGGCTCGCCGAGGTGGCGGGCCAGTTCGTTGGCATCGATCAAGGTGGTGTAGGAGCTGCTCACTGCGCCTGCGCCTCCGCTTCGTTCAGCCAGGCGCGGGCTTCCTCTTCCTCAGGGAAGACGAGCACGTCGGCGTCGACGAAGATCTGCGTCAGCCACGCGCTCCAGGTGAGCCACTGGTCCTCGGTCAGTACCGCGATGCGCCCGAAGTCGTTGGCGTGCTCGCGGGAGAATTTGAGCTCCTCCCAGGCCACGTCCAGGGTGAAGCCGACCATCTCGCGCAGGTCGAAGAGCAGGTTCACCGGGCCTTCGAACTTGACCTTGTAATTGACCAGTTCTTCGAACTCCTTGAAGTCGGCCAGGGTGAATTCCCCGAAGACCGAGACCTCGACGAGGTTCGGACCGTGCTCGATGCTGATCATGGCGGCCTCCCGCTGACGGATGGATCGTGCGGACTACTATATCCCTGGCCGCAGGGGCGTTCAATTGCCGCGCCTTGGCGCGGTGGCGCTGCTGCGTGTGGCGAGACTGGTCATCAGCCCGCTGGCGACGATCAGTGCAATCGCCGCCAGCGCCGAGGCGGGCAGGGTCTCGTCCCACAGCAAGAGGCCGAACAGGCTGGCGAACACCACCGTGGTGTAGGCCAGGCTGGCCGACACCAGGGTCTTGCCCAGCCGGTAGGCGCGGGTCATGGCCAGTTGCGCGCAACCGCCGAACAGCCCGATGCCGAGCAGGATCGCCACCGCGTGCAGATCGAGGCTGGTGGCCAGCCCGCCGCCCAGCGTCCACGGCAGGCCGAGCACCGCGGTCAGCGCGGAGAACCAGAACACCGTGCGCACTTCCGGCTCGCCGGCCCGCCCCAGTTCGCGCACGCTGACGTAGGCCAGGCTGGAGACCAGCCCCGCGCCCAGGCCGACCAGGGCGCCGAACCACTGGTCGGCCTGCAGCGTGGGGCGCAACAGCAGCACGATGCCGACGAAACCCGCGCCGACCGCCAGCAGCGCGCGCAGGCGCAGCGGTTCGCCGAAGAACGCGGCGAGCAGCAGCGCGACGAAGATCGGCGAGGTGTAGGACAGCGTGACCGCGGTGGCCAGCGGCAGCAGGCCGATGGCGACGAAGTAGCAGATCAGCGCGAAGGAGCCGGACAGCCCGCGGGCCAGCTGCAGGCGCCACAGCGGCGTGGCCAGGCGCACCCCTTGCAGGCGGGCGAGCAGCACCATCATCAACACGCCGACGAGACCGCGCGCAAAGACCATCTCACCCGCCGAGAACAGCGCGCTGCCCAGCTTCACGCACACGCCCATGCAGGCGAACAAGAGACTGGCGGCGATCATCCACAGCGATTGCATGGGGTCCGGTTGCGTTGCAGCAAAGCGCCGATCATAGCCGCTCGGGCCGGTGCGGTGTGACACGGCCCATGGAAGGCGGCGACGCTTTCGGGGTAAGCTGAAAACATCCAAGGGAGGAACGCGCATGCGCTATCTGCTGGCCCTGGACCAGGGCACCACGAGTTCCCGGGCGATGGTGTTCGATGCCGACGGCAAGGTCCGCGGCGTCGCCCAGCGCGAGTTCGCCCAGCACTACCCGCGCCCCGGCTGGGTGGAGCACGACCCGCAGGAAATCCTCGATACGCAATTCCATTGCGCGCGCGCCGCGCTGGCCGACGCCGGCATCGCGGCCGCCGAGCTGGCCGCGCTGGGCATCACCAACCAGCGCGAAACCACCCTCCTGTGGGAGCGCGCCAGCGGGCGCGCGCTGGCGCCGGCCATCGTCTGGCAGGACCGCCGTACCGCCGCGGCGTGCGACCGCCTGCGCGACCAGGGCCTGGCGCAGACGGTGCGCGAACGCACCGGCCTGGAGCTCGACCCCTATTTCTCCGCCACCAAGCTCGCCTGGCTGCTGGACCACGTGCCGGGCGCGCGCGCGCGCGCCGAAGCCGGCGAGCTGGCCTTCGGCACGGTGGACAGCTGGCTGGTCTGGCATCTCACCGGTGGTCGCCTGCATGTCACCGATTGCGGCAACGCCTCGCGCACCATGCTCTACAACATCCATGAAGGCTGCTGGGACGAGGCGCTGTGCGCCGCGCTGCGCATCCCCCCTGCGGTGCTGCCGCGGGTGGTGGACAGCATCGGCGTGTGCGGGGAGACCGATACCGCGGTGCTGGGCGCGGCGGTGCCGATCGCCGGCATCGGCGGCGATCAGCAGGCCGCCACCTTCGGGCAGGCCTGCTTTGCACCGGGCATGGCCAAGAATACCTACGGCACCGGCTGCTTCCTGCTGATGAACACCGGCGCCCAGCCGGTCGTCTCGCACAAGCGCCTGCTCACCACGGTGGGCTGGCGCGGCAAGGGGCTGTCGGCCTTTGCGCTGGAAGGCAGCATCTTCATGGGCGGGGCGATCGTGCAGTGGCTGCGCGACGGCCTCGGGCTCATCCGCAGCGCCGCCGAGATCGAGACGCTGGCCGGCAGCGTGGCGGACAGCGGCGGCGTGGTGCTGGTGCCGGCCTTCACCGGGCTGGGTGCGCCGTGGTGGGACTCCTACGCGCGCGGCACCTTGTTCGGCCTCACCCGCGGCAGCGGCGCGGCGCAGATCGCCCGTGCGGCGCTGGAGGCGATCGCGCTGCAGACCGTGGATCTGGTCGAGGCGATGAAGGGCGACGGCGCCGGACCGCTCTCGGAACTGCGGGTCGATGGCGGGGCGGCGGCCAACGACCTGCTGATGCAGATCCAGGCCGACTTGCTGGGCGTGCCGGTGGTGCGCCCGCACATGCTGGAAACCACCGCGCTGGGCGCGGCCTACATGGCCGGCGTGGGCGTGGGTGTGTGGCGCGGGACGGACGAACTGGCCGCGCACTGGCAGGCCGACCGGCGCTTCGAACCGGCGATGGCGCCCGCGCAACGCGAGGCGCTGATCGCCCGCTGGCACCGGGCGGTCGAGCGTACCCGCGGCTGGGCGGCCGACGACGGCGCATGAACACGGCGGCGGCGCTGACCCGCGAGGCCCTGCTCGCCCGCCTGGCCGAGCCGAAGACCTGGGACGTGGTGGTCATCGGCGGCGGTGCCACCGGCCTGGGCTGTGCGGTCGATGCGGCCGCGCGCGGCTATTCCACGCTGCTGCTGGAGGCGCACGACTTCGCCAAGGGCACCAGTTCGCGAGCGACCAAGCTGATCCACGGCGGGGTGCGTTACCTGGCCCAGGGCAATTTGCCGCTGGTGCGCGAGGCGCTTGCCGAGCGCGCGCTGCTGCTCGCCAATGCGCCGCACCTGGTGCATCCGCAGCGCTTCGTGGTGCCCGCCTATCGCTGGCATGAGAAGCCGATGCTGGCCGCCGGGCTGGCGATGTACGACCTGCTGGCCGGCACGCACGGCATCGAGCGCAGCCGCCTGCTCGATGCGGCGCGCACGGTCGCCGCGCTGCCGAACGTCCGCACCGAGGGCTTGCGCGGCGGTATCGCCTACTGGGATGCGCGCTTCGACGATGCGCGCCTCGCGGTGACGCTGATGCGTACCCTGTTCGATTTGGGCGGGCTGGCGCTCAACTACGCTCCGGTCGGCGATCTGCTGATCGATGGGGGCAAGGTGACGGGCGTGCAGGTCGCGGACGCCGAGCGCGGTACCGAATACCGTGTTTCGGCCCGCGTGGTGATCAACGCTACTGGCGTATGGGCCGACGTCCTGCGTCGTCGGGAGCGTCCGCAGGCGGCGGCGTTGCTGCGCCCCAGCCAGGGCGTGCACCTGGTGGTGGGGCGCGAGTTCCTGCCCGGCGATGACGCCATGCTGGTGCCAAAGACCGAGGACGGCCGGGTGCTGTTCGCCATTCCCTGGCAAGGCAGGGTGCTGCTCGGCACCACCGACACCCCGCGCGCCGACTTGCCGCTGGAGCCCGCGCCGCTGGACGACGAGGTCGGCTTCATCCTGCGCACCGCCGCGTGCTACCTGCGTCGCGCGCCTACCGTCGCCGATGTTTCCAGCGTGTTCGTCGGCCTGCGCCCGCTGATCGGCGCGGGCGACGCCTCGCCCACTCGCGGCCTGTCGCGCGAACACCTGATCGAAGTGTCGCCCGGCGGGCTGGTCAGCATCACCGGCGGCAAATGGACCACCTACCGGCGCATGGGCGCGGATGCGGTGGAGGCCGCACGCTCGGTCGCCGGCCTGCCCGCGCGTGCCGAGGCGACCGCCGGGTTGCGCCTGCATGGCGCACCGGCCATGCCGTGCAGCGATGTGTTCGGTGCCGAGCGCGAAGCGGTGAACAGCCTGCCCGGCGCGGGTGAGCGGGTCCAGGACGGGCTGGATCTCACCGCGGCGGAGGTGCGCTTCGCGGTGCGGCATGAACTGGCGCGCACCGTGGAGGACGTGCTCGCCCGGCGCCACCGCGCGCTGTTCGTCGATGCCGCGCTGGCGGTCGCCGCGGCACCGCGGGTGGCGGCGCTGATGGCCGAAGAGCTCGGCTGCGATGCCGACTGGGCGGCCCACCAGGTCGCCGCTTTCGGCGAACTGGCGGCGCGCTACAAGGCGGACTGAGTGCCGGCTGCCGGACGGCGGGGCAGGCTGACGGTCGCCTCCAGTCCGCCGCCCGGAGGGTTTGCGAGGCGCACTTCGCCGCCTTGGGCGCGCACGAGGTTGCGCGCGATCGCCAGCCCCAGGCCGGTGCCGCCGGTCTCGCGGTTGCGCGAGGCTTCGGTGCGGTAGAAGGGTTCGAAAACCCTTTCCAGCTCCGCCTCGGGCAGGCCGGGACCGTGGTCGCGAATGCGCACCACCGCACATGCCGGCGTGTCTTCGATGGCGATATCCACGCGTTCGCCGAACTTGATCCCGTTTTCCACCAGATTCCACAGCGCGCGGCGCAGCGCCACAGGTTGTGCGGGGCAGGGTGCGGCGGCGTGACCGTGGAGCTCGACCGGCCAGCCCATGTCGGCGGCGTCGCTGCGCAGCGCTTCCAGCAGTCCGTTGAGATCCACAGGTTGGAGCGGCGCTGCACTGTCGCGGCTGCGCGCGTAGTCCAGGCCCTCGCGCACCAGCGCCTGCATGGCGTCGAGGTCGGCCTGGAAGCGGGCGCGCAGGGTCTCGTCCTCGACCATCTCGGCGCGCAGGCGCAGGCGGGTGATCGGGGTCTGCAGGTCGTGCGAGATCGCGGCGAGGATGCGGGTGCGCTCGGCGATGTGCTCGCGCACGCGCTGCTGCATGTGGTTAAAGGCGCCGGCGGCCTGGGCCACTTCGGTGGGGCCGCGGGTATCCAGTGGCGGGCTGTGGTCCGGGGCGTCGCCCAGGCGGCGGGCCGCTTCGGCCATGCGCGACAGCGGGCGGGTGGCGATGCGCACCGCCACCCAGGTGAGGCCGAGCACGCCGCCGATCAAGGCCGCGAGCGCGGCGAGCAGGCGGCCGGGCGCAGGCATGGGGAAGTCGGGTGCCGGTGGGATGCCCGGCAGGCGCACGTGCAGCGGGCTGCCGTCGGCCAGCCGCACCGCGATCAGCAGCGCGCCATGGGGGCCTTCGCCGCGGTGATGAACGTAAAGGGCCACCTCGCGTTCCGGCATTGCAGCGCGCAAGGCGGGCAGGAGCGGATGATCGACCGGCAGCGGGCGGGTGCGCTCGGGCAGCGGGCGCAGCGACAGGCGCAGGCGGCGCCGGCCGAGTTCGTCCATCCAGCGCTCGCGCTCGCCCGGGGTGAGACGGTCGAGGACGTCGGCGGTGGCGGCAACCTCCTGGGCAATGCCCTCGAACAGGGCGCTGCGACCGATGCGCTCGCGCTCGCCGACGAACAGCGCGAAGCTCACCGCCAGCACCAGGGCGATGCCGACCAGCCAGATCAGCATCAGGCGGGCGAACAGGCTGCGCGGCCAGGGCAGTTTCATTGCTCGCTCTCGCCCCGGCCCACCGGCGTGACCTCGCAGGCGAGTACATAGCCTTCATTGCGCACCGTCTTGATGATGGCCGGTTCGCGCGCGTTGTCGCCCAGGCGCTGGCGCAGGCGGCTGACCAGCAGGTCGATTGAGCGGTCGAACACGTCCGCCTCCCGCCCCTGGGTGAGCTCCATCAGCTGGTCGCGGCTGAGCACGCGCTGCGGGTGGGCGAGGAACACGCCCAGCATGCGGTACTCGGCGCCGGACAGCGGCACCACGGTGCCGGCGGTGTCGATCAGGTGGCGGTTGATCGTGTCCAGCCGCCAGTGGGCGAAGTGCAGCTCGCGCGCGTTGGCCGGCGGCGCGGCATCCAGATTGGGCGGCAGGGCGCGCGCGCGCCGCAGGATGGCGCGGATGCGCGCGTACAACTCGCGCGGCACGAAAGGCTTGGGCAGGTAGTCGTCGGCGCCCATCTCCAGGCCGAGGATGCGGTCCATGTCCTCGCCGCGCGCGGTGAGCATGAGGATGGGCGTATTGGCCTGGGGGCCGCCGCCGGCGCGCAGGTTGCGGCACAGGGTAAGGCCGTCCTCGCCGGGCATCATCACGTCGAGCACGATCAGGTCGACGCGGTGGCGTTCCAGCGCGGCCTTCATCTCGCGCCCGTCGGCGGCGGTGCTGCAGCGCAGGCCCTGCTTTTCCAGATAGTCGGCGAGCAGGCCGCGGATCTCGCGGTCGTCGTCGACGATCAGCACGTGGTCTTGCTGGTTGCTCATGTGCGCATTCTCCTTGGCCGGCATCTTAAGCCGGGCGCGGGGCGGTTTTGTATCCCAGCGTATCTGTGCGCGGCGCTGAGACACGGCGGTGCAATACGGCCGGCTGGAGACAAATCCGGCTTACATGCGGGTGTTCAAATGGCCTCGTCGCCCGGAAGGCCGGGCACAGGCAATCGACAACGCAAAGGAGAACATCATGAAAACCTGGATGAAAACCACCATCGCCGCCTCGCTGATCGCAGTCACCGGCGTCGGCGCCACCGCCGCGCTGGCACGCGGTGGCGAGTGCGACGGCTTCGGGCCGCAGGGCAAGGCTGGCGTACAGCGCATGGCACCCCAAGACATGCAGGCCCGCATGGCGCAGCGCGCCGACCTGCAACTGGCGCGGCTTGAACTGGCGTTGGCGCTCACGCCCGAGCAGCAGCCCGCCTGGAATGCGTTCAAGAGCGCGATGAGCGAGCGTGCGGGCAAGATGGCCGAGCAGATGCAGCAGCGCTTCAAGGACGGCGCGCCGCAGACCGCGGTCGAGCGCCTGCAGCGCATGGAGGAGATGGGCAAGCTGCGCCAGGCCGAGATGGCCGAGACCCGCAAGGCGGTGGAGCGCTTCTACGGCGCCCTGTCCGATGCGCAGAAGAAGGTGTTCGATGCCGACTTCGGCGCGATGGGACACAAAGGCCGCCACGGTGGCTTCGGCATGGGGCCGGGGCGCGATGACGGCCCGCGCGGCGAACGCGGTCGCGGCTGATCTTCCTGACCTGAAATGCAGAACGGCCACCGCATGCGGTGGCCGTTCTTGTATCGACCGCTTCGGTGCCGGGCGAACCGGCACCGATGTCTTGCCGATTAGTGGAACTGCTCTTCTTCGGTGGAACCGGTCAGGGCCTTCACGGAGGAAGAACCGCCCTGGATCACGGTGGTCACGTCGTCGAAGTAACCGGTGCCCACTTCCTGCTGGTGGGAAACGAAGGTGTAACCCTTCTCGCGAGCGGCAAATTCCGGCTCCTGCACCATTTCCACATAGTGCTTCATGCCTTCGCCGCGAGCGTAGGCGTGGGCGAACTGGAAGGTGTTGTACCAGTTGACGTGGATACCAGCCAGGGTGATGAACTGGTACTTGTAGCCCAGCGCGGACAGCTCTTCCTGGAAGGAAGCGATCTGGGAGTCGTTCAGGTTCTTCTTCCAGTTGAAGGACGGCGAGCAGTTGTAGGACAGCAGCTTGCCCGGGCAGGCGGCCAGAACGGCCTGGGCGAATTCACGGGCGAAGCCGATATCGGGCACGCCGGTTTCGCACCACACCAGGTCGGCGTAGGGCGCGTAAGCCACGCCACGGGAGATCGACTGCTCCAGGCCGTTCTTGACGCGGAAGAAGCCTTCCTGGGTACGCTCGCCGGTGAGGAAGGGCTTGTCGTTGGCGTCGTAGTCGGAGGTGATCAGGTTGGCGGCTTCGGCGTCGGTACGGGCCAGGATCAGGGTCGGCACGCCCATCACGTCGGCAGCGAAACGGGCGGAGATCAGCTTCTCGACCGCTTCACGGGTCGGCACCAGCACCTTGCCACCCATGTGGCCGCACTTCTTGGCGGCAGCCAGCTGGTCTTCGAAGTGAACGCCAGCGGCACCGGCGGCGATCATGTTCTTCATCAGTTCGAAGGCGTTCAGCACGCCACCGAAACCGGCTTCCGCGTCGGCCACGATCGGCAGGAAGTAGTCGATGAAGCCTTCGTCGCCCGGGTTGATGCCGCGCGACCACTGGATCTCGTCAGCGCGCTTGAAGGTGTTGTTGATGCGGCGAACCATGGTCGGCACGGAGTCGTAGGCGTACAGCGACTGGTCCGGATACATGGTTTCCGAGGTGTTGCCGTCGGCGGCGACCTGCCAGCCGGACAGATACACGGCTTCGAGGCCAGCCTTGGCCTGCTGCATCGCCTGGCCGGCGGTGATGGCGCCGAAGGCATTCACGTAGCCCTTCTTGGCACCACCGTTGACCTTTTCCCACAGGACCTTGGCGCCACGCTGGGCCAGGGTGTACTCCGGCTGCAGGCTGCCGCGCAGGCGGACCACGTCAGCTGCGGTGTAGCCGCGCTTGACGTTCTTCCAACGGGGATTTTCGGCCCAATCCTTCTCGAGGGCGGCGACTTGCTGTTCGCGGGTCAGAGTCATGTCTATTCCTTACTGGCTGACGATGGATGGGGAAGGGCGTCGTCGATCCCGGCCGTGGCCGGTGCGAGCGCTCCGTCTCGATGTCGTTGCGGTGCAGGCCGGAGCGGCATCGGATGGATCACAGTATAGGAAGATTCTGGCCCTGCAGCAATAAGTCTTATATAAGATATAAGAAAAAAAGTTTTCTCGAAATTACAGTTACTTGCTTGTGAAATTCCATATTGCGAAAAGAAAACCAGCTTTGTGAAACGTCTTGCTGGTGCACCGCGCAAGACCAAGGCCCGGTCGGTCCTGCGCGGTGGCCGGTTTACAGCAGCGCCTGTTCCGAGACGATCACGCCATCCTCGTCCGCATAGACGTAGTGGCCGGGAACGAAGGTCACGCCGCCGAAGGTGACCGGAATGTCGCGCTCGCCCACGCCCTTCTTGATGCTCTTGAGCGGGTGGGTGGCGAGCGCGAAGGCGCCGATGTCCATCGTGCCGATGGCCTTCGAGTCACGGATGCAGCCATAGACGATCACGCCGGCCCAGCCGTTCTTCACGCCGAGCAGGGCCAGCTGGTCGCCGACCAGCGCGCAGCGCAGCGAGCCGCCGCCGTCGACCACCAGCACGCGGCCCTCGCCGGGGCTCTCCAGCGCACTGCGGACCAGGGAGTTGTCCTCGAATACCTTGAGCGTGGCGATCGGCCCGCCGAACGCACGGCGTCCGCCGTAGCTGCGGAACATGGGCATGACGATGCGCACTCGGCCCTCGTTGGCGTCGCACAGGTCGGCGGTCTGGATGTTCATGGCATCTCCTGGATGGGTTGGAAATGCGCGGATGATAAACCACGCGCGCGCATGAAAAGAAAGAAGGCGGCCCGGTCCGGGCCGCCTTCGTGCGGTGTCCTGCAGGAGGGGAGGGTTCAGGCCGTGGCCACTTCTTTCTCGTCGAACAGCAGCTTCACCTTGCGCTGGTCGTCCAGGTCGATGGTGACCTTGCCGCCGTTCACCAGGCGGCCGAACAGCAGCTCGTCGGCCAGTGCGGCACGGATGGTGTCCTGGATAAGGCGGGCCATCGGGCGGGCGCCCATCAGCGGATCGAAGCCGTTCTCGGCCAGCCAGGCCTTGAGCTCGTCGGTGAAGTGGGCCTCCACCTTCTTCTCGTGCAACTGGGCTTCCAGTTCGATGAGGAACTTGTCCACCACCCGCAGGATGATCTCGTCGTCCAGCGCCTTGAAGGAGATCGTCGCGTCCAGGCGGTTGCGGAACTCCGGCGAGAACATGCGCTTGATCTCTTCCATCTCGTCGCCGGCCTCGCGCTTGGCGGAGAAGCCGATCACCGACTTCTGCATCTGCTCGGCACCCGCATTGGTGGTCATGATCAGGATCACGTTGCGGAAGTCGGCCTGGCGGCCGTTGTTGTCGGTCAGTGTGCCGTGGTCCATGACCTGCAGCAGGATGTTGTAGATGTCCGGATGGGCCTTCTCGATCTCGTCGAGCAGCAGCACGCAATGCGGCTTCTTGGTGATCTGCTCGGTGAGCAGGCCGCCCTGGTCGAAGCCGACGTAGCCCGGCGGCGCGCCGATCAGGCGGCTCACCGCATGGCGTTCCATGTACTCCGACATGTCGAAGCGCACCAGTTCGATGCCCAGGGTGTAGGCGAGCTGGCGGGCGACCTCGGTCTTGCCGACGCCGGTCGGGCCGGAGAACAGGAAGGAGCCGATCGGCTTGGCCGGGTTGCCCAGGCCGGAGCGCGACATCTTGATCGCCTTGGCCAGCGCGTCGATGGCCTCGTCCTGGCCGAAGACCACGTTCTTCAGGTCGCGGTCGAGCGTCTTCAGTGCGGCCTTGTCGTCGTTGGACACGGTGCGCGGCGGGATGCGCGCGATCTTGGCGACGATCTCCTCGATCTCGTTCTTGCCGATGGTCTTCTTCTGCTTGGACTTCGGCAGGATGCGCTGCGCGGCGCCGGCCTCGTCGATGACGTCGATGGCCTTGTCCGGCAGGTGGCGGTCATTGATGTACTTGGCCGACAGTTCGGCCGCGCTGGACAGCGCCGCGGACGAATACTTGATGCCGTGGTGCTCCTCGAAGCGGCTCTTGAGGCCCTTGAGGATCTCCACGGTCTCGGCCACGGTCGGCTCGACCACGTCGATCTTCTGGAAGCGGCGCGACAGCGCGTGGTCCTTCTCGAAGATCTGCCGGTACTCGGTGTAGGTGGTTGCGCCGATGCACTTCAGCTGGCCGGAGGACAGCGCCGGTTTGAGCAGGTTGGAAGCATCCAGCGTGCCGCCCGACGCGGCGCCGGCGCCGATCAGGGTGTGGATTTCGTCGATGAACAGGATCGCACCCTGCTGCTCGACCAGTTGCTTGAGCACCGCCTTCAGGCGCTGCTCGAAATCGCCGCGGTACTTGGTGCCGGCCAGCAGCGCACCCATGTCGAGTGCGTAGACCTGGGCGTTCTCGAGGATCTCCGGCACGCGACCTTCGACGATGCGGCGCGCCAGGCCTTCGGCGATCGCGGTCTTGCCCACGCCGGCCTCGCCGACCAGCAGCGGGTTGTTCTTGCGCCGCCGGCACAGGGTCTGGATGACGCGTTCGACTTCCTTCTCGCGGCCGATCAGCGGATCGATCTTGCCCACCAGCGCCTGCTGGTTGAGATTCTGGGTGTAGTTTTCCAGGGCCCCGCCAGCCGCCTGGGACTCCTGTTCCTGCTCGGCCTGCTCCGCGTCGCCCCGGTTCGGTGCGCCTGCACCCTGCTGGGGCGTCTTGGCGATGCCGTGGGAGATGAAGTTCACCACGTCGAGGCGGGAGATGTTCTGGCGCTGGAGGAAGTACACCGCATGCGAATCCTTCTCGCCGAAGATCGCCACCAGCACGTTGGCGCCGGTGACCTCCTTCTTGCCGGAGGATTGCACGTGCAGGATCGCGCGCTGGATGACGCGCTGGAAACCCAGGGTGGGCTGCGTGTCGATCTCGTCGCTGCCTTCCACCTTGGGTGTGTGCTCGTTGATGAAGCCGGTCAGCTCACGGCGCAATTCGTCGATGTTGGCGTTGCATGCACGCAACACCTCGGCAGCCGACGGATTGTCGAGCAGCGCGAGCAGCAGATGCTCCACGGTGATGAACTCGTGGCGCTTCTGACGGGCCTCGACGAAGGCCATGTGCAGGCTGACTTCAAGCTCTTGCGCGATCATTCAGTTTTCCTCCATCACGCATGCCAGCGGATGCTGGTGCTGGCGAGCAAAGGAGACGACCTGCTCCACCTTGGTCGATGCGATGTCCCTTGGGAAGACGCCGCATACCCCCATGCCCTCTCTGTGGACTTGGAGCATGACCCGCGTGGCACGTTCGCGGTCCATGCCGAAAAATTTCTGCAGAACGATGACGACAAAATCCATGGGCGTGAAGTCGTCGTTCAGCAAAAGCACCTTGTATAACGGCGGAGGTCTGGTGCGTGTACGTTCCGCCTCGAGTACGAACTCGTCCTGCTTGTGCGTGGCCATGCGACCCATTCTAATCAAGTCGAAGCAGAGTGCAACCGAGCTGCCACGGTGGGTATTTGGGGGTGTTGTGCCGAAATACAACAGCGCGTGAACAGGGGTGGCGCTGCAGTGCAAGAACGACCATCCCCGATGAGTACAAGCCAGTCCCGTGCCAGTTCGCCGGGATACCGCTACATGGCGTGAAACCTTGTTGCGGCGCGCAATCCACCGGCGACATGAAATGCTTGACGCTGTCGTTCCAGTTGCGTAAAAGCACTTCCGTATGTCGTGCAAGGTGCAACGCGCTGGCTCTGTCTGGTGTGGCTGCGCAAGCGGCCCGCATCAGGGGGCTGCGTCGGTTTCTCCGTTGCGGCAGTGCTGGTTCCGGGTCCTTCGCATCGACATGCTCGCCGGGTCACCCGGTTTGTTTTGTGCACTCTTGAAGGATTGACGCAATATGGCAACTGGCACTGTTAAGTGGTTCAACGACGCCAAGGGTTTTGGCTTCATTACCCCGGACGACGGCAGCGAAGATCTCTTCGCGCATTTTTCCGCGATCAACATGGGTGGTTTCAAGACCCTGAAGGAAGGCGAAAAGGTCTCCTTCGAGGTCACCCAGGGCCCGAAGGGCAAGCAGGCTTCCAACATCCAGAAGGTGTAAGAAGTCTGACGTAGTCGCGGAGTGCCGTACCGCAGCGCACCAGTTGCCAGGTACGGTTTCCAAAGACAAGAGGCCGCCGGATTTCCGGCGGCCTCTTGTTTTCTGGAGCTGCTGTGCTGCCCGAAACGGGCGGACTGCTTACTTCAGCTTGATTTCCTTGTACAGGACATGCTTTCGCGCAACCGGGTCGTACTTCTTGAACTCGAGCTTCTGCGGCGTGGTGCGCTTGTTCTTCGAGGTGGTGTAGAAGTGACCGGTGCCGGCAGTCGATTCCAGCTTGATCTTCTCGCGAATGCCTTTTGCCATCTTGCTCTCCGTTCAGTGCGTGGCGGGTCCGAGGGGAAGCCTCAGACCTTCTCGCCGCGGGCGCGAAGTTCGGCAACGACTTCGTCAATACCCTTCTTGTCAATGGTACGCAGACCGGCGTTGGAAACACGCAGGCTGATCCAGCGGTTCTCGGCCTCGCTCCAGAACCGGCGGTTCTGCAGGTTGGGGAGGAAACGACGCTTGGTTTTGTTGTTGGCGTGGGAAACGTGATTTCCCACCATCGGTGCTTTACCGGTCACTTGGCAGACGCGAGCCATACGATGCTCCAGGGAATTCGGATTGCGAAAAGCCCCGGAGAATACTCCACTTGACCGGTAAGGCGCAAGTCCTTCGGGAGAAAACTCTTGGAAACGGCCCGGCTGCGAGGGGCTACAGCAGTCCTCGTTCGGCGAAGGACAGTGGCCGGCCATGGGCGGTGACCACGAAATGGTCGAGAACGCGTACGTCCACCAGTGCAAGCGCCTGCTTCAGGTTGCGGGTCAGCAGTTCGTCCGCCTGGCTCGGCTCGCAGGCCCCCGACGGGTGATTGTGGGCGAGGATGACCGCCGCGGCGTTGTGCGCCAAGGCGAGCTTGACCACCTCCCGGGGGTAGACGCTGGTCTGCGTGAGCGTGCCGCGAAACAGTTCGACCGCATCGACCAGACGGTTGCGCGCGTCGAGCAGCAGGATGGTGAACACTTCGTGGGGGAGGCTGCCCAGGCGGAGGCGCAGCCAGTTGCGGACCGCTTCCGGGTTGTCCAGCACGTCCCGCTCGGCCATTTCCTCGGCCAGTGCGCGTCGCGCCAGTTCCATCACTGCCTGCAGTTGGGCATACTTCGCGAGCCCCATGCCGGGAATGCGCGCGAACTCGGCGGCTGGGGCGTTGCACAACCGGTTCAGGGAGCCGAAGTGGCCGAGCAGGTTGCGACCGAGGTCCACCGCGCTGCGGCCGCGTACGCCGACGCGCAGGAACAGCGCCAGCAGCTCGGCATCGCTCAGTACCTGCGCGCCGCGGGCGAGCAGTTTTTCCCGCGGGCGCTCGTCCGCGGGCCAGTCGGTGATCGCCATGCTTGACCTGATTGCCGGAATCCGTTGAATTTGCAGTTGTACCCTAATGTCATGAATGAACTCAAGGGCAGGAAGCTCGTACTCGGGGTAACCGGAGGGGTTGCGGCCTACAAGGCGGCGGAACTGACCCGCCTGCTGGTCAAGGCGGGCGCCGAGGTTCACGTGGTCATGACCGAAGCCGGCACGCGCTTCGTCACGCCGGTGACTTTCCAGGCCCTGTCCGGGCGAACGGTGTGGACCGACTTGTGGGACGGGCGCATGGGCAACAACATGGCGCATATCGACCTGACCCGCGGCGCCGACGGCATCCTGATCGCGCCGGCCTCGGCGGATACCATCGCCAAGCTGGTGCATGGTTTCGCGGACGATCTGCTGTCCACGCTGTGTCTGGCGCGCGAGTGTCCGCTGATGGTGGCGCCGGCCATGAACCGGCAGATGTGGGAGAACCCCGCCACGCAGCGCAACGTGGCGCAGCTGCGGGCCGACGGCGTGGCGGTGTTCGGCCCCGACGAGGGCGACCAGGCCTGTGGCGAGACCGGCCCGGGACGCATGCTGGAACCCGAGGATCTGCTCGAATCGGTGGTCGCGCACTTCCAGCCCAAGTTGCTCGCCGGGTGCAAGGTGGTGATGACCGCGGGGCCGACTTTCGAGCCGATCGATCCGGTGCGCGGCATCACCAACGCCAGTTCCGGCAAGATGGGCTACGCGCTGGCCCGCGCCTGTGCCCGTGCCGGGGCCGAGGTGGTGCTGGTGAGCGGCCCGGTGTCGCTGCCGGTACCGCCGGGCGTACGCCGCGTGGCGGTGCAGAGCGCGCTGCAGATGCGCGATGCCGTGCTGGCCGAAGTGCCGGGCGCGACGGTGTTCATCGGCGTCGCGGCGGTGGCCGACTACCGCCCTGCGCAGACGGCCGAGCACAAGATCAAGAAGTCGGGCGACACGATGCAGCTGGTGCTGACGCCCAATCCGGACATCCTTGCCGAAGTGGCCGCGCTGCCGCAGCCGCCGTTCTGCGTGGGTTTCGCTGCCGAGAGTCGCGAGCTCGATGCCTATGCCGCCGCCAAGCGCGCTGCCAAGCGCGTGCCGCTGCTGGTCGGCAACCTGGTGCAGGACGGACTGGGCGGCGACGACAACGAAGTGGTGCTGTACGACGACAACGGCCGCTATCCGCTCGGTCGGGCGTCGAAGACGGAACTGGCCAAGCGCATCGTCGATCACCTGGCGGACTTGCTGGTCGATGGCGCGAAACGGGAGGAATAGGATGCACAAGATCGACGTCAAGCTCATCGACCCGCGCCTGCGCAGCCATGCGCCGGCTTATGCGACGCCGGGAGCGGCCGGCCTGGACCTGCGGGCCTGCGTGGAGGTGCCGCTGACCCTGCACCCGGGCGAGACCGCGCTGGTGCCCAGCGGCCTGGCCATCCACCTGGCCGATCCGGGTCTGGCGGCGATGATCCTGCCGCGCTCGGGT
Source organism: Thauera sedimentorum (assembly GCF_014489115.1). Lineage (NCBI taxonomy): Bacteria > Pseudomonadati > Pseudomonadota > Betaproteobacteria > Rhodocyclales > Zoogloeaceae > Thauera > Thauera sedimentorum. Next base: position 195,292 of record NZ_JACTAH010000003.1, on the reverse strand, counting down.
CTCGGCCACAAGCACGGCATCGTGCTCGGCAACCTGGTCGGCTTGATCGATTCCGACTACCAGGGACAGATCTTCGTCTCGGTGTGGAATCGCGGACGGGAGACCTTCACCATCCAGCCGATGGAGCGCATCGCGCAGCTGGTGGTGGTGCCGGTGCTGCAGGTCGGCTTCAACGTGGTCGATGATTTCGCGCGCAGCGAGCGCGGCGGCAACGGCTTCGGCAGCACCGGCAAGCACTGATGGCGGCAGGGCGGCATGCCGGCATCCCGGTCGGGGTGCACGTGGTGCTGGAGCGTGACGGCCGGGTGCTGATGATGCGTCGCGCGGGGACGGGCTTCTTCGACGGCCTGTTCAGTCTGCCGGGCGGTCATGTGGAGCCCGGCGAATCGATCCGCGCCACCGCGGTGCGCGAGATGGGCGAGGAGATTGGCCTGGCGCTCGATCCCGACGCCTTGCGCACGCTCGGCGTGGTGCATCGGCTGTCCGACTCGAACCGCATCGACTTCTTCCTGGCGGCGACGCGCTGGTCGGGCGAGCCGCGGATCTGCGAACCCCACAAGTGCGACCGGCTCGACTGGTTTCCCCGCGATGCGCTGCCTGCGGATTCGGTGCCCTATGTCCTTCGTGCGCTCGAGGCGGGGGACGGCCCCTGGGTCCTGGAGCTGGGCTGGTGATCCAGCCCGCCGGTGTTCAGCGTATTAACGGATTCTGATAATCTCTTTGCCCTTGCTCACGGCAAGGTTATAGGCAAGAAGAGGAGAGGGGACGTGAAAGGAATCAAGTTCAAGCTGGCGGGACTGGCGATGGCGATGCTCCCGCTCGCGGCGGCGGCCGAGGATTACCCGGATGTCGATCTGGCGCGTGCCGAGGAAATCGTCATGGGGCGCTGCTTCCTGTGCCATGGGGCCGAGGGCGAGAGTTCGACCGCGCTCTATCCGCGGCTCGCGGGCCAGCACTACCAGTACATCGCCAAGCAGCTGGCCGACTTCCAGGCCGGGCGCCGCAAGAGCGACACCATGGTGAGCATGGTCGAAGGGCTGACCTCCGAAGAGATGGTGGCGCTGGGCGTGTTCTTCGAGAAGAAGCCGACCGAGGCGCGACCCGCCACCGACAAGCAGCTTGCGGCGGTGGGCGAATTCATCTTCCACCGCGGCAACGAATACTCTGGCGTGGCAGCCTGTGCATCCTGTCACGGCGACCGCGGGCTGGGTTCGCCGCAGCTGCCGCGGCTGGCGGGGCAGGGGCGCAAGTACACCGAAAGCCAGCTGGCGTCGTTCAACAAGCGCGAGCGTACCAACGACAACGCGGTGATGCATTCGATCGCCTCCAAGCTCACCGAGCTGGAGATCAAGGCGGTGGCGCTCTACATCAGCACGCTGGACTGACGCGTTCGTCGAAGGCGGCCGAGCGCCGCCAGCAAAGAAAACGGGGCCTTGCGGCCCCGTTCTTACATCCGGCGCTGCACGCCGTCAGGCGAGCATGTCGGCCCAGATGTTCTTCGCCCAGCCCAGCGCGTACTTGCCTTCGAGTTCGCTCGCGGCCACCGATACGCCGCCCGCGCCGCTGACCGGCAGGAAGGTCTTCTTCTCGGCATCGTACTGGTGCACCGAGGCCACGTGGATGACGTTCTTGCTGTCGACGAAGCTGTAGCAGGTGTTCATCACCACCGGGGTGGGGCTCGGCGCCTTGCCTTCGAGCAGGTTGAGGACGGCTGCCGCGGCGAGCTTGGCGTGCTGGTTGGCCATGTGCCCGGACTTGGGCATGGTCGGCGCCGGGAAGATGGCGTCGCCCAGCACATGAACCCCCGGCACGCCCTTGGCTTCCATGGTGAGCCAGTCGACGTCCACCCAGCGGTCGTTGATCAGCGGCAGGCCCGCCTTGGTGGCGATGTCGCCGGCACGCATCGGCGGGATCACGTTGAGCACGTCGGCCTTGACGTCGGAGAACTCGAGCTTGGCCACGCGGTTCTTCGCGTCCACCTCCAGGATCGTGCTGTTCGGGCGGTACTCGATGATGTCCTTGTAGGCACCGTTGAAAGCGCGCAGGAACAGCCCCTTCTTGGACTGGATGTCGCCGTTGGCGTCGAGGATGAGGACCTTGGACTTGGGCTTGGCGGTCTTGAAGTAGTTGGCCACCAGGCAGGCGCGTTCATACGGCCCGGGCGGGCAGCGGTACGGCGCCTTGGGGATCTGGATGGCGTACACGCCGCCGTCCTTCATCGACTCGAGTTGCTTGCGCAGCAGCACGGTCTGCGCGCCGGCCTTCCAGGCGTGCGGGATCAGTTCGGTATTGCCGGCGAGCCCGCCGATCTCGTCGTACATGAAGTCGACGCCCGGGGAGAGCACCACGCGGTCGTAGCTGAGCGTGCCGCCCTGGGCCAGGCGCACTTCGCGCTTGGCGGGGTCGAGGCCGACGACCTCGTCCTTGATGACCTTGACGCCCCAGGTGGACTTCAGCCCGTCGTAGCTGACGGTGATGTCCGACATGGTCTTCACGCCGCCGATGACCAGGTTGGAGATCGGGCAGGAGATGAATTCCGGGTTGCGCTCGACCAGGGTCACGGCAACGTTGCCCTTGCTCCACATGCGCAGGTACTTGGCCACCGTGGCGCCGCCGTAGCCGCCGCCGATGACCACCACGTGGCCACCCTTGCCGCCGCCCATGCCGGCGCAGCCCGCCAGGCCGCCGACAACCGAAGTGCCGGCCGCAACGGCGCCCAGCGACTTGATGAAATCGCGTCTGTTCAGCATTGTTCTTCCTCCCCTGTTCTTATTTCTGCGCGGCGAAGTAATCGACGATCAGCCCGAGCTGTTCGTCGGTGTACCCCTTGGCGATCTGATGCATGATGGACGCGGGCTTCTCGCCGCTCCTGAAGTCCATCAGCTTCTGCATCAGCTTGTCCCGGGGTTCGCCGGCCAGGCTGTCCATGCCGCCGACGCTCTTGCCGTTGGTGCCGTGGCAGTTGGCACAGGTGGCCGCAAGGTTGCGGGCGAGATTGGGATCCTGGGCGTGTGCCAGGCCGCTTGCGCCGAGAACGCAAACGGTGGCCAGTGCGAGTTTCAGCTTCACGACTTTCCTCCTCTCCATTATTCGATTTGCATCGTTTGCCGTGGCGATGATCTCGCCGCTATCGGGCTGTGCCACTGGCATCGCGCCGGGGCAGTATATCCCACGATGAAAAGAGGGCAATAAACTTGACCTAGGTCATTGCAAGCACCGCGAAACATGACGCGGCGCAGCAATATTAGCTGTTGACCATATGAGTGCATGGTTATACAGTTGTGAAATCATAAGCTGATTTTCGGGGCGGCGATGGACGAGCTGAACAAGGTTTTCGAGAGCGTTGCCGAGTACTTCGGCCTGCTCGCCGAGCCGACCCGCCTGAAAATCCTGCACTGCCTGTGCGGCGGTGAGCTGGCGGTGAACGAGGTGGTGGAGGCGGTCGGCCTGACCCAGGCCAACGCCTCCCGTCACTTGAACCTGCTCTATCGCGCGGGCGTCGTCGACCGGCGGCGCGAGGGCAGCCAGGTCTTCTACCGCATCGTCGATCCGAATTTTACCGATCTGTGCCGTACCGTCTGCGTGAGCATCGCTGCGCGCACCGACACCAGTTCGCCGCGCCGCGAGTCCTTGCTCCGCCTGGAGCAGGATCTCGGTTCCGGCCAGTAAGCAAGCCGCAGTACATACAAAGCACCTAGGGGGAGCGTTCGCATGGCACTCGATGATGTCCGGCTCGGCCGGATCAAGCCTGCGCCGGAGAATTTCCTGTCCGACGAGGATATCCAGTCGGTCAAGGAAGGCAGGCGCGATTTTCTTCGCAAGGCGTTCGTGGCGGCCGGTGCGGCCGTGGCGGCGCCGGCGGTGGCCAATGCCCAGTCGGCCGGCGATCCGGCCATCCTGGAACTGCCGCCGTGGTCCAAGATGCTCGGCAAGCCGGTGGCCGCGAATCCGTACGGCATGCCGTCGATGTACGAGAAGAACCTGGTACGCCGCGAGAGCCCGGGTCTGACCCGCGTGTCCGGCTCCTCGGTGGCCTTCACCCCGTTGCAGGGTCTGTTCGGCATCATCACCCCGTCCGGCCTGCACTTCGAGCGCCACCACCAGGGCTGGGTCGATGTGGACCCCAACAAGCACCGGCTGATGATCAACGGCCTGGTGAAGACCAACGCGGTGTTCACCATGGACGACATCATGCGTCTGCCCTCGGTGTCGCGCATCCACTTCATCGAGTGCGGCGCCAACACCGGCATGGAGTGGGGCAACGTGGCGGTGCCCACCGTGCAGTACTCCCACGGCATGCTGTCCTGTTCCGAGTTCACCGGCGTGCCGCTGAAGGCCATCCTCGACATGTGCGGCGCCGACTACAAGAAGGGCCGCTTCATCCTCGCCGAAGGCGCGGACGGTTCCTCGATGACCCGCACCATTCCGATGGAGATGGTGGAGTCGGGCGAGGTGCTGGTGGCCTACGGCATGAACGGCGAGATGCTGCGTCCGGAGAACGGCTACCCGCTGCGCCTGGTGGTGCCGGGCGTGCAGGGCGTGAGCTGGGTCAAGTGGCTGCGCCGCATCGAGGTGGGCGACAAGCCCTGGGCGACCAAGGACGAGGCGGTGCACTACATCGACCTGATGCCGGACGGCCTGCATCGCCAGTATTCCTCGATCCAGGAATGCAAGTCGGTGATCACCACCCCGTCGGGCGGACAGCTGCTCCTCGACAAGGGCTTCTACAACGTCTCGGGCCTGGCCTGGTCGGGCCGCGGCAAGATCACCCGCGTGGACGTATCCACCGACGGCGGCGTCAACTGGCGCACCGCACGGCTGGAGACGCCGGTGCTGTCCAAGGCGCTCACCCGCTTCAACATCGACTGGGTGTGGGACGGCAAGCCCGCCATCCTGCAGTCGCGCGCGGTGGATGAAACCGGCTACGTGCAGCCGTCCTACGGCCAGCTGCGCGCGGTGCGCGGCACCAAGTCGATCTATCACAACAATGCCATCCAGTCGTGGAAGGTGGTCGAATCGGGAGAGGTGAGCAATGTCCAGGTTCTCTAAGACGCTGATCGCGCTGGCGCTGGCCGTGGGTGCCACGGGCTCCGCGCTGGCCTTCGATCGTTACCAGGGCATCGGCCGTCCGGCGACCGCGGCCGAGGTCCAGGCCTGGGACATCGACGTGCGGCCGGATTTCGCCGGTCTGCCGAAAGGCTCCGGCAATGCCGACCGCGGCATGGAGATCTGGGAGACGCAGTGCGCGTCCTGCCACGGCTTCTTCGCCGAATCGAACGAGGTGTTCACCCCGCTGGTGGGCGGCACCTCGCTGAAGGACATCGAAACCGGCCGGGTCGCGGCGCTGACCAACAACAGCTTCCCCCAGCGCACCACGCTGATGAAGGTGCCCACCGTCTCCACGCTGTGGGACTATATCCACCGTGCGATGCCGTGGACCGCGCCGAAGTCCTTGTCGCCCGACGACGTATACTCCCTGGTGGCCTTCCTGCTGAACCTTGCGGAGGTCATTCCGGCGGACTACGAACTCAATCAGGACACCATCCGCGAGGTGCAGGAACGCATGCCCAACCGCAACGGCATGACCACCGACCACGGCATGTGGCCGGGCGCGTCCGAGCGCAAGGGTGGCATCGGCAACGGCGGCAAGCCCGACGTGAAGGCCACCGCGTGCATGAAGGACTGCAAGAAGGAAGTCGTGCTGGCCTCCGCGCTGCCCGAGCATGCGCAGGATGCACACGGCAACCTGGCCGAGCAGAACCGCCCGGTGGGCGGCGTGCGCGGCGTGCAGACCGGCGCTCCGTCGGCCGAGCAGGGCGCTGCGGCCGGTGGTGACCCGATGCTGGCCCTGGCCACCGAGAAGGGCTGCATGGCCTGTCACGGCGTGGCCAACAAGATCGTCGGTCCGGGCTACAACGAGATCGCCGCCAAGTACAAGGGTCAGGCGGAAGCGGTGCGGATGCTGTCCGGCAAGGTCAAGAACGGTGGGCATGGCACCTGGGGTGCGATCCCCATGCCCCCGAACAGCCACGTGAAGGACGACGAGATCGAACAGCTCGTCCAGTGGATTTTGTCTGGCGCGAAAGCGCAGTAAGCAACACTTCTAACAGAAGGAGAGACGGGATGAACAATCAACGCAGGGATGCCCTCAAGGCCGGTGGCGGTCTGGGCGTGTTCGGTCTGCTGGCCGCGGCCGGTCTGATCACTCCGGGGATGGCGCAGGCGGCCTGGAACAAGGCTGCCTTCGACGCCAAGAACATGGAGTCGGCGCTGGGTGCGATCGGCGCCGGCAAGCCGGCCGACAGCGCCGACGTGCAGATCACCGCACCGGACATCGCCGAGAACGGCGCCGTGGTGCCGGTGGGCGTGGTCAGCAACCTGCCCAACACCGAGTACGTGGCCATCATGGTCGAGAAGAACCCGGCCATGCTGGCCGCGTCCTTCGAGATCCCGGCAGGTACCGTGGCCGACGTGCAGACCCGCATCAAGATGGGCCAGACCTCGGACGTGTTCGCGGTGGTCAAGGCCGACGGCAAGTTCTACATGACCAAGAAGGAAGTCAAGGTCACCCTCGGCGGCTGCGGCGGCTGAGCGGCAACAACCGGATACAGGAGATAGATCAATGGCAAGTCCGATGCGTATTCGCGCCGCCGCCAAGGAAGGCGTGACCGAAGTCCGTGTGCTGATGTCGCACCCGATGGAAACCGGCCAGCGGAAGGATTCTTCCGGCAATCCGATCCCGGCCCACCACATCACCGAGCTGACCGCCAAGCACAACGACAAGGTCGTGCTCAGCGCCCAGTTCGGCCCCTCGGTGTCCACCAACCCCTACCTGGCGTTCAAGTTCCAGGGCGGCGCCAAGGGCGACAAGGTTGTCGTGAGCTGGGTGGACAACAAGGGTGAAAGCCGTACCGACGAAGTCCAGGTGAGCTGACGGCGTATGGCGGCGGCCGCATGGCCGCCGCCCTGTGCCTCGGCCACACAACAACAAGACAGGCAACACCCGTCCCGGCGGCAGTTTCGCCGGGGCAAACCGGGCAATCCCGCCCCGCTCCTGGAGGAGAGACAATGAAAAGGAAACTGATTGCGGCAGCGCTGTGCGCGTCCGCGGTGGTCGCAGTGCCGACGGCCGCTACCGCGCAGGACCTCAATTTCGACGAGTACCGCCAGATGCTTGCCGACGGCAACCCGGCGGAGCTCTACGAGATGGAGGGCGAGGAGTTGTGGAAGACCGCCCGCGGTCCCAAGAACGCCACGCTCGAGAAATGCGACCTCGGCCTCGGCCCCGGTGTGGTCGAAGGTGCCGCGGCGCAGCTGCCGCGCTTCTTTGCCGATACCGGCAAGGTGCAGGACCTCGAATCCCGCCTGATGACCTGCATGGAGAACCAGCAGGGCATCGACCCCGCGGAGATCGTCAAGGGCTCGTTCGGCAAGGGCGAGCGCGCCAAGGTGGCGGCCCTGGTCGCCTACGTCGTCGGCCAGTCCAAGGGCAAACCGATCCAGGTCGACCTGTCGCACCCGAAGATGAAGGAAATGTACGCCCTGGGCGAGAAGGCCTTCTTCTACCGCACCGGCGCCATGGACTTTGCCTGTTCGTCCTGCCACAGCCAGGATGGCAAGCGCATCCGTGCCACCTCGCTGCCCAACATCACCACTGCCAAGGGCGCGGCCGAGGGCTGGGGTTCGTGGCCGGCCTACCGGGTGTCCAACTCGCAGTTTTGGACCATGCAGCATCGCCTGTGGGACTGCTTCCGCCAGCAGCGCACCGCGGAGCCGATCTTCGCGTCCGACGTGACCATCGCGCTGTCCGTGTTCATGGCGGGCAAGGGCAATGGGCATGAAGCGGTGTGGCCCGGTGTGAAGCGCTGAAGGGGAGACGGAACATGAAGAAGACTCTGTTGCTGGCGCCCCTGGCGCTGTTCGCCGGTGCGGTTGCGGCCGCCGACCTGGACGCCCAGGTCGCCGAGATGATGAAGACCTCGTTCAAGGCCACCGGCATCGCCACCCTGGACCGCCAGGTTCAGGACGAGGTGCAGAAGGCCTGCTCGAGCCCGACGCAACCCGACGCCGCCACCATGAAACGCCTCGAAGAGGCGCAGCTGAAGACCATCCAGTGGCCGTCCGACGGCAACTACACCGGCGGTGACTGGAAGCAGGGCGCCAAGATCGCGATCAGCGGCCGTGGCCTGACCTGGCGCGACCCGGCCGATTTCGTCAATGGCGGCGGCTGCTACAACTGCCATGCGATGGACCCGAACGAGGTCTCCGCCGGCACCATCGGGCCCAGCCTGGTGGGTTACGCCACGCTGCGCGGCAGGTCCGAGGAAGTGGTCAAGTACACCTGGGGCAAGCTGTGGAACGCCAAGGCCTACAACGCGTGCAGCGACATGCCGCGCAACGGCTACGGCAAGATCCTGACCGAGGAGCAGATCCGCCATGTGATGGCCTATCTGTTCGACCCCGAATCTCCGGTCAATCAGCCGCCCAAGAGCAAGTAAGGCGGTCTGGGCAAGGGCCCGTGGCGCAGGCCGCGGGCCCCTTTTTTGCCCGCATTTTTCTGCGCTGTACGTAAAGTTCCTTTTAAAACAGTCATCTGGAAGGTCTCACCATGTCGATGAATCGTCGTGAGTTCATGCAGGTCCTCGCCGTGGCTGCGGCTGGCGGGATGACGCTGCATACCGATTTCGCCCGTGCCGCCAAGGCCGCCGAGGCCATGTACGATCTGCCGCCCTTCGGCAACGTCAGCCTGCTGCACATGACCGACTGCCATGCGCAGTTGCTGCCGATCTACTTCCGCGAGCCCAGCGTGAACCTCGGCATCGGCGACATGCTGGGCAATGCCCCGCACCTGGTGGGCGAGCGCCTGCTCAAGCACTTCGGCCTGCAGCCGGGCAGCATCGAGGCGCACGCCTTCAGCTACCTGAACTTCACCGAAGCGGCGAAGACCTACGGCAAGGTCGGCGGCTTCGCGCACCTGTCCACCCTGGTCAAGAAGATGAAGGCCAGCCGCCCCGGGGCGCTGCTGCTCGACGGCGGCGACACCTGGCAGGGTTCTGGCACCGCGCTGTGGACCAACGCGCAGGACATGGTCGACGCCTGCAAGCTGCTGGGGGTGGACGTGATGACCCTGCACTGGGAATCGACCTACGGCGCCGACCGGGTGAAGGAGATCGAGGAGAAGGACTTCGCCGGGCAGATCGACATCGTCGCGCAGAACGTGAAGACCACCGACTTCGAGGACCCGGTCTTCAAGCCCTACGTGATCAAGAACATCAACGGGGTGCCGGTGGCCATCGTCGGCCAGGCCTTCCCGTACACGCCGATCGCCAACCCGCGCTGGCAGACGCCGGACTGGAGCTTCGGCATCCGCGACGACGAGATGCAGCAGGCGGTCGATGCCGCGCGCGCCGAGGGCGCCCAGGTGGTGGTGGTGCTGTCGCACAACGGCATGGACGTTGACCTCAAGATGGCCAGCCGGGTGACCGGCATCGACGCCATCTTCGGCGGCCATACCCACGACGGCATGCCGGCGCCCACCGTGGTGCAGAACCCCGGCGGCAAGACCCTGGTGACCAACGCCGGCTCCAACGGCAAGTTCCTCGGCGTGATGGACTTCGACGTCAAGAACGGCAAGGTGGTCGACTTCCGCTACAAGCTGCTGCCGGTGTTCGCCAACCTGCTGCCGGCCGACGCCGGGATGGCCGCCTTCATCGACAAGGTGCGCGCGCCCTTCATCGAGAAGCTGTCCGAGAAGCTGGCGGTGTCAGAAGGCCTGCTCTACCGCCGCGGCAACTTCAACGGCTCCTGGGACCAGCTCATCGTCGATGCGCTGATCGCCGAGATGGATGCCGACATCGCCTTCTCGCCCGGCTTCCGCTGGGGCACCACCATCCTGCCGGGCGACACCATCACGATGGAGCACCTGCTGGACCAGACCGCGATCACCTATCCGTGGACCACGCTCACCGAGATGAGCGGCGAGACCATCAAGACCATCCTGGAGGACGTCGCCGACAACCTGTTCAACCCGGACCCCTACTACCAGCAGGGCGGCGACATGGTGCGCGTGGGCGGCATGCAGTACAGCTTCAACCCGACCGCGGCGATGGGCAAGCGGGTGGACAACATGATGCTCCACGGCAAGCGCATCGAGGCCAACAAGGTCTACAAGGTGGCCGGCTGGGCGCCGGTGTCCGAAGAGGCGCGCGACTCCGGTCCGGCGGTGTGGGACGTGGTGGCGCGCTACCTGCGCGGGCAGAAGGTGGTGCGCCAGATCACCCCCAACATGCCCAAGCTGGTCGGCATGGACGGCAATCCGGGCATTGCCTGAGTCCGGCACATGGCACATGAACGGGGCGCCTGCGGGCGCCCCGTTTGCTTCGGCCCCTGGTGGCGTCAGGGCGTGACCGGGCAGGCGCTGCCGGCTTCGCCGAACAGCTCGCGGAAACGGATCTCCTGCGGATAGGGGAAGAAGTCCTCGACGTAGCCACTGCGGATCGTCTCCTGCGCCTGCTGCCAGAAGCCCGGCTCCAGCAGGTCGCGGTGGTGCTTGAGGAAGGCCTTGCGCACCCGCGGCGAGCCCAGCAGGAAGGTGGCGAACTCCTCGGGGAACACGTCCATCGGGCTGGCGGAATACCAGGGCTCGCCAGAGAGCTCCATCTCCGGGTAGGGCGCGGGCGGAATGCGGCGGAAGTTCATGTCGGTCATGAACTCGATCTCGTCGTAGTCGTAGAACACCACCCGGCCGTAGCGCGTGACGCCGAAGTTCTTCCACAGCATGTCGCCGGGGAAGATGTTGGCGATCGCCAGTTCGCGGATCGCGTTGCCGTACTCGCGCACCGCGTGCTCCACCTCGTCGTCGGTGGCCTTCTCCAGGTAGATGTTGAGCGGCGTCATGCGGCGCTCGATGTAGAGGTGCTTGATGATCACCGAGTCGCCCTCGACCTCGAAGGAGGAGGGCGCCTGCTGCGCCAGTTCCTTGAGAAGTTCCGGGTCGAAACGCGCGAGCGGCAGCGCGGCGTTGGAGTACTCCAGGGTGTCCGCCATGCGGCCCACGCGGTCCACCTGCTTGACCATCAGGTACTTGCGCTTGACCGTGGCGCGGTCCATGTTCTTCGAGCTGCCGAACACGTCCTTGATGATCTTGAACACGTAGGGATAGGACGGCAGGGTGAACACCAGCATCACCATGCCCCGGATGCCTGGCGCGACGATGAAGCGGTCGTTGGAATGGCGCAGGTGGGCGACGAGGTCGCGGAAGAACATGGTCTTGCCCTGCTTGCCCAGCCCCAGCATGGTGTAGAGCTCGCTGCGCGGCTTGTTGGGCATGATGCTGCGCAGGAAATGCACATAGCCCGAGGGCACTTCCATGTCGGCCAGGAAGTAGGCGCGCGACAGCGAGAACAGCACCGAGATGCGCCAGGGGTCGAGGATGATCGTGTCGATGTAGAGCATCCCCGCGGCGTTGTGGCGCACCGCCAGCGCGAAGGGCGTCTCCTGGTAGCCGTTGATCGCCTTGCCGATGATGTAGGCGGTCTTGTTGCGGTAGAAGGCCGAGTACAGCACCTGGATCTGGCAGTTCACCTCCATCGCCGGCCATGCGCCCAGGTAGTGCACCGTGGCGCGCAGCAGGTGGTCCACGTCGCGGTCGAGGTCCTCGAACGGGCGCTGCCAGTCGAAGTCCTCGACGATGCGCCGCACCGTGGCGCGCAGGCCTTCGTCGCGCGGGTAGTAGCTGCTGTACACCGGCGGGAAGGACTCGATGTACTCGGTGGCGATCGCCGGGCGGGCGAAGATGTAGTCGTTGTTGTAGTAGGTGCGGTGCAGGATCTTGCAGCACACCGAGTTGAAGAAGGTCTCGGCCAGCTCCGGCTGCTTGTGGCGGATCAGCATGCCGATGTAGTGCAGCTTGACCTGCTGCCAGGTGGCGTCGTCCAGCGAGTCGGCGTCGAACTCCTGGCGCAGGCGCTGGACCGCCTCGTCCACCCGCTCGTCGTAGAACTGCACGCGCTCGCGCACCGCATCGAGCTGACCCTGCCAGTCCGCAGCCTCGAAGCTCTCCTTGGCCCGCCGGCTGGTCTCGCGGAAGATGCGGTAGTGCTTGTTGAAGCCTTCGATCAGCGCCTGGGCGATTGCCTGGGCAACCGGATTCTCGCCGGACACCGGGTCCATTGCTGTCTCCCTGCAGGTCGGATGGACGAGCGTAAGTGTCGCACCGGCCCAGGCGGAAGGGCTAGAGGGCGTTCCGGTCTTTGTCGTGGGTGTAGGAGCGGCCTTGGCCGCGATCCGGCGCTTCCCTGAACCGACGCCGCCCCATCGCGGCCAAGACCATGTCTACCAGTCTTCTATCATTTATCTATTTCATGATGTGAGACGTCTTTTTACAAAGATCGATGAACACGTCCGGCGGCGCTATAATGCGGCGGTCGAAAAGTCGGTTGGGAGTCGCGCGGCGGTGTCCGGCGGGGTCGTGCCCCGGGCTCGTTCGCAGTGGCGGCGCGGAAGACCGGGCCAGGCGCGAGGGGGCGTGCCTGCCGGGCGTGAATCCGCCGAGCCCAATGTCTTTCAACGCGCCCGGCGCGGCCCTGCCTTCCGCGCGTCGTACCCTGGCTGCGCCTTGACGCAGCGGCCAGCCCTATCAAGACCACGAGGGAGAGTGAAGCAATGTCATCGCAGCAGCCGACCATCATCTACACCATCACCGACGAAGCGCCCATGCTGGCCACTGCGGCCTTCCTGCCGGTGGTCCGCAGCTTCGCCGGCGCCGCCGGCATCCGCATCGAAGAGGCCGACATCTCGGTCGCTGCCCGCGTGCTGGCGGAATTCCCCGAGTACCTGAGCGACGAGCAGAAGGTGCCGAACACCCTGGCCGAGCTGGGCAAGAAGACCCTGGAGCCGGACGCCAACATCATCAAGCTGCCCAACATCAGCGCCTCGGTGGCCCAGCTCAAGTCCTGCATCAAGGAGCTTCAGGAAAAGGGCTACAAGATCCCCGATTTCCCGGAAGACCCGAAGAACGACGAAGAGAAGGCCATCAAGGCCCGCTACGCCAAGTGCCTCGGCTCCGCGGTGAACCCGGTGCTGCGCGAAGGCAACTCCGACCGCCGCGCGCCCGCCGCGGTGAAGAACTACGCCAAGAAGAACCCGCATTCGATGGGCGAATGGAAGCAGTGGTCGCAGACCCACGTCTCCCACATGCACCACGGCGACTTCTACCACGGCGAGAAGTCGATGACGCTGGACCGCGCGCGCGACGTGAAGATGGAGCTGATCACCAAGTCCGGCAAGACCATCGTGCTCAAGCCCAAGGTCGCGCTGCAGGACGGCGAGATCATCGACTCGATGTTCATGAGCAAGAAGGCGCTGTGCGAGTTCTACGAGAAGGAACTGGAGGACTGCCGCCAGGCCGGCATCCTGTTCTCGCTGCACGTCAAGGCCACCATGATGAAGGTCTCGCACCCCATCGTCTTCGGCCACTGCGTCAAGATCTACTACAAGGACGCCTTCGAGAAGCACGGCAAGCTGTTCGACGAGCTGGGCATCAACGTCAATAACGGCATGGTCGACCTCTACGACAAGATCAAGACCCTGCCGGAGTCGGTGCGCGACGAGGTCATCCGCGACCTGCACGCCTGCCAGGAGCACCGCCCCGAGCTGGCGATGGTGGACTCCGCCAAGGGCATCACCAACTTCCACTCGCCCAACGACATCATCGTCGACGCCTCCATGCCGGCGATGATCCGCCAGGGCGGCAAGATGTGGGGCGCCGACGGCAAGCCCTACGACGCCAAGGCGGTGATGCCGGAGTCGACCTTCGCCCGTATCTACCAGGAGATGATCAACTTCTGCAAATGGCACGGCAACTTCGACCCGCGCACCATGGGCACCGTGCCCAACGTCGGCCTGATGGCGCAGAAGGCCGAAGAGTACGGCTCTCACGACAAGACCTTCGAGATCCCGGAAGACGGCGTGGCCAACATCACCGACCTGGCCACCGGCGAGGTGCTGCTGAGCCAGAACGTGGAAGCCGGCGACATCTGGCGCATGTGCCAGGTCAAGGACGCGCCGATCCGTGACTGGGTCAAGCTCGCGGTGACCCGCGCGCGCAACTCCGGCATGCCGGCGGTGTTCTGGCTGGACCCCTATCGTCCGCACGAGAACGAGCTGATCAAGAAGGTGAAGACCTACCTCAAGGATCACGACACCTCGGGCCTGGACATCCAGATCATGAGCCAGGTGCGCGCCATGCGCTTCACCCTGGAGCGCGTCGCCCGCGGCCTGGACACCATCTCGGTGACCGGCAACATCCTGCGCGACTACCTCACCGATCTGTTCCCCATCATGGAGCTGGGCACCAGCGCCAAGATGCTCTCCATCGTCCCGCTGATGAACGGCGGCGGCATGTACGAGACCGGTGCCGGCGGCTCCGCGCCCAAGCACGTGCAGCAGCTGGTTGAAGAGAACCACCTGCGCTGGGATTCGCTGGGTGAGTTCCTCGCCCTGGCGGTGTCCTTCGAGGACCTCGGCATCAAGGAGAACAACGCCCGCGCCAAGCTGCTGGCCAAGACCCTGGACGAGGCTACCGGCAAGCTGCTGGACGAGAACAAGTCGCCCTCGCGCCGCACCGGCGAGCTGGACAACCGCGGCAGCCAGTTCTACCTGTCCATGTACTGGGCCCAGGCGCTGGCCGCGCAGACCGAGGACGCCGAACTGGCGGCCAAGTTCGCCCCGCTCGCCAAGGCCCTGGCCGAGAACGAGCAGAAGATCGTCGACGAGCTCAAGGCAGTGCAGGGCAAGGCGGTCGACATCGGCGGCTACTACCTGCCGGACAGCGCCAAGTGCGCCGCGGTGATGCGCCCGAGCGCCACCTTCAACGCCGTCATCGAGTCCGCCGCGGCCTGATCGCCGACCGGCTCATGCAAGCACCGACGCCGGGGTTCGCCCCGGCGTTTTTTTTCGTCCCGCACGGGGCGGCCGGGCCTTCGGATGAGGCGGCGTTTTCATGGATAATCGTCGGGCAGTCATCGCGCGGTCAGGGCCGTCGCCAAGGGCTCGAACGCGCAACGGTCACACCCACGCCAAACAGGAGGGAGTACGTATGAGCGCATCCAAGATCACCGTGCCGGCCGGCGGCCAGAAGATCGTCCCGGGCCAGCCGATTCCCGACAACCCCATCATCCCGTTCATCGAAGGCGACGGCATCGGCGTGGACATCACCCCGGTGATGACCAAGGTCATCGACGCCGCAGTGGACAAGGCCTACGGCGGCAAGAAGAAGATCCACTGGATGGAGGTCTATGCGGGCGAAAAATCCACCCGCATCTACGGCCCGGACGAGTGGCTGCCCAAGGAAACCTTCGACGCCCTCAAGGAGTTCTCGGTCTCCATCAAGGGGCCGATGACCACCCCAGTGGGCGGCGGCATCCGCTCGCTCAACGTCGCCCTGCGCCAGGAACTGGATCTCTACCAGTGCGTGCGCCCGGTGCGCTACTTCAAGGGCGTGCCCAGCCCGCTGAAAAACCCGGAACTGACCGACATGGTCATCTTCCGCGAGAACACCGAGGACATCTACGCCGGTATCGAATGGCAGGCGCAGTCCGACGGCGCCAAGAAGCTCATCGGCTTCCTGCAGAACGAGATGGGCGTGCGCAAGATCCGCTTCCCCGACACCTCCGGCATCGGTATCAAGCCGGTGTCGATCGAGGGCACCAGCCGCATCGTGCGTGCCGCCATCCGCTATGCGATCGACAACGACCGCAAGTCGGTGACCCTGGTGCACAAGGGCAACATCATGAAGTTCACCGAAGGCCTGTTCCGCGACACCGGCTACAAGGTGGCGCAGGAGGAGTTCGGCGCACAGCCTATCGACGGCGGCCCGTGGTGCAGCTTCAAGAACCCGAACACCGGCCGCGAGATCGTCGTCAAGGACGCCATTGCGGATGCCTTCCTGCAGCAGATCCTGCTGCGCCCGGCCGAATACGACGTGATCGCCACGCTCAACCTCAACGGCGACTACATTTCCGATGCGCTGGCCGCGCAGGTGGGCGGCATCGGCATCGCCCCGGGGGCCAACATCTCCGACCAGTACGCCTGCTTCGAGGCCACCCACGGCACCGCACCCAAGTACGCCGGGCTGGACAAGGTGAACCCCGGCTCGCTGATCCTCTCGGCCGAGATGATGCTGCGCCACCTGGGCTGGAAGGAAGCGGCCGACCTGGTGATCAAGGGCATGGAGGCGGCGATTGCCGACAAGCAGGTCACCTACGACTTCGCCCGCCTGATGGAGGGTGCCAACGAGGTGTCGTGCTCGGCCTTTGGCGATGCGATGATCGCGCGCATGTAGGCGAGCGTGGCGGCACTACGCCATGCGCAAAGCCCCCGACAAGGGGGCTTCTTTTCATCCGCGTCGCGGCCGACGGCCGCGCCGAAGGCGGGAGCGCCCCGCCGCTCAGCCGTAGCGGCGCGCGGCCTCGACCGCCAGTCCGGCGCCGATGCTGCCGTAGAGGTCGCCTTCCACGCTGCGCGCTGCGGGTAGCTCGGCGGCGATCCGCGCGCGCAGTTGCGGTACGCCGCTGGCACCGCCGGTGAAGTAGAGCGTATCCACCTGCTCGCGGCGCAACCCGGCTTGGGTGAGCAGGTCCGCAACGCAGCGGCCGACCTGTTCGACCAGGTTCCGGCTGGCGTGGGCGAAGTCCTCGCGTGTCACCTCATGGGCGAGCCCGTGGTCCAGGCGGTCCAGTTGCAGCGTGGCGCTCGGCGCCTTGGACAGCTCGATCTTGGCGGCTTCCACCTGCAAGGCCAGCCAGTGGCCTTCGCGCCGGCTCACCACGCGGCCCAGACGGTCCAGCTCGGTGCGTGCTGCTGCGTCGCGGTAGATGTGCTGCAAATCGCTCCAGACCTGGCGGGTATAGGCGAAGTTGATGGTGTGCCAGGTGGCGAGCTGGAAGAAGATGCTGGAGGGCAGTTCCGCGCCGTTCTTCATGCGGCCGCGGTAGCCGAGCAGGGGCATCACGCATTCCAGACTCAGCACGCGGTCGAAGTCGGTGCCGCCGATATGGATGCCGGCATGGCCGAGCAGGTCGTCAGCGCGCTCGGCGCGGGCGGCGCGTTCGGGCGAGAGGCGGACCAGCGAGAAGTCCGCGGTGCCGCCGCCGATGTCGGCGACCAGCACCAGCTCTTCCGTCGCGAGCGAGCCTTCGTAGTGCAGCGCGGCGCCGATCGGTTCGAACTGGAAGCTCACCTCGGCGAAACCGACCTGGCGCGCGATGGCCTCCAGGGTGTCCTGGGCACGCCGGTCGGCCGTCGGGTCGTCGTCGACGAAGTGCACCGGGCGGCCGAACACCGCATGCTCGAAGCGGCGTCCCGCCTGGGCCTCCGCGCGCCGCTTGAGTTCGCCGATGAAGCTGGCGAGCAGGTCGCGGAAGGGCAGGGCGCGGCCGTTTACTTCGGTATGGCCATCCATCAGGCTGCTGCCGAGCAGGCTCTTGAGCGCACGCATCAGCCGGCCTTCATAGCCCTCCAGGTACTCCGCCAGCGCCGCCCGGCCGAACACGGTGTGCTCCTCGTCGGCGTTGAAGAACACGGTGGACGGCAGCGTGACCTTGCCGTCCTCGAGCGCCAGCAGCACCGGCGCATCCGGGCGCAGCCAGCCGACGGTGGAGTTGGACGTGCCGAAGTCGACGGCGCAGGCGCGGGCGGGGGTGAGCATGGGCGAAGGAGTCGTGAAACAAGGAGGCCGCAGTCCTGTCGCGCGCGCGGCTTGCAGCGCGGGAAGGCGGAGGCTTAAGGGGGGCGGGCCGTCATGAGACGGCCCGGTGGTGTGTGCGGACTCAGCCTGCGGCGATCAGGTGCTGCTCGGCATAGGCGCGGTGGGCGGCCGAGACGGCCTCGCCGGGGCGCAGCGCATGGCCGGCGGCCGGCAGGACCTGTTCCAGCGCGGCCAGCGCGGCCATCACGTTCTCTTCGCGGCAGGAATAGCCCATCAGGCCGAAGCGCCAGATCTTCCCGGCCAGCGGCCCGAGGCCGGCGCCGATCTCCACCGCGTGTTCCTGCAGCAGGGTGCGGCGCACGTTGAGGTCGTCCACGCCCTCGGGGATGCGCACCGCGTTCATCTGCGGCAGGCGGGCGGCCTCCGGCACGACCAGCTCCAGCCCCATCGCCTCCAGGCCGGCCTTCAGCGCTGCGTGGTGGCGGCGGTGGCGGGTCCAGGTGTTCTCCAGCCCTTCCTCGGCCAGCAGGCGCAGGGCTTCGTGCAGGCCGTACAGGCTGTTGCCCGGTGCGGTGTGGTGGTAGGTGCGCTGGGTGGCGCCCCAGTAGTCGAGCACCAGGTTGAGGTCCATGAACCAGCTCTGCACCCGGGACTTGCGTGCGCGCACCTTGTCGATGGCCGCGGCGCTGAAGGTCACCGGCGACAGCCCGGGCGTGCACGACAGGCACTTCTGGCTGCCGGAATAGACCGCGTCCGCGCCCCATTCGTCCACCAGCACCGGCGTGCCGCCGAGCGAAGTGACGGTGTCCACGATGGACAGGCAGCCGTGGCGGCGGGCGATGCCGCACAGCGTGGCGGCGTCCGATTGCGCGCCAGTGGAAGTCTCCGCATGCACGAAGGCGACCACGCGGGCCTCGGGATGCGCGCGCAGCGCGTCCTCCAGCTTCTGCGGGTCGATCGGCAGGCCCCATTCCTCTTCCACCACCACCGCGGTGCCGCCGCAGCGCTCGACGTTCTCGATCATGCGTCCGCCGAACACGCCGTTGCGGCAGACGATGACGGTGTCGCCCGGCTCGACCAGGTTCACGAAGCAGGTTTCCATGCCCACCGAACCGGGGCCGGAGAGCGGGAAGGTGAGCGGGTTGCCGGTCTGGAAGGCGTAGCGCAGCAGGGACTTGAGTTCCTCCATCATGCCGACGAAGACCGGGTCGAGATAGCCGACCACGGTCTGGCCGAGCGCGGCCATCACGCGCGGATGGAGGTCCGACGGGCCGGGGCCCAGCAGGATGCGGCGGGGTGGGTGGAAAGCGCCGATGGTGGGCAGCGGCGCGGGGCTGGTGTTGTGCATGTCTCCTCCTGAACTTCTCGCGGGTTCCTGAGGATCATAGCAGCCGGCCGGCGGCTGTCGCAGCGTTCAATCGCCCGTAGGAGCGGCCTTGGCCGCGATGCGTCGACCGTTCTCCGCGGATCGCATCGCGGGCAAGCCCGCTCCTGCCGGCGACGATCAGTCCGTTCGCGGGCCTGTCAGTGCGGGCTGCGCACGATGAGCACGGATACCGCGACCTTGCGCACCAGGTTCTCGGCCACGCTGCCCAGCAGCAGGCGCTGGAAGCCGCGGCGGCCGTGAGAGCCGACGATCAGCAGATCGGCGCCGGAGTCGGCGACCGCCTTGGCGATCTGGTCGGCGGCGTGCAGGTCCTCGGAGGCCAGGAAGCGGCGGCGGGGCTTGAGGCCGGCTTCCTCGGCGGCGCGAACGGCCTCGTCCAGCGTGCTCTCGCCGCTGTCGAGCAGGGCGTGCTGCATCTTCTTGGCGTCGGCCAGCGCCACGCCGTGGTTGGAGAAGGTCTGCAGCAGGGATTCGTCCACCGCGTGGGCGATCTCCAGCTCCGCGCCGTGCAGCTTGGCCAGGGCGATGGCTTCTTCGAGGGCCTTCTTCGAGGTCCTGCTGTCGTCGACCGCGACCAGGATGTGCTTGTACATCTTTGCTCCTTGAGATGGGACGAAATTCCGCGGCAAGCCTAGCATTGCTCAGGGGTGCCCGGCATCCGCGTTTTCCTGTAAGCCGGCCCCCTGTGCACCCTCGCGCAGCAGGAAATCGAGGAAGGTCGCCGCCGTCAGGCTAAGGCGCTTGCCGGCCAGGTGCACCGCATGCCACATGCGCGCCAGCGGGAAACCTTCCACCGGCAACTGTACGATGCGGCCGGTCTCCAATTCCAGCTCCAGCCCCGAGCGCGACATCACCGACACCCCCAGCCCGGCCATCACCCCGTGCTTGATCGCTTCGCTGGAACCCAGCTCGATGTACACCTGCGCTTCCAGTCCGGCCCCGGCGAACAGGCGCTCGGTGGCGGCGCGCGTGCCCGAGCCGCGCTCGCGCATCAGGAAACGCTCGGCGGCGAAGCGCGCCAGCGGGATGGCGGATTCGCGCGCCAGCGGGTGGTCCGGGTGGGCGATCGGCACCAGCGGGTTTTCCAGGAAGGGATGCACGGTCAGCGGCAGCTGTTCCGGCACCCGGCCCATGATGACGAAGTCGTCCTCGTTGGCGGCCAGGCGCTCGATGACGCTGGCGCGGTTGGTCACCGTGAGCTGGGGCTGTACCTCGGGCCAGGCGCGCAGGAAGCGGCCGAGGAAGTCCGGCATGAAGTAGGTGGTGGAGGACACCGCCGCCACCTTCAGCGGGCCGGCCACCTTGCCCTTCATGTCGGCCACCGCGCCGGCCAGCGCGCGCAGGCGGCCGACCACGTCGCCCGCGGCGGCGAATACTTCCTCGCCGGCGCGGGTCAGGAAGAGCTTCTTGCCGACCTGCTCGAACAGCGGCAGGCCGATGCTGCCCTCCAGGCGTTTGACCTGGATGGACACCGCCGGTTGGCTGAGGTGCAGTTCCTCGGCGGCGCGGGTGAAGCTGCGGTGGCGCGCCACCGCTTCGAACAGGCGCAGTTGCTGCAGGGTCCAGTGGTGAATCATGGTTCGCTCCCGGATTCGGTGAGGCGTGATGGTTCGGGGTGGCCTGGGGCGGGGAGCGAAGAGGCATCCCCACGGCGGGATCGGTTCCGTTTACGCCCGATGACAGGCCGCCTCCGTTTCCAGCCGTGCGGGGTACGCGGCCGGCAACGATTTCGGCACGCATGAGGCGCCGGCCGCGTACCCCGCACGGCCACCTCGAACCCGAGCATCTCAATGGACAGAATCGCCCTCACGCCAGGATCCCAAAGCACAAGAGCATTGACGAAAGTATATGATTTCCATTTGAACAATTAACTGTTGTTTATCCATCGACCTCCCTAAAGTCAAGTCCGAGCCCACGACAGCCGTGGCGAGCGAAAACGACAGACCTAAGGAGCGAGACATGTCCAAGACCTACCAGGCGGGCGTCAAGGAATACCGCGAGATGTACTGGGAGCCGAGCTACACGCCGAAGGAGTCCGACGTGCTGGCGGTGTTCAAGATCGTGCCGCAGACCGGCGTGCCGCGCGAGGAGGCCGCCGCCGCAGTGGCCGCGGAATCCTCCACCGCCACCTGGACCACGGTGTGGACCGACCTGCTCACCGATCTCTACTACTACAAGGGCCGCGCCTACGCGATCGAGGACGTGCCGGGCGACGACGAGGCCTTCTACGCCTTCATCGCCTACCCGATGGGGCTGTTCGAGGAAGGTTCGGTGGTGAACATCTTCACCTCGCTGGTCGGCAACGTGTTCGGCTTCAAGGCGGTGCGCGCGCTGCGCCTGGAGGACGTGCGCTTTCCGCTGTGGTTCGTCACCACCTGCCCGGGGCCCCCGCACGGCATCCAGGTCGAGCGCGACAAGCTCAACAAGTACGGCCGGCCGATGCTGGGCTGCACCATCAAGCCCAAGCTCGGACTCTCCGCCAAGAACTACGGCCGCGCGGTGTACGAATGCCTGCGCGGCGGGCTGGACTTCACCAAGGACGACGAAAACGTCAACTCCCAGCCCTTCATGCGCTGGCGCGACCGCTTCGCCTTCTGCCAGGAGGCCATCGACAAGGCCGAGGCCGAGACCGGCGAGCACAAGGGCCACTACCTCAACGTCACCGGCCCGACCATGGAGGAGATCTACAAGCGCGCCGAGTTCGCCAAGGAGATCGGCTCGAAGATCATCATGAGCGACTACCTCACCGTGGGCTGGGCGGCGCACACCAGCCTGTCCAAGTGGTGTCGCGACAACGGCATGCTGCTGCACGTGCATCGCGCCATGCACGCGGTGATCGACCGCAATCCGCGCCACGGCATCAACTTCCGCGTGCTCACCAAGATGCTGCGCCTGATGGGCGGCGACCACCTGCATTCGGGCACCGTGGTCGGCAAGCTGGAAGGCGACCGCGAGGCCACCATCGGCTGGATCGACATGATGCGCGACCGCTACACCAAGGAGGACCGCTCGCGCGGCATCTTCTTCGACCAGGACTGGGGGCAGATGCCCGGCGTGCTGCCGGTGGCCTCGGGCGGCATTCATGTGTGGCACATGCCGGCGCTGGTCTCCATCTTCGGCGACGACTCGGTGCTGCAGTTCGGCGGCGGCACGCTCGGCCACCCCTGGGGCAACGCCGCCGGCGCGGCGGCCAACCGGGTGGCGCTGGAAGCCTGCGTGCAGGCGCGCAACGAAGGCCGCCAGCTCGAGAAGGAAGGCAAGGAGGTGCTGCTGCGTGCGGCCGAATCCAGCCCCGAACTGAAGATCGCCATGGAGACCTGGAAGGAGATCAAGTTCGAGTTCGACACGGTGGACAAGCTCGACGTGGCCCACCGCTGATCCCCCAAGCAGACACCCAAGACAATCAGGAGACCGACCATGAGCGAAGTGCAGGACTACCCCTCCCGCCTGGGCGATGCGGCCAGCCGCCGCTTCGAGACCTTTTCCTACCTGCCGGCCATGAGCGAGGAGGCGCTGCGCAGGCAGGTCGCCTACATCGTCGAGCGCGGCTGGAATCCGGCGGTCGAACACTGCGAGCCGGAGAACGCCATGAAGCACTACTGGTACATGTGGAAGCTGCCGCTGTTCGGCGAGACCGATGTCGACCGCATCCTCCATGAGTGCCGGTGCTGTCGCGACGCCAACCCGGGCCACCTGGTCAAGCTGATCGGCTACGACAACCAGCGCCAGACCCAGGGGACGGCGATGCTGATCTTCCGTCCGGAAGGCGGAGCCGGGCAATGAACTCGCCGGCCGAGCCCACCGCCCGGGCCGCCGACCCGGCCGCGCGCTACCGGGTGCGTACCCAGCCCTGGTACCGCCCGGTGGGCGCCGAGGTCGAACAGTTCGAGGCCGCCTGGGGCGCGCGCATGCCGATGATGCTCAAGGGCCCCACCGGCTGCGGCAAGTCGCGCTTCGTCGAGTACATGGCCTGGCGGCTGGAGCGTCCGCTGGTGACCGTGGCCTGCAACGAGGACATGACCGCCGCCGATCTGGTCGGCCGCTTCCTGCTCGACCGCGACGGCACCCGCTGGCAGGACGGCCCGCTGACCCTGGCCGCGCGCATCGGCGCGATCTGCTATCTCGACGAGGTGGTCGAGGCGCGCCAGGACACGGTGGTGGTCATCCACCCGCTCACCGACCACCGCCGCGTGCTGCCGCTGGACAAGAAGGGCGAGCTGGTCGAGGCGCACCCGGACTTCCAGCTGGTGATCTCCTACAACCCCGGCTACCAGTCGCTGATGAAGGCGCTCAAGCCCTCCACCCGGCAGCGCTTCGGCGCGCTGGACTTCGACTACCCGGACGCCGAGGCCGAAGCCGAGGTGGTGGCCCACGAAGGCGGCGTGCCGGCCGAGCTGGCCGCCCGGCTGGTGCAGGTGGCCGCGCGCTCGCGCAACCTCAAGGGCCACGGGCTGGACGAGGGCATCTCCACCCGCCTGCTGGTGTATGCCGCCACGCTGATCGCGCGCGGCATCCCGGCGCCCGAGGCCTGCCGCATCGCCCTGGTGCGCCCGCTCACCGACGACCCGGACATGCGCGAAGCGCTGGACGCCGCGGTCGCCACCTTCTTCGCCTGAACGGAGGCCGGGCGATGACGCTGGCCGCCGAGCTCGACGATCCCTGCCGCGCGGCGCTGCCCGGGGCGCTGCAGCCCGCCTACGATGCCGGCGTGCGCGCCGCGGCACGCAGCCTGGGGCCGCAGGGCCTGGCCGACTACCGCACCGGCGCCCGCGCCCTGGCCGGCCTGGGGCGTGGCGAGGCGCCGGTGCTGGCCTGGCTGGAAGCCATGCCGGAAGTCGGCCGCGAGCTGGGCGACGAGCTGGTGGCCGACAGCGCGGCCGCGGCGCTGAAGCTCGCATCGATGACCTCGGGCGAGGTCATCGCCCTGCACCTGGCCAGCCTGCCGGTGGCCGCACGCCGCCTGGCGGACGCAGAACTCTTCCGCGCCTACCTGCAGTTCATCCACCAGCTCGCCGCCCGCGCGCCGCGCGCGTTGCGGCCGATGCTCGGCATCCTCGACGAGCTGCTCGCCCGCCTCACCCTCGGCGGCCTGCGCCGCTGGGCGGCCTTCGGCGCCGAGGCGCATCGCACCGACCTGCCGGCGCAACTGGCCTACTTCGCGCTGCACACCCCCGACAGCCAGGCGGTGCTGGCGCGCGAACGGCGCGGCGTGCTGTTCATCGACCGCCAGCGCACGCTCGCCGCCACGCTGCGCGCGCTGTGGGGGCGGGACTTCTGGCTGCGCCCGGCGGCCGCCGAGCTGGAAGGTTTCCGCCCGTGGATAGACGGCTTCGTGCTGCATCTGCCGGATGCCGCCGACGCGCTCGGCGGGCTGGACGGCGGTGCGGTGTACCAGGCCATGGCCGCGCACATGGCCGCACATCTGGTCTACACCCCGCGGGCGGTGAATCCGCGCGGGTTGGCGCCGGCACAGAAGGCGCTGATCGGCCTGTTCGAGGATGCCCGCGTCGAATGCTGTGCGCTGCGCGAACTGCCGGGACTCGCCCGCCTGTGGCGCCCGCTGCTGGCGCTGCCGCGGCCGGTGCCGGCAGAGCACCCGGCGCAGACGGCGCTGGAGGCGCTGGCCCGCCATCTGTCCGACCCGCAGGCGCCCACCGGCGACGCGCAGATCGATGCGCTGGCCGCGCGCTTCCATGCGCAGGCCTGCGCCCGCGCGCTGGATGTCGAGCTCTCGCGCGAGCTCGGGCTGCAGCTTCACGCGCTGCTGCAGGGCAGGGGGGCGCTGCCCGCGCTGCGCCAGCTCGACGCGCTGTACCTGCCCTACCGCGACGACAACCGTTATCCCTGGACGGTGGAGGACTTCTCCTGGCAGCGCGGCGCCGACATCCTCGCCGGCCGCCCGCCGCTGCGCCGGCGCATGCCGCTGACCGCCTTCCTCAACGAGGTGGAGGTCGAGACCGCCGGCGACGATGCGCAGGAGATCTGGACGCCCGAACACGACATCGTGGACGACGACGGCATCAGCTTCGGCCAGAAGTACGGCCGCGAAGCGCCGCCCGAGCCGCATCTCTACCCCGAATGGGACTACCGCGTGCAGCTGCACCGGCCCGACTGGGTCACCGTCTACGAGCCGCGCGCGCCGCTGGGCGACCCTGCCGGACTCGACGCCCTGCTCGCGCGCTACCGGGGCGAGGCGGCCCGTTTGCGCCGCATCGTCGAACGCCTGCGCCCGCAGGGCGTGGTGCGCCAGCGCAAGCTCGAGGACGGCGACGAGCTGGATCTCAATGCCGCGGTCGATGCGGCGGTGGCGATGCGCAGCGGGCAGCCGGCCGACACGCGCGTGACCATGCGCCATGTCGTGCAGCGGCGCGACGTGGCGGTGCTGGTGCTGCTGGATCTCTCCGCCTCCACCAATGATCCGGCCGCCGGCGGGGGCGACACCGTGCTGGCGCTGACCCGTGCCGCGGCGGCCCTGCTGGCCGATGCGGTGCACGCGGTGGGCGACCCCTTCGCCCTGCACGGTTTCTGCTCGGACGGCCGCCACGACGTGCGCTACCACCGCATCAAGGATTTCGCCGCCCCGCTGGACGAGGCGGTACGCGCACGCCTGGCGGGCCTGCGCGGCGAGTTCTCCACCCGCATGGGCGCGGCCCTGCGCCACGCCGGGCGGCACCTGGCGCGCCAGCCGCAGCGCCGCCGCCTGCTGCTGGTGGTCACCGACGGCGAGCCGGCCGACATCGACGAGCGCGACCCGCAGTACCTGCGCCAGGATGCGCGCAAGGCAGTGGAGGAGTTGCGCGCGCAGGGCGTGCATTCCTTCTGCCTGACCCTGGACCCCAGGGCCGATCAGTACGTGGCGCGCATCTTCGGCGCGTCCGGCTACGCAGTCGTAGACCGCGTGGAACGGCTGCCGGAAAAGCTCCCCGCCCTGTTCGCCTCGCTCACCGGCTGAGCGCCACCGGATCGACGCCGCTGACATAAACGCAAGACTTTTGCGTGAGCCCGCATGCCGGGCAGAAATGCTGCAGTGCGGCGAAAAACCTTGTCTGGCGCGGATCTCGGCGCTCTGACCTCTCCGGGAAAAATCGTCACCGCTTGTAAGCAACGAGTAAGAACCCGCTTCCTATAATCGCCCCGCTGTCTTGTAGTCCGATGGGTGCGTCCGTGTACGGCGTACCCGGCAACAACCATCACGAGGAGACGTTATGGATAACAACAGTGCAGCCTACTGGAAGGCGACACTGGGCCTGCTGACCAAGATCCTGGTCATCTGGTTCGTCGTGTCGTTTGGCGCGGGCATCCTTCTTGCCCCGGCTCTCAACTCCATCAGTCTGGGCGGCTACCCGCTCGGTTTCTGGTTCGCTCAGCAAGGTTCGATCTACGTGTTCATCGCGCTGATCTTCTACTACGCGAAGGCAATGGGCGATATCGACCGCAAGTTCGACGTGCACGAAGACTGAGAGAGGACGACACATGGATCTGCAAACTCTAACCTACCTGGTCGTCGGCGCGTCCTTCGCGCTGTACATCGGTATCGCCATCTGGGCGCGTGCCGGTTCCACCAGCGATTTCTACGTGGCCGGCGGCGGCGTTCACCCCGTCACCAACGGCATGGCGACCGCGGCAGACTGGATGTCCGCGGCCTCCTTCATCTCCATGGCCGGCCTGATTTCCAACATGGGCTACGGCGGCGGCCTGTTCCTGATGGGCTGGACCGGCGGCTACGTTCTGCTGGCCATGCTGCTGGCTCCGTACCTGCGCAAGTTCGGCAAGTTCACCGTGCCGCAGTTCATCGGTGACCGCTTCTACTCGAAGACGGCCTCCACCGTGGCGGTGCTCTGCCTGCTGACCGCTTCCATCACCTACATCATCGGCCAGATGACCGGTGTCGGTGTGGCGTTCTCGCGCTTCCTCGGCGTGTCGAACGAAGTCGGCATCTACGTCGGTATGGGCATCGTGTTCATGTACGCCGTGTTCGGCGGCATGAAGGGCATCACCTACACCCAGGTGGCCCAGTACATGGTGCTGATCCTGGCCTACACCGTTCCGGCCGTGTTCATCTCCCTGCAGCTCACCGGCAACCCGCTGCCGCAGCTCGGCCTGGGTTCCGACATCGCCGGCACCAGCGTGTCGCTGCTCGACAAGCTGAACCTGGTGGTCAAGGACCTCGGCTTCAGCGAGTACACCAGCTCCGTTCCGGGCTCCTACCTGAACATGTTCGTGTACACCATGTCGCTGATGATCGGTACCGCCGGTCTGCCGCACGTGATCGTGCGCTTCTTCACCGTTCCGAAGGTGAAGGACGCCCGTAGCTCCGCCGGTTGGGCCCTGGTGTTCATCGCCATTCTCTACACCACCGCTCCGGCCGTGGCGGCGATGGCCAAGCTGAACCTGATCGCCACCACCAACACCGCGGTTGGCCTGGAGCGCAGCGCCGATGGCCGCATGGTCACCAACGCCGAAGCGATCATGGCCAACAAGGACCTGTACGCGGCTGATGCCAGCCTGGTGTACGAAGAGCGTCCGGGCTGGATGAAGCGCTGGGAGCAGACCGGCCTGCTGAAGTGGGAAGACAAGAACGGCGACGGCCGCATCCAGTACTACAACGACAAGAGCAAGAACGCCGATGCCGTTGCGAAGGCCGAACAGGCTGGCTGGAAGGGCAACGAGCTGACGGTGAACGCCGACATCATCGTGCTGGCCAACCCGGAAATCGCGCTGCTGCCGAACTGGGTGATCGCGCTGGTTGCTGCCGGTGGCCTGGCCGCCGCGCTGTCGACCGCTGCCGGCCTGCTGCTGGCGATCTCCTCGGCGGTGTCGCATGACCTGGTGAAGAACGTCTTCGTGCCGGATCTCTCCGAGAAGGGCGAACTGATGACCGGTAAGGTGGCGATGGCCGGTGCCATCGTGGTGGCGGGTTACCTGGGTCTGAACCCCCCGGGCTTCGCTGCCGGTACCGTGGCCCTGGCCTTCGGTATTGCCGCCTCCTCGCTGTTCCCGGCGATCATGATGGGCATCTTCTCCAAGAAGATGAACAAGGAAGGCGCCATCGCGGGCATGCTGGCAGGTCTGTTCATCACCCTGTTCTACGTGTTCGCTCACAAGGGCATCTTCTTCATCAAGGGCACCGACTACCTCGGCCTGATCGGTGGCGCCAACAGCTTCTTCGGCATCACGCCGGAAGCCTTCGGTGCGATCGGTGCGCTGGTGAACTTCGCCGTGGCCTTCATCGTGGATAAGGTCACCAAGGAGCCGCCGGAGCACATCCAGGCGCTGGTCGAAAGCGTTCGTATCCCGCGTGGTGCGAAGGCGGTCGACGGTTCCCACGCCCACTAAGCAAAGGGTGTAAGCAAGCGATCCCGGCGGGCCCGCGACGCGGGCCCGCACCGGGAGAACAAGGAAAACCCCGCCGGATCTTCTGGCGGGGTTTTTTCTTTTGTGGCACCTTGCGCCCCTCGGCTCGCCGACGGCGCGAGCGAATCCGGAGTACCGTATGACCGCAATGGCACCCCATGTCAGCCTAGTGCTGAACTGGATCCTCTTTCTCGCCCTGTTTCCGATCGCCTTCTTCTGGCTGCGCCGGGCCTGGCGCATCGTCGTCAAGCGGGACTTCTCCGAGGTGGCGCTCAAGCGCGGCGAACCGCCCCCCAATCCCGCCAAGTTCGCGCCTTACAGCGCGGCCATCAATCTGGTGGGCGGCGTGGTGGTGGTGTGGACGATCTTCGGCGTGCTGACCGGCAGCTTCGATTTCGAGACCTGGACGACGCTGGCGGGGATCACCATCTGGAGCAAGTTCATGCTCGATTTCGCCCTGTCCCGTCACGCCCACCCGATGAAGCTCGGCCGCAAGCGTGGCGAGGCCCAGCCGGAGAACGGCAAGGGCGAGTAAGCGCCGGCACGCCCCGCGGGCAAACGCCCGCTGCATGGCGGGCTTCCGGCCTGCGAAGCGTGAAGGCTCGCTGCGCGGCTCAGCGCCGCTCGGCCACCCCGTAGGTGTGATCCAGGCGGTTCATCACGTAGACGTAGATGGCGATGATCGCCAGGTAGACGATCAGCGCGCCCTGGGCAAAGGCGTAGAAGCCCAGCGGGAAGCCGAACAGCTCGAACTCGTTGAGCGCGATGGCGTAATAGGCGCCGACGAAGGTCACCCCGAACCATACCGCCAGCAGGGCGGCCGTCAGCATGCGGGTACGGCGCCAGTAGGCGAGTTGCTTGTCGGTCAGCTGCATCGTGTGGCCACCGTCCTTGAACTCATTGCTCGTGCGCCCGGTGGCGGACGAAGTCGCCGGCCAGGCGTTGCTGCACCTCGCCCGGGGCCGGTTCGTAGGAATGCGGGCTCAGCGTGCATTCGCTCTCGCCGGCACAGATCGACTTCAGGCGGGCCTCGAAGCCTTCCAACTCGGCCATCGGCACCAGTGCGGTCAGGCTGATCCGTCCCTGCGCGTGGCTGTCGGTGCCGTTCAGGCGTCCGCGCCGGCTGGCGAATTCGGCGCTGATCTCGCCGAAGTGGCGCTCGTCCGCGCTCACCCTGACCTCCAGCAAGGGCTCCAGCAGCACCGGCCTGGCGGCGTTCACCGCCTCCTGCAGCGCGTGGCGCGCCGCGGTGACGAAGGACACCTCGTTCGAGTCCACCGCGTGGTGCTTGCCGTCGGTCACCACCACCTTCAGGTCCTGCAGCGGGAAACCCGCCAGGCAACCCTCGGCCACCGCCTGACGCACGCCTTTTTCCACCGCCGGCATGAACTGGGTGGGAATCGTCCCGCCCTTGATCTCGTCGGCCAGTTGCAGGCCGCTGCCGCGCGGCAGCGGCTCGACGCGCAGCGCCACTTCGCCGAACTGGCCGGCGCCGCCGGACTGCTTCTTGTGCCGGTAGCGCGCCTCGGCACTGGTGGCGACGGTTTCGCGATAGGGCACCGCCGGCGTGGCGGTGTCCACCTCCAGGTTCCAGCGGCTGGCGAGCTGCTCCAGCACCATGCGCAGGTGCAACTCGCCCAGGCCGCGCACCACGGTCTGGCGTGCCTGGGTGTCGAAGCTCACTTCCAGGCAGGGGTCTTCGTCGAGCAGGCGGGCGAGCGCTTCGGAGAGTTTCTGCTCGTCGCCATGTTTCTTCGGGATCAGTGCCAGGCCGTGGAAGGGCTGGGGGTAGGGAGGCGGCAGCAGGTGGTGCAGGTCCTCGTCGTGCGAGTCGTGCAGCACCGCGTCGCGGTGCAGTTCGTCGATGCGCGCCAGGGCGCAGATGTCGCCGGTCACACCGCGCGGGATCTCGACCTGCTGGCGGCCCTGGATGCGCAGCAGGTGGGCGACCTTGACCGGCTTGCGCGCATCGCCGATGTAGAGCTGCGCGCCGGCATCGAGCGTGCCCTGGTGAATGCGGAAGAGCGCCAGCTTGCCGCGGTAGACGTCGTTCTGGACCTGGAACACATGGGCGACGACATGGCGCCCGGGGTCCGCCACGACCTCCACCGGCAGCGCATTCGCGCCCTCGCCCTTGACGAAGCGCGGCGGGTTGCCTTCGGTGGGGTCGGGCATCAGGCGGGCGAGCACGTCCAGCAGTTCGGCCACGCCCGCGCCGGTCCGGGACGAAACGAAGCACACCGGTACCAAGTGGCCTTCGCGCAGGGCCTGCTCGAAGGGGTCGTGCAGCTGCTCGGGGTCCAGGCTCTCGCCTTGTTCCAGGTAGCTCGCCATCAGCGCTTCGTCGAGCTCGACCACCTGGTCGACGATGGCGTCGTGGGCGGCGGATACCGAAGAGAAGGCGGTTTCGGCGTCGTATTCGGGGGTGAAGAAGCAGTCGATGACCCGGCTTGCGTCCGGCGCGGGCAGGTTGATCGGCAGGCACTCGCGGCCGAAGGCCGATTCGATGGCGGCCATCACGCCGGCCAGGTCGGCGCCGCTGGCGTCGATGCGGTTGACCACGATCATCCGGCACTTGCCGGCGGCGGCTTCCATCAGCCGGCGGGTCATCGATTCGATGCCGGCCTGGGCATTGACCACGATGACCGCGGTCTCCACCGCCGGCAGGGCGAGCAGGGCGCGGCCGAGGAAGTCGGGGGTGCCCGGGGTGTCGAGCAGGTTGATCCAGTGTCCGGCCCATTCGAGGTGGGCGAGCCCGGTGTTGAGCGAGTGGCCCATGGCCTTCTCGGCCGGGTCGAAGTCGCTCACCGTGTCGCCGCGCTCGATGCTGCCTGCGGCGCCGATGCCGCCGGAGGCGGCCAGCAGGGCCTCGAGCAGCGTGGTCTTGCCGGCGCCGGCCTGGCCCAGCAGGGCGAGGTTGCGGATGTCGTGAACCGAGCTCGGTGTCATGATGCTTCCCCCCGTGGTTATCCGGTCGCGAAGACCTTTGCCCGCAAGTTTCCGCCTCCGGCGGCAAAGGAGCAATGGATCAGGTCAACATCCCGGCAGATTCCTCACGCGCTGCGCAGCCCGAGCGCGCGTGTCAGCGCCACCGCGGCCAGCGGCAGCAGCAGGCCGAGCACGGTCACGGTGAGCAGCAGCAGGCCCAGCTCGCTGTAGTCGGCGGGCACCTTCACCGCGCCGCTGACCGCATCGCGCACCTCGCGGGTCACGGTGTAGATCTGGTTCAGGTACTTGGTGCCCAGCTGCGAGGCCGACAGCGCCAGGTTGGTGAAGGAGGCCATCACCGCGAAGAAGGTGGCCTTGAGGTGGGGCGGGGCCGAGTTGGCGATCCAGGCCAGCATCGGCACCATGGACACCTGGCCGAGCGGCGACTCCAGCGCGGTGTTCGCGATGGCAATGAAGCGCGCATCCACCACGCCGCCGGTGACGCTGGCGGTCCATTCGTGCAGGCCGTGGTACATGCCGATGATGGGCAGCGACAGCAGGGTGCCGGCCAGGGTCAGGAAGATGACGATCTGGGCGATGGACTTTTCCGCCATGAAGCGGCGGAAGAGGAACAGCCCGGCCAGCGTGAGCGTGCTGACGATCAGGTCCAGGCGCGACAGGAAACTCTGGTCGAAGCCCAGTTCGTCGATCATCCACCAGCCCGAGCCGGCGCCGGACGAGGGCATGGCGCGGAAGATGAAGATGACGATCACCGTGCCGAGCAGGGTGCGTGCGGCTTCTGGGGCGAGTTCGCGCAGCAGCCGCGAGATCATGAAGCCGATGATGGCGAAGGAGCACACGAAGATCAGCTCCTGGCCGTACTCGATGCCGGACAGGCCGACGGTGAGGGTGATCGCCACGAACACCGCGCTGCCGCCCAGGATCCACCAGTTGGGCGCGGTCTTCTCCTCGGGCTGGTGCAGCAGGCGGTCGATGGCCTCGTCCTCATGGCCCAGGGCGGCGAGTCGTCGCGCCTCGCGGCGCTTGAGCAGGGCGGCCAGCAGCACGCCGCTGACCGACAGCAGCGGGATGATCAGCGCGTACTCGTAGATGCGCAGGTAGATGGCGACCTTGTCCGCCTCGGGCAGCGCCTCGCTGCCCTGGAACAGCACCACGTTGGCGAGCGCCACCAGCACGGTGCCGCCGATGATCGCCACCCGGCCGAGCATCTGCATGGTGGTGTGCATCAGGCGGATGGTCTCGGGTGCGATCGGCTGGCCGTGTTCGTCCAGGCGCGGCACCGCCTCCACCGTCATCGCGTCGGCCACCGCGTCCTGCATCACGTAGCCCACCGGGGCGAGCAGCACCGAGAGCACGAACCAGGCCTCGGCCGGCATCACCGCGCGCATCGCCTCCGGGTTGCCGATCAGGCCGATCATGATCAGCAGGCTGGCGGCGATCAGCGAGGCGCCGAGATAGACCAGCCCGGACTTGTAGCGCCACAGCAGGTCGACCAGGTGGCCGATCGGCATCTTCAGCGCCCACGGGATACCCGCCCAGAAGCCGAGCGCGGCGAGGAAGGCGGCGGAGAGGTCGAGGTAGTCCTTGATGAAGAAGGTGCCGACGATGCCGGTGAGGCCGGAGACCCCGGCGGCCATGTACACCATCAGCGGCGGCAGGTAGGACAGCCGCATCTCGCGGCCGAGTTCGAGGATGTTGCGGTCGAACCAGCGGTACAGGGCGTTCAAGGGCGCATCCTCATGCGTCGTGCGGACTTGTGGTGGAGATTCAGAGGCCGAACCAGCGCAGGATGGGCGGCAGCAGCCAGGGGAGGGACAGCGCGGTGATCAGTCCGTTCAGGCCCATCGCCAGCGCGGCGAAGGCGCCGCACTGCTCGCTGACCTGGAAGGCGCGCGCGGTGCCGATGCCGTGGGCCGCCACGCCGGTGGCGAAGCCGCGCACCGCGTGGTCGTCGATGCGCATCAGGCCGAACAGCCCGCGTGCGCCTATGGCGCCGAGGATGCCGGTGAGGATCACCAGCACCGCGGTCAGCGAGGGCAGGCCGCCGAGGCTCTCGGCCACGCCCATGGCGATCGGCGTGGTCACGCTCTTGGGCGCGAGCGACATCAGCGACTGGGTGCTGGCACCGAGCAGCGCGCCGATGCCGAAGGCCGACAGCGCCGCGGTGAGCGAGCCGGCGACCAGCGCGCCGAGCAGCGGCAGCAGCATGGCCTTGAGGCGCGGCAGTTGCGCATAGAGCGGAATCGCCAGCGCCACGGTGGCCGGGCCGAGCAGGAAGTGCACGAACTGCGCGCCGTCGAAATAGGTCTGGTAGTCGGTGCCGGTGATGCTCAGCACCGCCACCAGCAGGGTCACCGCGATCATCACCGGGTTGGCGGCGGGATGGAAGTTGGCCCGCTTGTACAGCCACCAGGCGCACTGATAGGCGACCAGGGTCAGGGTGAGGCCGAGCAGCGGGGTGGTGGAGAGATAGACCCAGATCTCGTCGATGCGCGGATTCATTCCGGTGTCTCCGCGCCGTTGCGGGGGCTGAGCGCGCGCAGCACCAGCGCGCTGACCGCCATCGCCAGGAAGGTGGAGCCGACCACCGCGGCCAGCAGCGGCAGCCATTCGTCCGCCAGGCGCTGGTAGTGCAGCATCACCCCGGTGCCGGCGGGCACGAAGAGCAGCGACAGGTGCTGCAGCAGGCCGCCGGCGGTGCTGCGCAGTTCGTTGCCCACCCGCCCGCGCACCACCAGGGTGAGGAAGAGCAGCAGCATGCCGATCACCGGGCCGGGCACCGGCAGCGCGAAGCCGCGGGCGATGACCTCGCCGATCAGCTGGTAGACGAGCAGCAGGGTGAGTGCGCCGATCATGGGTGTCCTCCCGCCTTCATGCTCAGTGCTGTGCCGCCTCTTCGGCCGCCAGCGCCCGGCGCATGCGCCGCAGGCCGAGCGCGACCAGGCCGGCGATCAGCGGGATCGACACCGCGGTGACCACCTCCGGGCTGGCCGGCGCGATGTAGTCCTTGCCGCCCTTGGCCAGGTACTGCACCAGCTGCGAGCCGTAGTAGGTGATCGCCACCACGGAGAGGCCTTCCACCGTCTCCTGCAGGCGCAATTGCAGGCGGGCGCGGCGGTTCATCTGCGCGAGCAGCTCCTGGTTCTGGCGCTGCAGCTCGATGTCCACCCGGGTGCGCAGCAGCTGCGAGTTGCGCGCGATCCGGCCGGAGAGGTCCTCCTGGCGGCGCGACATGGTGGCGCAGGTGTCGATGGCCGGGGTCAGGCGGCGGGCCATGAACTCGCCGATGGTGGGGAAGCCGGTCAGCCGGGTCTCGCGCAGTTCTTCGATGCGCTGCGTCACCAGGCGGTAGTAGGCGGCGGCCGCGCCGAAGCGGAAGGTGGTGTGCGCCACCGAGCGTTCGACCTCGGCGGCCAGACGGGTCAGGCGGGCGAGCACCGCGCGCTCGTCCTCGGCGCTCTCGGCACGGCCGATGCTGTCCATCAGGTCGGCCAGCTCGTCCTCGGCGCGCGACAGCAGGCGGCCGACTTCCTTGGCCACCGGGAAAGCGAGCAGGGCGATCACGCGGTAGGTCTCGATCTCCAGCAGGCGCTGCACGGTGCGCCCGGCCTGGCGCCGGGTCAGCGAGGCGTCGAGCACCTGGAAGCGCGAGAAACCGTCCACGATCTGGAAGTCGGTGAACACCCAGGCGGCGTCGTCGGCCACCTTGGCCACCACGGTCTGCCGGCCGTGAGGCGAGAGCTCGGCCATCACCTGGTCGGGCGCCACCTCGGCGACCGAGCGCACCTCCACATGGGTGGCGACGATCAGCTGGCCGGGAATGGCCTTGCGCCAGGCGGCCGGCACGTCGAGCAGGGCGTTGTCCTCGGCGCTGTCGCCGGTCTGTATGCGGCGGAAGAAGGTGTAGCTGGAGAACTCGTTGTGGCGCTCCCACTTCAGGCGGAAGCGGCCGGCGTCGAGGAAGAGATGGCCCGTGTCGGTGGCCGGCTCGGGCAGTCCGAGCTGCTCGGCCAGCAGGCGCAGGTGCTGGGCCTCGCGCTCGACGTTGCCCGCCTCATGCAGGAAGGCGAGGTAGGTGACCAGCTCCGGCGTGTCGATGGCGACCGGCGGGCGGGCGTGGATCTCGTCGCTGAGCGTCTGGCGCAGCGGATGCGACTGGAACAGGGACATGGGCGGCAGGTATGACCACGGGTTGGGCGCCTGTCCCGGCGGTCATGCCGGGGGTGGCGGAACAAGCGCAAGAGTACCTGCCTGCGCGCTTTGCGGGGAAGTCCCCGGCGTCATCGGCCGTCGTGCGCCGCGGCACCGGGGCGCGCGGCGCGCTACTGCTGCTGTTGCTGCGGCACGATGAGGATCTCCACCCGGCGGTTCTGTGCGCGGCCGGTTGCGGTGCTGTTGTCGGCAATCGGCCGGCTCATGCCGTAGCCCACCGCGAGCAGGCGGTTGGCCTCCACACCCTGCTGCACCAGGTAGCTGCGCACGCTGGCGGCGCGGTTCTCGGACAGCGTCTGGTTGTAGGCCGCCGAACCGGTGGAGTCGGTGTGGCCCTCCACCTGTACCACGGTGCCGGGGTATTGGCGGATGCTCTGCGCCAGCTGGCCGAGCACCGGCTGGAACTGCGGCTTCACGTCGGCGCGGTTGGTGTCGAAGGTGATGTTCTCCGGGGCCTGCAGGCGGATGGTGTCGCCCTCGCGCATCACCTCCACGCCGCTGCCCGACATGCTCTGGCGCAGCTCGGCCTCCTGCTTGTCCATCTGCCGGCCGATCAGGCCGCCCACCGTGGCGCCGATCGCGGTGCCGATCAGCACGCCCTTGGTGCGGTCGCCGCGGCTGGAGACCACTCCGCCGAGCACCGCGCCCGCGCCCGCGCCTATGGTGGCGCCGGTGGCGGTCTTGGCGTGTTCACCGGTATAGGGGTTGGTGGCGCAGGCGGTGAGCAGGGCGGTGGACAGGGCGGCGATGATGAGTTTGTTCATGGTTCGTTCTCCTCTCGTCGGTTCGTGACTGTCGTTGGACGGTGACACCCGGCAATGGTGCAATCCGCAGCCCGTGGGCGTCAGCCCCGGACGCGCCGATTTTTGTAAGCGCGTGTCAGCGGTGCGCAAAAAGAAGCCCGCTCCGCGTCGTGCGGGCGGGCCAAGGCCTGTAAAGGCAGGGATCGGGGTGTCGCGCCGGCTCAGGCCGCCTGCGCGTAGCGGCGCGCCAGCACGGCGAGCGGCAGGGGCTGGATGCGCGCGGCCTGGCCGGCGCAGCCGAAGGCTTCGAAGCGCGCGCGGCAGATCTCGCGCGCGGCCGCGGTGGCGGCGCGGAAGACCTTGCGCGGGTCGAACTCCTTGCGGTCCTGGTCGAGCAGGCGACGCATGGCGCCTGTCATCGCCAGGCGCAGGTCGGTGTCGATGTTCACCTTGCGCACGCCGTTCCTGATTCCGGCGACGATGGCCTCGACCGGCACGCCGTAGGTCTCGCCGATCTCGCCGCCGTGCTCGCGGATGATGGCCAGCCATTCCTGCGGCACGCTGGAGGAGCCGTGCATGACCAGGTGGGTGTCCGGGATGCGCCGGTGGATGGCGGCGATGCGGTCGATGTCGAGGATGTCTCCGGTGGGCGGGCGGGTGAACTTGTAGGCGCCGTGGCTGGTCCCGATCGCCACCGCCAGCGCATCCACCCCGGTGGCGGCGACGAAGTCGGCGGCCTGCGCGGGGTCGGTGAGCATCTGGCTGTGGTCCAGCGTGCCTTCTGCGCCCACGCCGTCCTCCTCGCCGGCCTGTCCGGTTTCCAGCGAACCGAGGCAGCCGAGCTCGCCTTCCACCGACACGCCCACCGCGTGGGCCATGTCGACCACCCGGCGGGTCACCGAGACGTTGTAGTCCCAGCTCGCCGGGGTCTTCATGTCCTCACGCAGCGAGCCGTCCATCATCACGCTGGTGAAGCCGGAGCGGATGGCCTGCTGGCACACCGCCGGGCTGGCGCCGTGGTCCTGGTGCAGGCAGATCGGAATGTCCGGCCATTCCTCCACGGCGGCCGCCACCATGTGGCGCAGGAAGGCCTCGCCGGCATAGCCGCGCGCGCCGGCCGAGGCCTGCAGGATGACCGGGCTGGCGGTCTCTGCGGCGGCCTGCATGATGGCGTGGATCTGTTCCATGTTGTTGATGTTGAAGGCCGGCACGCCGTAGCCGTGTTCGGCGGCGTGGTCCAGCAGCTGACGCAGGGCGATCATCGCCATGGGGGTGTCTCCTTTGTCGAATGTGTTCGCGGTTGTGGGCGTCAAATCGGGGGCGATCGCGGCCAAGGCCGCTCCTACGGGCGATTGCGGGACTTCAGGCGGCCTCGGATTCGTTCTCGTAGTGCGCGGTCGGCAGGATCCGCCGGCTGTTGGGCCGCGCGCGGATCTTCAGCGCGGCCACCGCGGGCAGCTCGCGGCCTTCGAGGAACTCCAGGAAGGCGCCACCGCCGGTGGAGATGTAGTCGATGTGGCGCTCCACGCCGAAGGCGGCGATCGCCGCCAGGGTGTCGCCGCCGCCGGCGATCGAGAACGCCCGGCTGGCGGCGATGGCCTCGGCCAGCGCGCGGGAGCCCTCGGCGAAGGCGGGGAACTCGAACACGCCGAGCGGGCCGTTCCACACGATGGTGCCGGCGGCGGCGAGCACCCCACCGAGCGCGGCGCGGCTGACCGGGCCGACGTCGAGGATCATCTCGCCTTCGGGCACCGCCTCGGCCGCGCGTACCGCCACCCGCGCGTCGGCGGCGAAGCGGTCGGCGGTGAGCACGTCTGCCGGCAGCCACAGGCGCGCGCCGCGCCGTTCGAGGCGGCGCTCCACCCGGCGGGCGGCGTCGAGCAGCTCGGGCTCGTGCAAGGACGCGCCGACCGACGCGCCGCGCGCGGCAAGGAAGGTGTTGGCGATGCCGCCGCCCACCACCAGCACGTCCACCCGGTCGGCCAGCCGCTCCAGCACGCTGAGCTTGGTGGATACCTTGGAGCCGCCGACGATGGCCACCAGCGGGCGGGCCGGGGCGGCGAGCGCGCGGCCCAGGGCGTCGAGCTCGGCGGCCATCAGCGGGCCGGCGCAGGCCAGCGGGGCGGCGAGCGCCAGCGCGTGGGTGGTGCATTCGCTGCGGTGCGCCGCGCCGAAGGCCTCGTTCGCGTAGACGTCGATCCAGCTCGCGATGCAGGCGGCCAGCTCCGCGCTGTCGGCCTTCTCGCCGCGGTTGCCGCGGCAGTTCTCCAGCAGCACCGCGCTGCCCGGGGCGACGTCGAAGGCGCCGCCCACCCAGTCGCGCACCAGCGGCACCGGGGCGCCGAGCAGTTCGGTTAGGCGTGCGGCCACCGGGGCGAGCGAGTCGGCGTCGCCGAGCGCGCCCTCGGTGGGGCGGCCGAGATGGGAGGCCAGCATCACTGCGGCGCCGGCCTCCAGGCACAGGCGGATGCCGGGCAGGGTGGCGCGGATGCGGGTGTCGTCGGCGAGCGTTCCGTCGGCGGCCAGCGGCACGTTGAAGTCGGCGCGCAGGAAGACGCGCTGGCCGCGCAGCCGGCCGTCGCGGGCGAGGTCTTCCAGACGGAGGAAGTCGGGTGCGCTCATCATTCGGCCTCCATCATCGCCACCGCGGTGTCGAGCATGCGGTTGGAGAAGCCCCATTCGTTGTCGTACCAGGCGGTGACCTTGACCAGGTCCTTGTCCACTCGGGTCAGGGTGGCGTCGAAGATGCTCGAATGCGGGTCGTGGTTGAAGTCGCAGGACACCAGCGGCAGCTCGTTCACCGCCAGGATGCCGCGCAGGCGGCCGTGAGCGGCCTCGCGCACCAGGTCGTTCACCTCGTCCACCGTGGTCGGCCGCGCGGCGACGAAGGTGAAGTCGGTGAAGGACACGTTGGGCGTGGGCACCCGCACCGCGAAGCCGTCCAGGCGGCCGGCCAGCTCGGGCAGCACCAGGCCGACCGCGGCGGCGGCGCCGGTCTTCGTCGGGATCAGCGACTGGGTTGCGCTGCGCGCGCGGCGCAGGTCGTCGTGATAGACGTCGATCAGCACCTGGTCGTTGGTGTAGGAATGCACCGTGGTCATCAGCCCGCGCACGATGCCCAGCGGACGGTGCAGCGCGCTGGCGAGCGGCGC
This sequence comes from Thauera sedimentorum, assembly GCF_014489115.1. NCBI lineage: Bacteria > Pseudomonadati > Pseudomonadota > Betaproteobacteria > Rhodocyclales > Zoogloeaceae > Thauera > Thauera sedimentorum. The sequence continues at coordinate 155,788 of NZ_JACTAH010000003.1, read as the reverse complement.
CAGGCAGTTGGTGGTGCAGCTGGCGTTGGACACCACGCGGTGCGCGCGGCGCAGGCTGTGGTGGTTCACCCCGTACACCACGGTGGCGTCGACGTCCTCGCCGCCGGGCGCGGAGATCAGCACCTTGCCGGCGCCGGCCTCCAGGTGGGCGCCGGCCTTGGCCTTGCTGGTGAACAGGCCGGTGCATTCGAGCACCACGTCCACCCCCAGCTCGCCCCAGGGCAGGCGGGCGGGGTCGCGCTCGGCGAACACGCGGATGGCCTGGCCGTCGACCGTGAAGCCGTCCGCTCCAACCTCGATGTCGTGTGGGAAGGGACCGTGCACGCTGTCGTAGCGGGTGAGGTGGGCGTTGGTCTGGGCATTGCCCAGATCGTTGATGGCGACGATCTCGAGCGGGTGGCGGCGACCGTTCTCGAAGTGGGCGCGCAGTACGTTGCGCCCGATGCGGCCGTAGCCGTTGATGGCGACTCTGATGGTCACGTGGGTCTCCTCGGATGGTGGGTAGGGGAATTCGGGCGGGGATGGTGTGACGGGCGGATCGCGGCCAAGGCCGCTCCTACCGCGCTGTAGGAGCGGTCTTGGCCGCGATCGGCGGCTATACGAGGCGGCGCGCGGCGTCGGCCACGCGTTCGGCGGTGAAGCCGAAGAAGGCGGCCAGGTCCGCGGCCGGTGCGGATTCGCCGAAACGCTCGATGCCGACCACCGCGGCGCGCGGCGCGTCCGCCAGGTATTTCCACCAGCCGTCCGGCTGCGCGGCCTCGACCGCCACGCGCGGCACCCCGGCGGGCAGTACCGCGGCGCGCCAGTCGGCGTCCTGGCGATCGAAGGCGGCGGTGCAGGGCATGGACACCACGCGGGTGGGGATGCCGTCGGCCTGCAGGCGCTCGCGCGCGGCCATTGCCAGCGCCACCTCGGAGCCGGTGGCGATCAGCAGCAGCGCGGGCTTGCCCCCGGCGGCCTCGGCCAGCACGTAGCCGCCGCGCGCGATCGCCTCCAGCTGCTCGGCGTCGCGGGCCTGGTGGGGCAGGTTCTGGCGGGAGAGCGCCAGCAGGCTGGGGCCACGGTGTTGCACCGCGGCGCTCCACGCGGCCTGGGTTTCGACCGCGTCGCAGGGCCGCCACACGTCGAGGCCCGGAATCAGGCGCAGGCTGGGCAGGTGCTCGACCGGCTGGTGGGTGGGGCCGTCCTCGCCCAGGCCGATGGAGTCGTGGGTCATCACGTACACCACCCGCTGGGCGAGCAGCGCGCTCATGCGGATGGCGTTGCGGGCGTAGTCGGAGAACACCAGGAAGGTGGCGCCGAAGGGCAGGAAGCCGCCATGCAGGGCGATGCCGTTGAGTGCCGCGGACATGCCGAACTCGCGCACCCCCCAGTTGATGTGGCGCCCGCCGGCGTCGGCACGCACCGCGCCGCAGCCCGGCCAGTCGGTGAGGTTGGAGTGGGTCAGGTCGGCCGAGCCGCCGAGCAGTTCGGGCAGCGCGCGGGCGAGGCGGGCGATGGCCTGCTGGCTGGCCTTGCGGCTGGCGACGGTGGCGGTGTCCTTGTTCACCCCGCGCAGGATGGCCTGCGCCAGCACCGGGAAGCCCACCGGCAGTTGGCCCGCCATGCGGCGTTCGAACTCGGCGGCGGCTTCCGGCCAGGCGGCGCGGTAGGTCTCGAAGCGCGCCTGCCAGGCGGCGCGGCGTTCGGCACCGGCGGCGCGCGTGTCGAAGGCGGTGCGCACTTCCGCGGGAATCTCGAAGGGCGCGTGCGGCCAGCCCAGCGCCGCGCGGGTGGCAGCGATCTCCTCGGCGCCCAGCGGCGCGCCGTGCACGTCGGCCGTCCCGGCGCGCGCCGGGCTGCCGCGGCCGATGGTGGTGCGGCAGCAGATCAGCGTGGGGCCGACGTCGTTCTCCGCATTGGCAACCGCCTCGCGGATGGCGCGGTCGACCGCCGCCACGCTGTGGCCGTCCACGCTCTCGATGACGTTCCAGCCGTAGGCGCGGAAGCGCGCCGGGGTGTCGTCGGCGAACCAGCCGTCGACCTGGCCATCGATCGAGATGCGGTTGTCGTCCCACAGGGCGATCAGCTTGGACAGGCGCTGCACGCCGGCGAAGGAAGCGGCCTCGTGGCTGACGCCCTCCATCAGGCAGCCGTCGCCCATGAACACCCAGGTACGGTGGTCGACGATGTCGTGGCCGGGGCGGTTGAATTCGCGCGCCAGCAGCTTCTCTGCGAGCGCCATGCCGACCGCGTTGGCCAGGCCCTGGCCGAGCGGCCCGGTGGTGGTCTCCACCCCGGGGGTGAGGCCGTGTTCCGGATGGCCGGGGGTCTTGCTGTGCAGCTGGCGGAAGCGCTTCAGCTCATCGACCGGCAGGTCGTAGCCGGTCAGGTGCAGCAGGCCATAGAGCAGCATGGAGCCGTGGCCGTTGGAGAGCACGAAGCGGTCGCGGTCGGCCCACGCCGGGTCGGCCGGGTCGTGGCGCAGGTGGCGGGTCCACAGCGCGACGGCGATCTCGGCCATGCCCATCGGCATGCCGGGGTGGCCGGATTTCGCCTGCTCGACCGCGTCGATGGCGAGAAAGCGCAGCGCGTTGGCGCACAGGGTGTCGAGGGCGGCGGAATCGAAACGCATGTTCATGGCTGTGGCCTCCTCAGAGCAGCTTCTTGCGCCGCTCGATCAGGCGCCAGATGAAGGGGGTGAAGATCAGCTGCATCGCCAGCTCCATCTTTCCGCCGGGCACCACGATGGTGTTGGCGCGGCTCATGAAGGAGCTGTCGATCATGTTCAGCAGGTAGGGGAAGTCGATGCCCTTGGGGTTGGCGAAGCGGATCACCACCATGGACTCGTCGGCGGTCGGCACCGCGCGGGCGATGAAGGGGTTGGAGGTGTCCACCGTCGGCACGCGCTGGAAGTTCACATGGGTGCGGGCGAACTGCGGGCAGATGTAATGCACGTAGTCGTGCATGCGGCGCAGGATGGTGTCGGTGACCGCCTCGGTGGAGTAGCCGCGCATGCTCTTGTCGCGGTGCAGCTTCTGGATCCACTCCAGGTTCACCACCGGCACCACGCCGATCAGCAGGTCAGGGTGCTGGGCGACGTTGGCGGTCTCGGTGTGCACCGCGCCGTGCAGGCCTTCGTAGAACAGCAGGTCGCTGCCGGCCGGCAGGTCTTCCCAGGGGGTGAAGGTGCCGGGCTGTTGGCCGTAGGGCTCGGCTTCCTCGGCGTTGTGCAGGTACTTGCGGCGGCGCCCCCGCCCGGTTTCCGCGTAGCTGCGGAAGAGCTGCTCGAGCTCTTCGAACAGGTTGGCCTCGGGGCCGAAGTGCGAGAAGTGCGAGAGCTCGCCGCCGGCCTCGAATTCGGCCATCTTCTCGCGCATGGCCTGGCGGTCGTAGGCGTGGAAGCTGTCGCCCTCGATCACCGCGGCGCTCACGCCTTCGCGGCGGAAGATCTCCTCGAAGGTGCGCTGCACGGTGCTGGTACCCGCGCCGGACGAGCCGGTGATGGCGACGATGGGGTGGCGTTCGGACATGGCGTCCTCCTGGAGCGATGGGAAATCAGTGCTGCAGGAACAGGCTGCGGCTGTGGAACAGCGGCAGCTCGGCGTTCCCCTCGGTGGCCGGTTCCGCGTGATAGCGTTCGATGCGCTCGACCTCTTCGCGCGAGCCGAAGACGAAGCCAATGCGCTGGTGGAGTTCCTCGGGCGGCACCGTCAGTACCGGGCGGTCGCCGGTGGAGGCGCGCCCGCCGGCCTGCTCGACGATCATGCCGATCGGGTTGCACTCGTAGAGCAGGCGCAGCCGCCCGGGCTTGGCCGGGTCCTTGCGGTCGCGCGGGTAGAGGAAGACCCCGCCGCGCATCAGGATGCGGTGGGTCTCGGCCACCAGCGAGGCGATCCAGCGCATGTTGAAGTCCGCGCCGCGCTCGCCGGTCTTGCCGGCCAGGCATTCGTCCACGTAGCGGCGCACCGGCGGCTCCCAGAAGCGCGCGTTGGAGGCGTTGATGGCGAACTCGCGGGTGGCCTCCGGGATGCGGATGTCCGGGTGGGTGAGGAAGAAGTCGCCGATCACGGGGTCGAGGGTGAAGCCCGCGACGCCGTCGCCCACGGTGAGCACCAGCATGGTGGAGGGGCCGTAGATCGCGTAGCCGGCGGCCACCTGCTGGGTGCCGGGCTGCAGGAAGTCGGCGGCCATCGCGTCCTCGCCGGGGGCGGGGGCGCGCAGCACCGAGAAGATCGAACCCACCGAGACGTTCACGTCGATGTTGGACGAGCCGTCCAGCGGATCGAACACCAGCAGGTACTTGCCGCGCGCATGGCCCGCGGGCAGCGGGATCGGTTCCTCGTTCTCCTCGGACACCATGCCGGCCAGGTCGCCGCCCCAGTGGGTGGCGCGCAGGAAGATCTCGTCGGCCAGCACGTCGAGCTTCTTCTGCGTCTCGCCCTGCACGTTCTCGCTGTCCAGGCTGCCGAGCACCCCGCCGAGCGCGCCGTGGGCCACCGCACGCGAGATCGCCTTGCAGGCCTGCGCGACCTGCAGCAGCAGGGCGTTGAGTTCGCCGGTGGCGCCGGGATGGCGGCGGCGCTGGGTGATCAGGTACTCGGTGAGGGTGGTGCGCTCGATGGAGAACATGCTCGTGTCCCGGATTTGTTGCGAGGTCGTGACACGAGCCTAAGCATTTGCTGAAATAAGCTCCAATGAGGTTTTTGCGTGTTTTGAGATAAGGAATCCTGATGAAGCTCCCTCAACGCACCACGCTGCGCCAGCTGCGCGCCATCGTCGCGCTGGCCGACAGCGGCAGCTTCACCCAGGCCGCGCGCCTGCTGCACCTGACCCAGCCGGCGGTGTCGATGCAGGTGCGCGAACTGGAGGCCATCGTCGGACGGGTGCTGGTGGACGGCCGTCGCGAGATCCGCCTGACCAGCGCCGGCGAGGTGATCGTGCGCCACGCGCGCGAGGCGCTGGCCGCGCTGGAACTGGCAGAGGTCGAGCTGAAGGCGATGAGCGGGGTGGCGGCCGGCACCCTGGAGGTGGTGGCGATCACCACCGCGGAGTACTTCGTGCCGCACCTGCTGGCCGAGTTCGGCCGGCGCTACCCGGACATCGTCTTTCGTCTGACGGTGAGCAACCGCGAGGCGGTGTATGAGCTGCTCAAGGAGCGCCGGGTGGACCTGGCGATCATGGGCACGCCGCCGCGCGGCCTGCCCTTGCGCCGCATTCCCTTCGCACCCCACCCGCTGAGCTTCGTCGCCGCGCCGGATCACCCGCTGGCCGGACGGCGCAACATCCCGCCCGCCGCGCTGGCCGGCGAGCGCCTGCTGCTGCGCGAGCGCGGCTCGGGCACCCGCAGCAACCTGGAGCGCTTCCTGCGCGCGCACGGCGTGAAGGCGCTGCGCGCCGACGAGATGGGCAGCAACGAGACGCTCAAGCAGGCGGCGATGGCCGGCATGGGCGTGGCCTTCCTGTCGCACCACACCTTCGCGATGGAAGTGGCCAGCGGCCGGCTGGTGCGCCTGGACGTGCAGGACACCCCGGTGATCCGCGAGTGGAACGTGCTGGTTCATGCCGACCGCCCGCCGACGCCCGCGCTGGAGGCCTTGCTCGATTTCCTGCAGGCGGAAGGCGCGGAGCGCCTGCGCGAGAGCAGCGGCTGACCGCCGGGCCGCCGACGGCCGCACTTTCCCGTGGGAGCGGGCTTGCCCGCGATGCGGCGTTCATTGGCGCCCGGGAGCGCCGTTCGGTCCATGTCCATACACATGGCATGGTTTTGCGGGCATAATCCGAACGATCTATCTCGTGGCGCGCTCCGGCGCCATGCAAAGCGGAGAGTTCGGCGGTCGCATGAATCTCAACAGCAAGGTAACGTTCCTGTTCGCGGCGATCGCGCTCGGCATCCTGGCGATGCTGGTGGCGATCAGCCTGTATGCCTTTCGGTCGTTTTCCATCACCTCGTCGTCCGCGCATGTGCGCACCGCCGCCGAGGTGGTCCGCGTGCACCTCACCGAGGCGATGATCCAGGGCACCATCCAGCATCGCGAGCAGTTCCTCGCCCGGCTGATGGAGGTGCAGGGCCTGTCGGTGGCGCGCGTGGTGCGTTCGCCCATCGTGGACCAGCAGTTCGGCGCCGGGCTGGTGCGCGAGCTGCCGGCCGACGAGATCGAGAAGGCGGTGCTGGCCAGCGGCGAGCCGCGCTACGAGCTGCGCGAGGTCAATGGCGACACCCTGTTCCGCGGCACCATCCCCTTCGTGGCCTCCACCGAAGGCACGCCCAACTGCCTGCAGTGCCACAACGTGCCGGAAGGTGCGGTGCTCGGCGCGGTGACCATGGAGATGTCGATTGCCGACCTCAAGGAGCGCGCGCTGATGACCGTGGCCGGCCTGGTGGCGATGGTGGCGCTGTTCGCGCTGCTGGCCATCGCCCTGGTCCGCCGCATCATCCGCCCGGTGGGCGAGGCGGCGCGCGACGTGGAGGTGGCGGTGCAGCGGGCGCTGAAGGGCGATTTCAAGAGCCAGATCGCCGCCTATCCGCAGGACGAGATCGGCCAGATCGCCAACGACACCAACCGCCTGCTGAGCTACCTGGACGGCGGGCTGGAGCGCATCACCCAGCGGGTGGTGCAGCTCACCGGGCGCAATCCGCGCCAGGATGAGAACAAGCTGGAAGCGACCATCGACATGGTCAACAGCCTGGCCGACGCCGCAGCCTTCAAGCAGGCGATCGAGGAGGACGAGACCAAGGGCGAGATCTACGACCGCTTCGGGCGCATCCTCACCGAGCGCTTCGGCATCACCACCTACTCGATCTACGAGGCGGCCGACGGCAAGCAGATGGCGCCGATGCTGGTCGATGGCGAGGCCGGCGGCGCCTGCCGCTGGTGCGATCCGCAGATCCTGGTGCGTTCGGAGACCTGCCGCGCCAAGCGTTCCGGCCATCCGGTCGACGCGATCGCCCAGCCGGGCATCTGCTACGCGTTCCGCGGGACGCCCGACGGTGGTGAGCCCCGCAGCCATTACTGCGTGCCCATCATCCAGTCCGGCTCGGTGGGCAGCGTGATCCAGCTGGTGGTGCCGGAGTCCGACACCCGCCGCCTGCAGGAGGTCGCGCCCTTCATCCATGTCTACGTGCGCGAGATGGCACCGGTGCTGGAAGCCAAGCGGCTCACCGAGACCCTGCGCGACTCCTCGCTGCGCGACGCGATGACCGGGCTGAACAACCGCCGCTTCCTCGAGGAATACGTCGACACCCTGATCGCGTCGGCCCGCCGCCGCCAGGTGTCGCTGGCCATCATGTTGCTCGACCTGGACTACTTCAAGGTGGTCAACGACACCTACGGCCACGACGCCGGCGACACCGTGCTGAAGGCGCTGTCCGGCGTGCTCAAGCAGTCGGTGCGCGCCTCCGACATGGTGATCCGCTTCGGCGGCGAGGAATTCCTCATCGTGCTGCAGGAGGCCACGGTGGAGGGCGCGGAGAAGGTCGCCGAGAACATCCGCCGCTCGGTGGAGCAGTTGAAGATCCAGGTGGCGGGTGCGGTGCTGCAGAAGACCATCTCGATCGGCCTGGCGATGTTCCCCGAAGACAGCGAAACCTTCTGGCAGACGGTCAAGTTCGCCGACGTGGCGCTCTACCGTGCCAAGGAGGCGGGGCGCAACCGGGTGGTGCGCTTCGAAGCGCAAATGTGGGAAGGCCACGCCGAGGCTTACTGAGCGCGGCCTTCGCTGTCGCTGTCTACAGCTTGCTGAAGCCCAGGTAACGCGCGAGGAAATGCGCCTTGCCGTGGGCGAGGAAACGCTCGAAGTCCCATTCGCCGGGCATCAGCAGATGTTCCCATGCGGGGCGGAACACATAGGCCTCGGCATCGGCACGGCCGCCGTCGGGCAGTTCGACGCATACCGGGGTCCTTGCGTACATCTCGCCCTCGAAAGCATCCAGGCGCTGCAGGGCAGCCGCGTCTACCTCGCGATAGAGCCTTCCCGCAACGCTGGCGCCGTGCCGGGGGACGATGGCCGGATAGGTCTCGTCGCGCACCGGATGGCGTGCGTAGCCGTGCAGCATGGCCGCGGTGGAAGAAAACGCCCCGCCTGCGACCCGCGCCATGATGTCCTCGCACATCAGCGAACCGTAGGTAAAGCAGGCGCGCTTCATGGTGTGCAGGCTCAGGTGCGCTGCCAGGCCTCGATCAGCGGATCGCGGTGGGAGGCAAGCTGCGCGACGCTGACCTCGATCACCGGCCCGCTCAGGGTGTGGCCCGCGCAGGCGGCTTCGAGCCGCACGCCGGTGCCGACCGGTTCGACGACGATGGCGCCCTGGTTGGCCTGCAGCCGGCTCTGGCGGTCGCGTTCGCCGATCAGCACGCTGCCGTTGGTGAGGTTGAGCTTGCCTTCGAGCTGGGCGGGCGTGCCGGAGCTGAGCTTGGCGGCCACCGTGCAGGGCAGCATGCGGTAGTCGCTGACCAGCTTGAGCGCGTGGCGGCGCAGGTGGCGCTGCAACTCTTCCGGCGTTTCGGGCAGCTTGCCCTGGGCATTGCGCGCCAGCTGTTCGAGTTCGTCGTCGGTCAGGTGGGGCGCCGCGGCGATCAGGGCTTCGCGCTCCAGCGGGCGGGCGGCGAGCGACGTGGCGGAGAGATGGTAGTGGTGGGCCGCGATGCTGGCCCCGGCCTTGGCAAGCTGCTTGCCGGCAACGGTGGGCAGCCCCTGGAAGACCATGGAGCCGAGGATCTCGCTGAAGGTCTTGCACAGGCTCTCGTGGTCCAGCTCCAGCAGGCGCTCGGGCGCGGCGACGTCTAGATCGAAGGTGAGTTGCAGCTTGACGTTTGCCTTGGACATCCGGGAACTCTCGGCCGATGGCGGAAAACTCGATTATGTTCCAATTTTCCAGCCTCGTGAAACATGACGAATGGGGTATCTGCCATGGATGCCCGTCCACGAAAAACGCGCCCCGCGGGGCGCGTTCTCTGCGACTGCTGCCGGCGCTCAGCGCACGACCTGGGCCAGCTCGCCGGCCTTGTAGCGCGCGGCCATCTTCTCCAGCGACACCGGCTTGATGCGGCTGGCCTGGCCGGCGCAGCCGAAGGCCTCGAAGCGCGCCTTGACGACCAGCTTGGCGGCTTCGCGCGCCGGCTTGAGGAATTCGCGCGGGTCGAACTTGGAGGGGTTCTCGACCAGGAACTTGCGCACCGCGCCGGTCATCGCCAGGCGGATGTCGGTGTCGATGTTGATCTTGCGCACGCCGTACTTGATGCCTTCGACGATCTCCTCGACCGGCACGCCGTAGGTTTCCTTCATGTCGCCGCCGTACTGGCGGATGATCTCCAGCAGCTCCTGCGGCACCGAGGACGAGCCGTGCATCACCAAGTGGGTGTTGGGGATGCGCGCGTGGATGGCCTTGATGCGGTCGATGGCGAGGATGTCGCCGGTGGGCTTGCGGCTGAACTTGTAGGCGCCGTGGCTGGTGCCGATGGCAATGGCCAGCGCGTCGCAGTCGGTCTGCTTGACGAAGTCGGCGGCCTGGTCGGGGTCGGTGAGCAGCGCGCTGTGGTCGAGCTTGCCTTCGGCGCCGATGCCGTCCTCTTCGCCGGCCATGCCGGTCTCCAGCGAACCCAGGCAGCCGAGCTCGGCTTCGACGGTGACGCCGATGGCGTGCGACAGCTTGACCACCTCGCGGCTCACCGCGACGTTGTACTCGTAGGAGGAGGGTGTCTTGCCGTCTTCCATCAGCGAGCCGTCCATCATCACGCTGGAGAAACCGGAGCGGATCGCCGCCATGCACACCGCGGGCGACTGGCCGTGGTCCTGGTGCATGACGATGGGGATGTTCGGATAGGCCTCGACGGCGGCGTCGATCAGGTGGCGCAGGAAGGCTTCACCCGCGTATTTGCGGGCACCTGCGGAGGCCTGCATGATGACCGGGCTGTCGGTTTCGGCGGCGGCTTCCATGATGGCCTGGACCTGCTCCAGGTTGTTCACGTTGAACGCCGGCAGGCCGTAGCTGTTTTCCGCGGCGTGGTCGAGAAGCTGTCGCATTGAAACGAGCGGCATGGTGTTCCTCCGAAGGGCGCCGGGCGGACCGGCATGAGCGTGTGAAAGACCGCCATTTTAGCCCGAGCGCGCGTGCCTTGCAGTGACTGCTTACCGGTGGACACAGCTCGCGGCGGGCAGCGATAAGGCGCTCAGCCTGGCAAGCGCGCTCCGTTGGAACGTAGGAGCGGGCTTGCCCGCGATGCGGCCTGCGGGGAAACGGACGCCGCAATCGCGGCCAAGGCCGCTCCTACACGAAGCGCGCCCGCAAAGTGCGCAATCGCCTGCCGGTGATGTGGCCCCTGCCCGGGTAGGAGCGGGCTTGCCCGCGATTGCTGCCTTGCAGGAGGCCATCGCCGCAATCGCGGCCAAGGCCGCTCCCACACGGGGTGCCCCGGCAGGGGTCGCCGGGAACGCGTCGCCACCTACTCCTGGCGCGGGGCGGGGTGGTCGCCGACGCGCACGATCTTCAGCGTGTTGGTGCCGCCCGCGGTGCCGATCGGTTCGCCGATGGTCAGCACGATCAGGTCGCCGTAGGTGACCACGCCCTGGTCGAGCAACAACTGCTCGGCCTCCCACAGCAGCACGTCGCGGTCGTGGTGCTGCTGGCTCATCAGCAGTGGATAGACCTCGCGGTACAGGGTCATCTGGTTGCGCGCGGCCACTTCCGGGGTGAGCGCGTAGATCGGCACGCCGCTGTTCAGGCGGCTCATCCACAGCGCGGTGGAGCCGGTCTGGGTGAGCGAGGCGATGGCCTTCACCTTGAGGTGGTAGGCGGTCCAGATCGCGGCCATGGCGATCGACTGGTCGATGCGGGTGAACACCTGGTCGAGCACCTCGCGGTCCAGCGTGACCTCGGCCGACTTCTCCGCTTCCAGGCACACCCGGCTCATGGCCTCGACCACCTCGACCGGGAACTGCCCGGAGGCGGTCTCGGCCGACAGCATCACCGCGTCGGTGCCGTCGAGCACCGCGTTGGCCACGTCGGAGACTTCGGCGCGGGTCGGCACCGGGCTGGTGATCATCGATTCCATCATCTGGGTGGCGGTGATGGTGAGCTTGTTGCGCTCGCGCGCGGCGCGGAGCATGCGCTTCTGCAGCGCGGGCACCGCGGCGTCGCCGACCTCCACCGCGAGGTCGCCGCGCGCCACCATGATGCCGTCGGAGGCTTCGAGGATTTCCTCCAGGTTGGCCACCGCCTCGGTGCGCTCGATCTTGGCGATCAGCAGCGCCTCGCCGCCGGCCGCGCGCATCAGCTGGCGGGCCATGTACATGTCGGCGGCGCTCTTGGGGAAGGATACGGCGAGGAAATCGACGCCGATCCTCGCCGCGGTGCGGATGTCGTCCATGTCCTTGGCGGTGAGCGCCGGCGCGGTCAGCCCGCCGCCCTGGCGGTTGATGCCCTTGTTGTTGGACAGTTCGCCGCCGACGCGCACCGAGGTATGGATCTCGTGACCCTGCACGCGCTCGACCGCCAGCTTGAGGCGCCCGTCGTCGAGCAGCAGGATGTCGCCCTGCTTTACATCTTTGGGCAAATCCTTGTAATCGAGGCCCACGCGCTCGGAATTTCCGAGCTCGCAGCGCGCGTCGAGGATGAAGGGCGCGTCTTTCTGCAGCGTGATCCGGCCGTCGGCAAACTTGCCGATGCGGATCTTGGGACCCTGCAGATCCGCCAGAATGCCCACCGGGCGGCGCGCTCGGGCCGATGCCTCGCGGATCGCCGCCGCGCGCGCGACGTGATCCTCCGCCGTGCCGTGGGAAAAGTTCATGCGCACCACGTCGATTCCGGCATGAACCATGCTTTCAAGAATCTCGGGGCTGGACGAGGCGGGACCCAGGGTGGCGACGATCTTGGTGTGACGCGGCATGCTGTCTCCTTGAATGATTCCGCGGCGGCCGGCGAGCGGGCCGTGCCGCGCGTGTGGCGCATCGCCCGATTCTAGCCGAGTGACCAGGGCACGGGGCGACCGATCCCCCGCGCCTGTCCTATGCTGCAAGCAAGTGGTGGGGAGAATGCGAATGGAAAGCGTGTCGGTAATCTTGCTGCTCGCTGCCGGAGTGGCCCTGCTCTGGCTGCTGTCGCGCATGCGCCTGGGGGGCATGGAGCCGGAGGAGATGCGGGAGCAGGCCGGCGAGCACCGGCCTTCCTTCCATGCGGTGGAGATCCGCACCCCCGACGGCGGTTGCGATACCGTGCGCTCGCTGAGGGGCAGACGCTTCCTGTCCGCCGAGGCGCCACCCATCCCCTTGCCCTCGTGCAGGCGCGACACCTGCGCCTGCTACTACGTGCACCACGAGGACCGGCGCTCCACCCAGCGGCGCAACCTGCAGGCCCAGGCGGCCTACGCCACCAACGGCAGCGTCACCGAGCGCCGGCGCAGCGTGGGGCGACGTGCGTCGGATCACATCCTGTTCGACGGCGGGCATTGAGCCCGCTCCCGCCGCTGAGCGGTTTCACACCGGCGAGCCGATACCTCGCTCCTGGAGGTCGGCAAGGTAGTCGTTGAGGTCGTCCGGGTGCAGGCCGAGTTCGCTGAGGACCTCGAGGCCGACGCGGTCCCAGTTGTAGTCGTGAATGCGCTGCGCGCGCAGGCGGGCGTGGTTGGCCAGGTGCAGGATGGCGACCAGGCTGCGCACCGCGCCGAGTTCGTCGCGCGGCACCACGTCGTGGTGCAGGATGGCCTGGGCGACGAACTCCGGCAGGTGCCAGTGGCGGGCCACCAGGTAGCCGATGCTGCAGTGGTCGACGTCGAAGCGCTGGTCTTCCTCGCGCAGGCTCGGGAAGTCCAGCCGTTCATCCAGCAGCAGGGTTTCGCAGTAGTCCGGAAAGCGCTGCATCAGCACCGGCACCCCGCACTCCAGGAACATGCCGGCCATGTAGGCCTGGTCGGCGAAGATGTTGCACACCGATACCCGCTCGTCGGCCACCAGGGCGGCCAGTTCGGCCAGCTCCCGGCTGCGCCGCCAGAACAGTTCGTAGGCCCGGCGGTTGGCGTCGCCGACGCTGGTGCTCAGCGCCACCGCGCGGGCGATGTTGAGCGTCTGGCCCACGCCGATGCGCATGATGGCCTGCTCCAGCGAGGCGGGCGGGCGGGTACCGCGCAGGGCCGGGCTGTGCACCACCTTGAAGATCATCGCGGCCAGGCCGGGGTCCCGGCCGATCACGGCGGCCACGCGGCGGGCATCGTAATCGTCGGTGGCCATCAGCTGGGCGAGGTCCAGCAGAACCTGCGGTTGGGGAGGAATGCGGATGCCGCGGGCGGCGGCGTCGGCCAGGCTGGCCTCGGAGGTGCGGGCGTTCATGGTCGGTCTCGCGACGTGGTTCGTGTTGCTGCGCACCATGGTGGGCCCGGATGCTCGCCGCGGCAAGTCGGCAAATCACCTACAGGGACACGGGAGACGGCCCCCGTGTCCCGCTCGCGTTCAGTCCTGGAAGCGCGCCTCCAGCGCGGCGATGGCCGGCAGGGTCTTGCCTTCCAGGAACTCCAGGAAGGCGCCGCCGCCGGTGGAGATGTAGCCCACGTCGTCGGCGATGTGGAACTTGGCGATCGCCGCCAGGGTGTCGCCGCCGCCGGCGATGGAGAAGGCTTCCGAGTGGGCGATGGCCGAGGCCATCATCTTGGTGCCGCCGGCGAACTGGGCGTGCTCGAAAACGCCCACCGGGCCGTTCCACACGATGGTGCCGGCGTGCGCGATGATGTCGGCGAGCTTGGCCGAGGACTTCGGGCCGAAGTCGAGGATGCGGTCGTGCGGGCCGACCTCGTCCACCGAAATGCGGTTGGCGCGCGCCAGCGCGGAGACCTCGTCGGCCACCACCACGTCCACCGGCAGCGGCACCTCGGCGCCGCGCGCCTTCATGATGTCCATCACCTGCTGGGCCTCGCGCACCATCTCCGGTTCGGCCAACGATTCGCCGATGCGCTTGCCGGCGGCCAGCAGGAAGGTGTTGGCGATGCCGCCGCCGACGATGAGCTGGTCGACCTTGTCGGCCAGGGTCTTGAGGATGGTGAGCTTGGTGGATACCTTGGCGCCGCCGACGATGGCCACCAGCGGACGCTTCGGCTCGTGCAGGGCCTTGGAGAGCGCGTCGATCTCGGCGCCCATCAGCATGCCGGCGCAGGCCACCGGGGCGAAGCGGGCGATGCCGTGGGTGGTGGCCTCGGCGCGGTGGGCGGTGCCGAAGGCGTCATTGACGTAGATGTCGCACAGCGCGGCCATCTTCTTCGCCAGTTCCTCGTTGTCCTTCTTCTCGCCCTTGTTGCAGCGGCAGTTCTCCAGCAGCACCACCTGGCCGGGTTCGACGGTGAAGCCGCCGTCCACCCAGTCGGAGACCAGCTTGACCGGCTTGTTGAGCAGCTGGCCGAGGCGCACCGCGACCGGCGCCAGGGTGTCGTCCGGGCCCACGGTGCCTTCGGTGGGGCGGCCGAGGTGGGAGGTCACCATGACCGCGGCGCCGTTGTCCAGGCAGTACTGGATGGACGGGATGGAGGCGCGGATGCGGGTGTCCTCGGTGATGTTGCCGGCCTCGTCCTGCGGGACGTTGAGGTCGGCGCGGATGAACACCTTTTTGCCGCGCACGTCGAGATCGGCGAGTTTCTTCACTTGCATGACAGTCTCCAGGGTTTCGGTTCAGTCGGATGTCGTTGCGGTATGCGGGTGGGCGCGGCGCGCCTGCCAGTGGTGCAGGGTGTCGACCATGCGGCTGGCGAAGCCCCATTCGTTGTCGAACCACAGCAGGGTGCTGGCCAGGTGGGCGCCGCTGGCGCGGGTCTGGCTGGTGTCGACGATGGCCGAATGGGGGTCGTGGTTGAAATCGATCGAGGCGTGCGGGTCGTCGGACCAGGCGAGCAGGCCGGGGAAACGGCTCTCGGCGGCCTCGCGCAGCACCGCGTTGAGCGTGTCCACGCTCATCTCGCGGCGGGTGGTCAGGGCGATGTCGATGGCCGAGACGTTGTGGGTGGGCACGCGGATGGCCTTGGCGGTGACCCTGCCGGCCAGTGCCGGCAGCAGGCGTTCGATGCCGCGCGCCAGTCCGGTGGACACCGGGATGATGGACTGCATGGCCGAGCGCGTGCGGCGCAGGT
Source organism: Thauera sedimentorum (assembly GCF_014489115.1). Classification (NCBI taxonomy): domain Bacteria; kingdom Pseudomonadati; phylum Pseudomonadota; class Betaproteobacteria; order Rhodocyclales; family Zoogloeaceae; genus Thauera; species Thauera sedimentorum. The sequence goes on along the minus strand of NZ_JACTAH010000003.1, from coordinate 140,708 downwards.
CGGTGTGGTGGTAGCCGTCGATCAGCGGCTGGTCGTTCATTACCGAGTGCAGCGTGGTGAGCAGCGCGTGCTCCAGGCCGAAGGCCTCATCCACCACGGTGAGCACCGGCACCGCGGCGTTGGTGGTACAGGAGGCGTTGGAGACGATGCGCTCGGCACCGGTGAGCGCATCCTGGTTGATGCCGTACACCACGGTGGCGTCCACGTCCTCGGCGCTGTGGCCGGGGTGGGAGAGCAGCACGCGCGGCGCGCCGGCCTTGAGGAAGCGTTCCAGCTCGATGCGCCGGCCGTAGCGCCCCGAGCATTCGATGACCACGTCGAGGTTCATCGCCGCCCAGTCGACCGCCTCCGGGCTCTCCGCATGGGTCACGGTGACCGGCTCGCCGTCGATGATCAGGCCGGTGTCGGTGGTTTCCACCTTGCCCGGAAAGCGCCCGTGGGTGGAGTCGAAGCGGGTGAGGTAGGCGATGGAGGCCAGATCGGCGGGCTCGTTGATCGCCACCACGCGGTAGTGTTCGCGCCAGGGCGATTCGTGCAGCGCACGCAGGAAACAGCGGCCGATGCGGCCGTAGCCGTTGATCGCGAGTCGAACCGGGGTGGAGGCGGAGCTGGTCACGGTATGGCCGGGTTATGGACCGGTAGTGGGGCCGGGAAAGCCGCGTATTTTAGCGTGTTAGCGCGCCGCCGTCCGGGCGACGCACGTCGAGCGGCAGACAAGGAAAAGCCCGCCGGGCCGGGGCCGGGCGGGCTGTCGCGGGGACGGTGCCGATTACTTGGCGGCCATCCAGGCGCGGGCGGCATCCAGCATGCGGCAGGAGTAGCCCCACTCGTTGTCGTACCAGGCCAGCACCTTCACCAGGGTGGAGCCGTCCTCGCCCTGGATGACGCGGGTCTGGGTGGCGTCGAAGGTGGAGGACACCGTGGTGTGGTTGAAGTCGGAGGACACCAGCGGCTCGTTGTTCACCGCCAGGATGCCCTTCAGCGGACCGTTGGCGGCAGCGGCCATCAGCTCGTTGATCTCTTCCTTGGTGGTGGCACGCTCGGCGGTGAAGGTGAGGTCCACCAGCGAGACGTTGATGGTCGGCACGCGCAGCGCGAAGCCGTCCACCTTGCCCTTGAGCTGCGGCAGCACCAGGCCGACGGCCTTGGCGGCGCCGGTCTTGGTCGGGATGATGTTGGCGGCGGCGGCACGCGCGCGGCGCAGGTCCTTGTGGCGCACGTCCACGGTGACCTGGTCGTTGGTGTAGGCGTGGATGGTGGTCATCAGGCCCTGCTTGATGCCGACGCTGTCGGCCAGGATCTTGGCCACCGGCGCCAGGCAGTTGGTGGTGCACGAGGCGTTGGAGACCACGCTCATGCCGGCCTGCAGCGCGCCTTCATTGACGCCCATGACGATGGTGGTATCCACGTCGTCGCCGCCCGGGGCGGAGATCAGCACACGCTTGGCGCCCTGTTCCAGCAGCGCGGCGGCCTTGGCCTTGGTGGTGTAGGCGCCGGTGCATTCCAGCAGCACATCCACGCCGTGCGCACCCCAGTTCACGCCCTTGGGGTCCTTGGTGGAGTAGAAGGGGATCTTCTTGCCGTCGATGATGATGACGTTCTCGCCTTCGGTTTCCACCGAAGTCGCGAAGCGGCCGTGGGTGGTGTCGTACTTCAGCAGGTGGGCGTTGGTGGCCAGATCGCCGGAGGCGTTGATGGCGACGACCTCGAACTCGTTCTGCAGGCCCTGCTCGTAAATGGCGCGCAGGGTGCAGCGGCCGATGCGGCCGAAACCGTTGATGGCAACCTTGATGGACATGGGGTTCTCTCCTCGTTACGAATCTGTCTGTCGGTCGTGCGCCTTAAAGCACGCCCTTGACCGCATCGACCACCGCCTCCGCGGTGATGCCGAATTCCTTGAACAGCTCGCCGGCCGGGGCGGACTCGCCGAAGCGGTCCAGGCCGATGACGCGGCCTTCCAGGCCGACGTACTTGTACCAGCCGTCGGTCACGCCGGCTTCCACCGCCACGCGCGGCAGACCGGCCGGCAGCACGGAAGCCTTCCAGGTCGCATCCTGGCGCTCGAAGACGTTGGTCGAGGGCATGGACACCACGCGCACCGCGATGCCGGCTTCACCCAAGGTCTTCTGCGCGGCCATCGCCAGCGCGACTTCCGAGCCGGTGGCGATGATCACCGCCTGCGGCTTGCCGCCCGAGGCTTCCGACAGCACGTAGCCGCCACGGCGGATCGCCGCGACCTGCTCGGCCGTGCGCGCCTGGAAGGGCAGGTTCTGGCGCGAGAAGCACAGGCTGCTGGGTCCGTCCTTGCGCTCGATGGCGCTGGCCCAGGCCACGGCCGACTCGGTGGTGTCGCAGGGACGCCAGACGTCCATGTTGGGGATCATGCGCAGCGTGGCGGTCTGCTCCACCGGCTGGTGGGTGGGGCCGTCCTCGCCCAGGCCGATGGAGTCGTGGGTGAACACGAACACCTGGCGCGCCTTCATCAGCGCGGCCATGCGCAGGGCGTTGCGCGCGTACTCGCTGAACATCAGGAAGGTGGCGGTGTAGGGGATCAGGCCGCCATGCAGGCTGATGCCGTTGGCGATCGCGGCCATGCCGAACTCGCGCACGCCGTAGTACACGTAGTTGCCGCCGCTCTCGCGCGAGACGCCCTTGGCACCCGACCACAGGGTGAGGTTGGAGCCGGCAAGGTCGGCCGAGCCGCCGATCAGCTCGGGCAGCTTGGGCGCGTAGGCTTCGATGCTGTTCTGGCTGGCCTTGCGGGTGGCGATGGTCTCGGCCTTGTCGACGACCTTGGCGAGCACCGCGTCCACATGGGCGTTCCAGTCGGCGGGCAGCTCGCCGGCCATGCGGCGCTGGAATTCGGCGGCCAGTTCCGGGAAGGCGGCGCGGTAGGCGTCGAAGCGGGCGTTCCAGTCGCGTTCGGCAGCGGCGCCTTGCTCGCGTGCGTTCCAGGCGGCATAGACCTCCGCCGGGATCTCGAAGGGGGCGTGCTTCCAGCCGATGTGCGCGCGCGCCGCGGCGATCTCGGCCGCGCCCAGCGGGGCGCCGTGCACGTCGTGGCCGCCCTGCTTGTTGGGGCTGCCGGCACCGATCACGGTCTTGCAGCAGATCAGCGTGGGCTGGGTGGTGTTGGCCAGCGCCTGCTGGATGGCTGCTTCGATTTCGACCGGGTCGTGGCCCTGCACGTCGCGGATCACCTGCCAGCCGTAGGCTTCGAAGCGCTTCGGGGTGTCGTCGGTGAACCAGCCGTCGACGTGGCCGTCGATGGAGATGTTGTTGTCGTCGTAGAAAGCGGTGAGCTTGCCCAGGCCCCAGGTGCCGGCCAGCGAACAGGCTTCGTGGCTGATGCCTTCCATCAGGCAGCCGTCGCCGAGGAATACCCAGGTGCGGTGGTCGACGATCTCATGGCCGGGGCGGTTGAACTCGGCGGCCAGCACCTTCTCGGCCAGCGCCATGCCCACCGCATTGGTGATGCCCTGGCCGAGCGGGCCGGTGGTGGTTTCCACACCCGGGGTGTAGCCGTATTCCGGGTGGCCCGGGGTCTTGCTGTGCAGCTGGCGGAAGCGCTTGATTTCCTCGATCGGCAGATCGTAGCCGGTGAGGTGCAGCAGCGCGTAGATCAGCATCGAGCCGTGGCCGTTGGAGAGCACGAAGCGGTCGCGGTCGGCCCACTTGGGGTTGGCCGGGTTGTGCTTGAGGTGGCGGCGCCACAGCACTTCGGCGATCTCGGCCATGCCCATCGGGGCGCCGGGGTGGCCGGAATTGGCCTGCTGCACGGCGTCCATGGCCAGCGCGCGGATGGCGCCGGTGATCTCGTTGAACACCGGGGCCTTGACGTTTCTGGAAAGCGACATGGTTTCCTCGGAAAGCCGCCGGCAGCGGCTGGAAAAAACCGGAATTATCGCCGAAAAACCGCCTTTCTTGGTAGCGCTTGATGCGCTGCATCAAAGAGGATGACGCCCGCTTTCGGGTTCGCCTGTAGGAGCGGCCTTGGCCGCGATGCGGCGGAGGTTTCACAACGGCCGCATCGCGGGCAAGCCCGCTCCTACCGCCCTGTCAATCGCCGTGGCCGGTTCTCTGCAGGCAGGAGCGGCCTTGGCCGCGATTGCGGCGGTGGTTTCCCGCAGGCTGAATTGCTGCCAAGGCCTCCTACACCCACTGGCGGCGGCGTTCCATCAGCTTCCAGATCAGCGGGGTGAGGATCAGCTGCATCGCCAGGTCGAGCCGCCCGCCGGGAATCACGATGGTGTTGGCGCGGCTCATGAAGGCGCCGTCGATCATCGTCAGCAGGTAGGGAAAATCCACCCCGCGCGGGTCCTTGAAGCGGATCACCACCATGGACTCTTCCAGCGTGGGCACGTCGCGCGCGATGAAGGGGTTGGAGGTGTCCACCACCGGCACGCGCTGGAAGTTGATATGGGTGCGGGAGAACTGCGGCACGATGTAGTGCACGTAGTCGTGCATGCGGCGCAGGATGGTGTCCTGCACCGCTTCCTTGGAGTAGCCGCGCAGCTTGGTGTCGCGGTGCAGCTTCTGGATCCACTCCAGGTTGATGGTCGGCACCACGCCGATCAGCAGGTCCACATGGCGGGCGACGTCCACCTCCTCGGTCTGCACCGCGCCGTGCAGGCCCTCGTAGAACAGGCAGTCGGTGCCCACCGGCAGGTCTTCCCACTCGGTGAAGGTGCCCATCGGCAGATTGCGCCGCATCGACTGTTCTTCGTTGTGGATGTAGTAGCGGCGGCGGCCGGTGGCCGACTCGCCATAGGCGCGGAACAGGGTTTCGAGGTCGTCGAACAGGTTGGCTTCCGGGCCGAAGTGGCTGATGCCGCGCTCGCCGCGCGCCTCGGCCTCGTCGATGTGCCGTTTCATCTCGTCGCGGGTGTAGCGGTGGAAGCTGTCGCCTTCGACGATGGCGGCGTTGACGTTCTCGCGGTGGAAGATGGCCTCGAAGGTGTGCTTGACCGTAGTCGTGCCCGCGCCGGAGGAGCCGGTGACCGCGATGATGGGGTGTTTCAGCGACATGGCGTGCTCCGCGGGGCCGTGCTCAAGTGCCTGCGGCCCGTTCGGCCTGAAGTTCGGTGAACACCCGCTTGGCGGCGACCACCAGGACGTGCACTTCCTCGAAGGAGAGCTCCGGGTAGTTCTCCCTCAGCACGCGGTAGGCCAGATGGTCCAGGGTGGCATTGCCCCAGCGGTTCTCCTTGGCGAAGAAGGGCGTGATCAGCTCGTAGGCGTCGTCGAAGATTTCCCGGACGTGGTGATACTTGCGGCGCTCGGGGCTGGTGGTGGGAGTGTCCATGAGCAGACTCGAATATTGGATGTCCGGCGAATGATAGCGCGGGGACGGGGCTCAGGAGTGTGCAGTGAGCCAGGCCCGCCATTCGGCGAACAGTCCGGGGCTGCCGGCGGCAATGACTCCGCGCTTGACGGCCGGGCCGGCCATCAGCGTGCCGCCGTCCAGCGCCGCGGCTTCGCCCCCCGCTTCCGCCAGGATCAGGCGGCCGGCGGCGTAGTCCCACAGCATCTGGCCGCCGTGCAGGTAGACATCCAGCCGCCCGGCGGCGACGAAGCACCATTCGAGCGCGCTGGAGCCGAAGTTGCGCTGCGAGTAGTAGGGCGGGCGCACCGCGAGCTCGTCACCCAGGTGATGGCTGATGCGCTTGAAATCCACGCCGGCGACCGCGTCGCGCAAGCTGGTGGCGGCCGGGCGCAGCGGCAGTTCCACGCCGTTGAGGAAGGCGCCCGCGCCCTTGGCGGCGTAGAAGGACTCGTCGGTCACCGGGTTGTACACCACGCCGAAGCGCGGTTCGTGCTCCACCAGATAGGCGATCGACACCGCGAAGAAGGGGATGCCGTTGGCGAAGTTGGTGGTGCCGTCGATCGGGTCGATGCACCACATGCCGCGCTTGCCTTCGGACCACAGGCGGGCCTGGGCTTCCGGGGTCATCTCCTCGCCGAGCACCGGGCCGGGCAGCAGTTCGGGCAGCGCGGCGGTGAAGCGGCGTTGCGACTCGACATCCGCCTCGGTGAACAGCGAACCGTCGGCCTTGCGATTGCGTGCGGACTTGAGATAGCGCGGCAGGATTTCGTCGCGCGCGATGTCGCGCACCAGGGATTCCAGGGCGCGGGCGCGGGCGAGGCGTTGTGCGGCTGTCGGCATGTCAGGGGTGTCCTGTACCGGAAGGAGGCGCCGGTGGGGCGGAAAGGGTGCAGTCGATGCGCGCCGGGCGGGTGGCCGGTGGCATTGATATCCGCATGGGTATTACGCGGTCCTTATAATAGCACGATGATTTCGCGCTTCTTTTTCCCCGAAAGGCTGCCTGCGGGCGGCGAAGTGGTGCTGCCCGAGGCACTGGCCCATCATGCCGCCCGCGTGCTCCGGCTGCAGGACGGCGACGCTGTGATCCTGTTCGACGGCAGCGGCGGCGAAGTGCCGGCCCGGCTGGCGGTGTCCGGGCGGCGTTGGTCGGCATGGCTGGACGCGCCGTGCGCGGTCGAACGCGAGTCGCCGCTGGAGTTGGTGCTGGTGCAGGCCCTGGCCAGCGGCGACAAGATGGACTGGGTGGTGCAGAAATCGACCGAGCTGGGCGTGGCCGCGGTGCTGCCGGTGGCCGCTGCGCGCTCGGTGCTGCGCCTGGCGGGCGAGCGCGCGGACAAGCGGGTGGCGCACTGGCGGCAGGTGGCGGTGTCCGCCTGCGAGCAGTGTGGCCGCAACCGCATCCCCGAAGTCGCGCCGGTCGCCAGCCTCGACGCCTACCTGACCGCCTCGCGCGGCGTGCGCAAGCTGATCCTCGCGCCGGTGGCGGGAAAGGCGCTGCGCGACATCGCCCCGCCGGCCCGCGATGAAGCCGTGCACCTGCTGGTGGGGCCGGAAGGCGGCTGGAGCGAGGACGAAGTGGCGGCCTGCCTGCGGGCGGGCGCCGAAGCGCTCAGCCTGGGGCCGCGGGTGCTGCGTACCGAAACCGCTGGCCTGGCGGCGCTGGCCGCCATGCAGGCGCTGTGGGGCGACTACTGAGCCGCCGCCGGCATCGATCGATCACTACAACGAAGAAAAAGGGAGCTAAGGCATGTTCGAGTCCGCGGAACTGGGGCACAAGACCGACAAGGCGGAGTACGAGGCCGCGGTACCGCCGCTGCGTGCGGAACTGCTCGATGCGCAGTTCGACCTGCTGGAGCTCAAGCAGTTTGCGGTGGTGGTGCTGATCAACGGCATCGACGGCGCCGGCAAGGGCGAGACGGTGAACCTGCTCAACGAATGGATGGACCCGCGCCACATCGAGGCCTGGGCCTTCGACGCGCCCTCGTCCGAGGAGGCCGAGCGCCCCTTCATGTGGCGTTTCTGGCGGGCGCTGCCGCCCAAGGGCAAGATCGGCGTGCTGTTCGGCAACTGGTATTCCGAATCCATCCATGCCCGGGTGCACAAGATCTGCAAGCGTGCGGAGCTGGACCAGCGCCTGGATGCGATCAGCCGCTTCGAGGCCATGCTGGTGCATGAGGGCGTGCTGCTGATCAAGCTGTGGTTCCACCTCTCCAAGTCGGGGCAGAAGGCCAGGCTGAAGGCGCTGGAGAAGAACCCCAAGACGCGCTGGCGGGTTACCGAGCGCGACTGGAAGTACTACGAGCTGTATGACCGCTACCGGGAGACCGCCGAACACGTGCTGCGCCATACCAGCACCGGGGACGCCCCCTGGCTGATCGTGGACGGCTCCGACGAGCGCTTCCGCTCGCTGCTGGTCGGTCGCACCTTGCTCGACGCCTTGCGCAAGCGCATCGAGTCGGTACAGAAAGGCTGGGTGCCGCGCCAGATTGCCGCGCCCCTGCCGCCCTCGCTGGATAACCTGAACCTGCTCAACAGCCTGGTACTGAGCCAGGAGATGAGCAAGAAGGAATACAACGAGCTGCTGGAGGAGTACCAGGGGCGGCTTGCGCTGCTGTGCCGTTCCGAGGCCTTTCGCAAGCGCTCGCTGGTGCTGGTGTTCGAAGGCGCCGACGCAGCCGGCAAGGGCGGGGCGATCCGGCGCATCACCGCGGCACTCGATGCGCGCAGCTTCCGCGTCGTGCCGGTGGCTGCGCCGACCGAGGAGGAGCGCGCCCAGCCCTACCTGTGGCGCTTCTGGCGGCATGTGCCGCGCCAGGGCAAGGTCACCATCTTCGACCGCTCGTGGTACGGGCGGGTGCTGGTCGAGCGGGTCGAGGGTTTCTGCTCGGAGGCCGACTGGATGCGCGCCTATGCCGAGATCAACGACTTCGAGGACCAGCTGATCGATGCCGGCGCGGTGGTGGTGAAGTTCTGGCTGGCGATCAGCGCCGATGAGCAGCTGGCGCGCTTCAAGGCGCGCGAGGCCGAACCGCACAAGCGCTTCAAGATCACCGAGGAAGACTGGCGCAACCGCGACAAGTCCGGCGAGTACGCCCAGGCGGTGTGCGACATGGTCGACCGCACCAGCACCGAGAATGCCCCGTGGACGCTGGTCGAGGCGGACAACAAGCTGTATGCCCGCATCAAGATCCTGCGCACCCTGTGCGAGCGGCTGGAGGCGGCGCTGGGCTGATGCGCGGTGCATGTGGCGCCCGGCCGGACGATTTGTCGTGCATGGGGCGCTAGAATAAGCTTGCAGCCAGGATGACGGCCGCCGCAGGCCTGCGGCGGCCCGTTTGATATCACGCCAACCTGTGGTGAGCGCTTGAACGCCGAACTTCCCCAACCCGCCGGACTGTCCGCCGAGGCGGTCGACAGCACCGCCAGCTTCGTCGCCTGGGTACGCGGCGCGGCGCCCTATATCCATGCCTTTCGCGGCAAGACCTTCGTCATCGCCTTCGGCGGCGAGGTGGCCAGCGGTGACTCCGCCCAGCGCCTGGCCTACGACTGCAACCTGCTCGCCGCCCTGGGCATCCGCCTGGTGCTGGTGCATGGCGCGCGCCCGCAGATCGATGCGGAGTGCGTGCGCCGCGGGCTGGAGCCGCGCTTCCACAACGGCCTGAGGGTCACGGATGCGGCGACGCTGGAGTGCGTCAAGGCCGCCATGGCGGTGACCCGCATCGAGGTCGAGGCGCTGCTCTCCCAAGGCCTGCCGAACACCCCGATGGCCGGCAGCTACATGCGCGTCACCGGCGGCAACTTCATCACCGCGCGCCCGGTGGGCGTGGTCGACGGCGTCGACTATCAATACACCGGCGCGGTGCGCAAGATCATCGCCGAGGAGATCAACGCCGACCTCGACCAGCAGAACGTGGTGCTGATCTCCCCGCTGGGCGTGTCGCCGGCCGGCGAGATCTTCAACCTGTGCATGGAGGAGGTCGCCGAAACCGTCGCAGTCGCGCTGAAGGCCGAGAAGCTGATCTACCTGTGCGACGCCCCCGGCCTGCTCGATGCCGACGGCCGGCTGATCGACTCGGTGACCGCAGACGAGGCCGAACGCATGCTGGAGGCGGGCGAGGGGCTTACCGAGGACCTGCACCTGTTCCTGCCCTGCGCCCTGCGAGCGGTGCGCCGCGGGGTGGCCCGCGCCCACCTGATCGATCGCGACAAGGACGGCGGCCTGCTGCTGGAGTTCTTCACCCATTCCGGGGTCGGCACGGTGGTGTCGCGCGCGCCGCTGTTCCGCCTGCGCGAGGCCACGGTCGAGGACGTCGCCGCACTGGTGGCGCTGATCACCCCGATGGAAACCGACGGCACCCTGGTGCGGCGCGGTCGCGAATTGCTGGAGCAGGAGATCGAGCGCTTCACCGTGGTCGAGCACGACGGCGTGCTGGTCGGCTGCGCCGCGCTCTATCCCTTCTCCGAGGAAAACGCCGCGGAACTCGCCTGCCTGGCGGTGACCCCGGAATACCGTCGCGCCGGGCTGGGCGACCAGCTGCTGCGCCGCATCGAGCGGCGCGCGCGCGCCCAGCGCCTGGAGCGCCTGTTCGTGCTCACCACGCGCACCGCGCACTGGTTCCGCGAGCGCGGGTTCAACGAGATCGGTCCCGAGGCGCTGCCGCGCCAGAAGCGCGAGCTGTACAACTACCAGCGGCGCTCCAAGGTGTTCGTCAAGCCGCTATGAACATCGCCCGCCCCTTTCTGAACCGGAATGCCTCGGGCTGCCGGGCCGGGAGGGGCAGATGAGCGGGCGCTTGCGGGGTGTCGTGCTGTCGGTGCTCGCGGCGGCCGGTGCGACGCTGGTGTCGGGTGCGGCAGCGCTGGGCGGCAGCGTCCTGGGCGCGGATGCCTGGCCGGGCATCACCGCCGCCGCGCTGGTTGCCGGCCTGTTTGGCGGCACGACGGCCTATGTCTGGCTGGGAGCACGCGGGGGCGGGGGCCTGCCCTCGTCCGCCAAGCCGGGAGATCCGGGTGAATCGGGGCTGCTCGCCACGCATGCCGCACACGGTCCGGCGATTCGCGGACGGCTGACCGGCGTAGACAGCGATGCGGTCGCCGAGCTGCGCAGGCTGCGCGAAGTGGCGGAGGGCGTGCACGGCGTGGAAGCGCTGTTCGACGCCGATCTGCGCCTCGAATGGATCAGCCCGTCCATCCAGCGTCTGACTGGGCGCACCCCCGGAGAATGCCTGGCCGCCGAGCGCTTCGTCGATTTCCTGGTGCACGACTCGGATCGCCGGTACTGCCTGCGCACCATGCAGAAGGTGCTGGCGCGCGGGCAGGGCGAGGACTTCGAGATGCGCTTCGTTCAGGAAGGGGGACAGGTGTGCTGGGTCGCCTGCCACTGGCGCCCCTTGTACCTGGAAGACGGCACGGTGGGCGGCTTGCGCATGTCCGCAGAGGACATCCAGGGGCGCAAGGAGGCCGAGTACAAGCTGCTGGAGACCGTGGCGCAGCTGCGCCGGGCGCAGGCGCTGTCCGAGAACTATCTGATGCGCAGCAACGACGAGCGTCAGCGCCTGTCCGCGCTGCTCAACGTGATCCGGCTGGGCATCCTGTTCATGGATCGCGACCATCGGGTGCTGTACTACAACCGTGCAATGCTCGACATCTGGCAACTGCCGGTCCACGAGAACCTGATCGGCGTGCGCGATGTGGTGCTGGAGAGCCGCGTGGTCGGCCTGCTCGAGTCGCCGGAAGCCTACTTTTCCCATATCCGCGAGGTGGTCGGGCGGCACGAGATCAGCGACCCCTTCGAGATCCGCCTCAAGGACGGCAGGGTGCTGACCGACGTGTCGGCGGTGGTGGAGGACGGCAGCCAGGGGCGGCGCGGCATCGGCCGCGTGTGGATCTACGAGGACGTCACCGAGCAGCGCAACACCGCGCGCAAGCTGGTGGCCATGGCCGAGCGCGACCCGTTGACCAATCTGTACAACCGGCGGCGTTTCCACGAGGAGCTCGAGCGCCTGCTCGCCGACGCGGCGCGCCGCGAGGTGAAGGTGGGCCTGCTGGCGATCGACCTCGACGGTTTCAAGCCGATCAATGACGAGTTCGGCCACCAGGCCGGCGACGAGGTGCTGGTGACGCTGGCGCGCGAGGTGGGCGGCATCATCCGCCGCAACGAGCTGTTCTTCCGCCTGGGCGGCGATGAGTTCGGCGTGCTTGCACCGGATGCCGACGAGGAAGACCTGATCGGTCTGGCGAGGCGCATCGTCGAAGGCATCGGCGCCCTGCGTTTCGAGTTCGGAGGCCGGCCCGCCAGCCTGACCGCCAGCCTGGGCATCGCCTTCTACCCGGATCATGCCACCGACGGCGAAGCGCTGATTGCCGCCGCCGACCATGCCATGTACCGCTCCAAGAACAGCGGGCGCAATTGCTGGAGCGTTGCCGAAAGGGCAGGAGGCGAATCCGCTAGAATGTCCACCTCAGGACGTGATGAACCCCAAACAGGAGAACAGTGAAGATGGCCCGGATGGTCAACTGCATCAAGCTCGGTCGCGAGGCGGAAGGGCTGGACCTGCCGCCGATTCCCGGCGAACTCGGCAAGCGGATCTACGAGAGCGTCTCCAAGGAGGCCTGGCAGCAGTGGGTCAAGTACCAGACCATGCTGATCAACGAGAACCGCCTCAACCTGATGGACGCCAAGGCGCGCAAGTACCTGGCCGAGCAGATGGAGAAGCATTTCTTCGGCGGCGGCGCGGATCAGATCGGCGGCTATGTGCCGCCTGCGAGCTGAGCCGGGCGGCAGGTCGATGAAAAAAGGGATGGCAGTGCCATCCCTTTTTCTTTGGACGTGGAGCGTGCCGCCCCCGGTGTCAGCTGCCTGACCTGGCCCTGTCCTTGGCGGCTTCCTGCTCGATCACTTCGGTTCCCGCGTAGCGCACGTCGCGGCCGTGGGCCATGTAGATCACGTACTCGGAGATGTTCACCGCGTGGTCGCCGATGCGCTCCAGCGACTTGGCGATGAACAGGGTCTCCAGGCTGTTCGAGATGGTGCGCGGGTCTTCCATCATGTAGGTGATCAACTGGCGGGTCACCGCCTCGAAGCAGGCGTCGACCTCCTCGTCCTTGTGCGCGATCTCGGGCGCCAGGGTGACGTCGCCACGGGCGAAGCTGTCCAGCGCCTTGCGCAGCATGTCCTGGGCCAGTGCGGCCGGATGGCTGAGGTCGACCTTGGGCGAATAGGGCAGGTCGCCCGAGTGCAGGCGGCGCGCCGCCTTGGCGACCTTCTTGGCCTCGTCGCCGATGCGCTCCAGGTCGGTGACCGTCTTCATCGCGCCGAGCACTGCGCGCAGGTCGCCGGCGGCCGGCTGGCGCTTGGCGATCAACTGGCTGCAGGCCTCGTCGATCTCCACTTCCAGCAGGTTGATGCGGTGGTCGCCGGCGATGACCTTCTCGATCAGCGCCTTGTCGGCGGTGCGCAGCCCGGTGAAGGCGTTGCTCACCTGGCTTTCCACCAGGCCGCCCATCTGCAGCACCCCGGTGCGGATCGCTTCGAGGTCGGCGTCAAACTGCTTGTAGATGTGCTCGGTCATTTTGGGCATGGGAGTATCCGTAACCGCTGCAGGCTAGCATTCGTGCGTTAAGGTTTTGTTTCAGCCGCGCTCGTGGCGCTGTACCCCGCCGGGGGCGGCGAGCAGCAGCACGTCGGCGCCGCGGCGGGCGAACAGGCCGTTGGTGACCACGCCGACGATCTGGTTGATCGCGCTCTCGAAGGCCTGCGGGTCGTCGATGGCCAGGCCATGCACGTCCAGGATCAGGTTGCCGTTGTCGGTGACGAAGCCCTCGCGAAGCTTGGGCGTGCCGCCCAGCGCGGCGAGCTCGCGGGCCACGTGGCGCACGGCCATCGGGATGACCTCCACCGGCAGCGGGAAGCGGCCCAGGGTGGCGACCTTCTTGCTGGCGTCGCAGATGCACACGAAACGCTCGGACACCGCGGCGACGATCTTCTCGCGCGTCAGCGCGCCGCCGCCGCCCTTGATCATCGCGAAGCCGCCGTCGATCTCGTCGGCGCCGTCCACGTACACCGGCAGGCTGTCCACCTCGGTGAGCTCAACCAGCGGAATGCCGTAGGCGCGCATCCGCGCCGAACTGGCCTCCGAGCTGGACACCGCACCGGCAATGCGCGACTTGATGCCGGCCAGGCCGTCGATGAAGTGGTTGACGGTCGAGCCGGTGCCTACGCCGATCACCGCGCCGTCGGGTACATAGTCGAGCGCGGCGAGCGCGGCGGCTTTCTTGAGTTCGTCCTGGGTCATTGCCTTGGGTCCTGCGGGGAGAGGGCTGGCGTGCCAGCCGCTGGAATGGTTGCGGAGCGGGGCATTATTACCATAAATCCGCGTTTCGTCGTGCCGAAGGCGGCCGCGCTTGGCCGTATACTTCGGCGCCATGACAACTAGCCTGCATTTCTCGCACCATCCCTGCTGCGGGTGCCGATACGCTCGCCGTGGCACGCCGTACTCGCTTACGCCGCCTCGACCTAGGGTCGGCTACGCCTTCGGCGTCGCCCGGTCCGTGCGGCGCACCACAGCGGCGCCCCGCCCCCCTCGCTACGGGACGCTGTGAGAAATGCGGTCTAGATCCGTCCACCAGGCCGCGCTGGACGTGCTGATGCGCGTCGAGCCGGATGACAAGTGCCGCGCCACCGATGCGCTGCTCGCCGACTGGCGCGCGGGCGTGTTGCCTGCGGTGCCGGCCGGCAACGATACCGAGGCGGTGCGGGAGGCCGGCCGGCCGCCACGCCCGGAACTGGTTCCGCCGCAACAGGTGCCGCTGCGCAAGGCCGGCTCGGTGGAAGGCCACGCCGCGTTGCTGCACGCGATCGCGCATATCGAGTTCAATGCGATCAACCTGGCGCTCGATTGCGTGCACCGTTTCCGCGCGCTGCCGGCCGACTTCCACGACGGCTGGCTGGTGGTGGCGGCCGAGGAGGCCTATCACTTCCGCCTGGTGCGCGAGCGTCTGCGCTCGCTGGGTTTCGACTATGGCGATTTTCCGGCGCACAACGGCCTGTGGGAGATGGCCTGCAAGACCGCGGACGATCCGCTTGCGCGCATGGCGCTGGTGCCACGGGTGCTGGAAGCCCGCGGGCTCGACGCCACCCCGCCCATCATGGCCAAGCTGCGGGCCATCGGCGACCGTGACAGCGTGGCGGTGCTGGAGATCATCCTGCGCGACGAGATCGGCCACGTGGCGCTGGGCGACCGCTGGTTTCGCATCCTGTGCGCCGAGCGCGGGCTGGAGCCGGAGGCGACCTACCTGAAGCTGATCGACGCGTTCGACGCGCCACGGCCGCGGCCGCCCCTGCACGTCGAGGCGCGGCGCGCGGCCGGTTTCAGCGAGGCGGAACTGGCGGGCTTTGGCGCGAAGGCTCCTTCAGTCACCCGTCCGCAATAGCGGTCCTGGCCGCGCTGGGGCGGTTCGACGCCCCCGTGACGGCCATCGCCGGCAGCCCCTCTCTTACAGGTTGCCGTAGGAGTGCAGGCCCGACAGGAACATGTTCACGCCGAGGAAGGCGAAGGTGGTGACCAGCAGTCCGACCACCGCCCACCAGGCGAGCATCGTGCCGCGCAGGCCCTTGGTCAGGCGCATGTGCAGCCAGGCCGCATAGTTCAGCCAGACGATCAACGCCCAGGTCTCCTTCGGGTCCCACTGCCAGTAGGTGCCCCAGGCCTCGGCCGCCCACAGCGCGCCGAGGATGGTGGCGATGGTGAAGAAGGCGAAGCCGATGGCGATGGCCTTGTACATCACGTCTTCCAGCACGCGCGGGGCGGGCAGGCGGGAGGCGAGTATGCCGCGCTCGACCAGCAGGTGCGCCACGCCGACCATGGCCGCCAGCGCGAAGGCGCCGTAGCCGACGAAGTTGGTCGGCACGTGCACCTTCATCCAGTAGGACTGCAGCGCGGGAATCAGCGGCTGGATCTCGTGGGCGCCGCGCGAGAATGCGTACCATAGCAGGAAGGCCACCGCCGCGGAGATCACCACCATGACGAAGGCGCCCATGCGGCGGGTGTTGTAGCGCAGCTCGTAGTAGAGGTAGAGCAGGGCGGTGATCAGGCTGAAGAGGACGAAGACCTCGTACAGGTTGCTGATCGGGATGTGGCCGATCTCGGGGCCGACCAGGTAGGACTCGTACCAGCGCACGAACAGGCCGGCCGTACCCATCGTGGTGCCGATCCAGGTGAGCGTGGAGCCGGTCTTCTCGCCGAAGTCCGAGCGCGCCAGCAGGCCCAGCCAGTAGGCGCCGGTGGCCATGAAGTACAGCGCGCTCATCCACATGATCGCGGTCTGGCTGGAGATCAGGTACTTGAGCAGGAAAACCTGCTCGGCGCGCGCCAGGTCGTCCTGGTAGAGCCAGATGCTGGCCAGCGACAGTACCGCGACCGCCGCCAGGAAACCGCGGAAGGGCTTCCAGTACCAGCCGATGGCGATCAGCACGGGTACGTGCAGCACGAGGATGATGTCGTCGTAGACATCCATGAAGGCGCTGTAGTGCGCCAGTGCGATGCCGGCACCGACGACCAGCGCCAGCGCGTAGAGCCAGTCGAAGAGATCGCGGTTGCGGAGCACGCCGGACGGTGTCCGGACGGTTTGTGCGAGTTCCATCAGTGTCCTCGTTGGGTGGCATCGACGGCGCCGGCCGCCGGGTCGAGCAGGGTGCGCAGTGCGCTGGCGTGGCGCTCGAAGGTCTCGTCGACGTCGATCGCCTTGCGGTTGGACGACATCGTCACGAGTCCGTTTCCATCTTGCTTGAGCAGCACGAAGAGGCGCCGCTCGCGGATGTAGAGCATGGCAAAAACGCCGAGCACGAGCAACAGCGAACCGATATATACCAATGGCTTGCCGGGCGAACGGGTGACCTGCAGCACCGTGGCCTGCACCTGTTCGTAGCCGGTCAGCTGCATGTACAGCGGCGCGTCGTAGAACAGGCTGTCGGACAGCGCGGCCATGGTGTCGCGCAGGTAGGCGGCGCGCGATTCGTCGATGGTGACCGGCGCCATCCCCGCCTGCTCGCGCGCCAGTTGCCAGGCCTCCCATACCAGGCTCTGGAGGATGCGGACGAACACCTCGGCGGCGCGCTCGCGCTCGGCCTCGGGCACGCCTTTCTCGATGAAGGTGCCGATGCTCTCGTAGCCGCGTTCGCCGAACAGGGTCAGCGTGTTGATGGCGGTTTCGACCAGGCGCGCGCGGGTGTCCGCGGCCTGCCCGCTCTCGCCCAGGCTGGCCGTCGCGAAGCGTGCGGCGAGCGTCTCGCGCCGCTCCGGATCGAAGACGATGTCGCGGATGGCGAACCAGGTGTCGATCTGGCCGTCCTCGTCCACCGGCAGGCGCAGGAAGCGGAAGGCTTCGGCCTGCGAGGCGCGGGTGCCGGTGTACATGTACCAGCGCCCGTCCACCTGGATCGGCAGCATGTAGTTCTTGTATTCGCGCGCCTGGCCGGCCTCGTCGCGCAGCTTGAAGGTGAAGCTCGGGCCGATGTTACGCAGGTCGCGGCCGTCGTCGCTGGGGCGGGCGCCGCTGCCCAGGTGGCGGGTGAACTGCTCGACACCTTTGCCGGGCTGGTCGCCCTCGCCCATTTCTTCGACGTTGAACGGTGTGAAGCCGGTCAGCTCCAGCGCATAGCTGAAGCGCGGGTGGTTGAGTTGCAGGGTCTCGCCCACCCGACCCTCGATCTCGAGCACCGGCAAGGGGGTGCCGGTGAGCATGTTGCGTCCGGCGATCTTCAGCAGGGAGCCGCCGTCGTCGAAGCTGGCCTGGTACATCAGCACGCCGCGGTACTCGAGCGGATGGTTCACCTCGATGGTGTGCTCGAAGGATTCGCCGCTGGCGTCGTCGGTGACCACGATGTCGCTGGCGAAGCGCTTGGGCATGCCGTTCTCGTAGTGGTCGATGTGGAACTTCTTCAGCGACACGCTGAAGGGCAGCTCCTGCAGCAGGATGCCGTCTTCCACGCTGAGCACCGCGACGTTGGCCGAGCGCCCTTCCGGGATGAACACGTTGCCGCGATAGCTCCAGTTGTCCTCGCCCAGGCGGGCGGACTCGGGGATATCGACGATGAGCTGGTTGCCGGTGGTGGTCTGCTTGTCGCCCAGCCACATCTGCATCTTCAGCGGCAGGTTGCCGTCGAGCAGGCCGCCGATGCAGATCAGCACGATCGCGCCGTGCGCGAGGAAGTAGCCGCTGCGTCCCGCGCTGCCCTGCTTGGCGGCGATCAGCACGCCGTCAGAACGCTCGTTGACCCGCGCCTTGAAGCCGTTCTGCGCCAGGTAGCTGCCCACGCGGGCCTGTCCCTCGCCGGTCGGCAGTCCGCCGGGCAGATCGGCCTGATGGGCGAACTGTCGCAGCGAGACCTCCCGCGCATGCTCGCGGAAGCTGCGCATCTCGCGCAGCATCGGAGCGGTCTGGCGCATGATGCACAGGCTGGTGGAGATCACCAGGAAAGCCAGGATCACCAGGAACCAGCCCGCGTTGTACACCGCGTACAGGCCGAGCTTCTCGAAGATCGGGAACCAGAACGGGCCGAACTGGTTGAGATAGGCGTTGAAGGGTTCGTTCTGCTTGACCACGGTGCCGATCACCGAGGCGATCGCCAGCACGGTGAGCAGGCTGATGGCGAAGCGCATCGAACTCAGCAGTTCGAACAGCGCCTTGGAAGTGCTGCGTTGCATCCTGGTCCTTCAGCGGGAGGAGCGTCAATCGGGAATGGACCGCCGGCGTCGCCGCGGGTTCGGCCCATCTGGACGAAAAAAAGGGGTGGACGAGCCACCCCTTTCTCTACCGCATGGCAAATGCGCTCAGCGCAGGCCGGCCGCGTAGTCGGCCACCGCGCGCATTTCGGCGTCGGTCATCTTGAGCGCGATCATGCGCATCATCTGGTTGGGATCGTTGGCACGGCCACCGTCGCGGAACTTCTGCAGCTGCAGCGTGGTGTACTCGGCGAACTGGCCGGACAGGCGCGGATACTGGGCCGGCATGCCGGAGCCGGTGGGGCCGTGGCAGGCGGCACAGGCGGGCACGCCCTTGTCGGCGATGCCGGCGCGCCAGATCTTCTGGCCGAGTTCGACGGTTTCGAGGTTCTTGGTGGGCTCGGGCTGCAGGGTCTGGCTGGCGTAGTACTGGGCCACCGCAGCGATGTCCTCATCGGCCACCAGCGCAGCCATCGCGCTCATCGCCGGGTCCTGGCGGGCGCCGGACTTGAACTCGGTCAGCTGCTTCGCGAGGTACTCCTTGACCTGCCCTGCGATCTTCGGATTGGCCGAAAGCTGGCTGTTGCCGTCCGCCGCGTGACAGGCCACGCAGATGGTTTCGGCGATCTGTTTCGCCTTGGCGAGATCGGGAGCCTGCTCCTGGGCCTGGAGGCTGCCTCCGACCAGCAGCAGCGAGAGCAGCAGGGAACGCTTGATCATAGTGTCCTCGGAAAGCCGTGAGTGGTTGTCTCAAACTTGGTATTCTAATACAGGAAGCCGGTTTTGCGCGACGCAATGTGGGTTTTCCGGCCGCAAGCCCGCCCGCTTGCCCGCTCTACGACAGCCCTTCATGCCACTATTTCGCAACGCAACATTCGAGATCTCCATCGCGCAGAGCGCCGCGCTGCCTCTGGCGACCGGCGCGGAGGTCGCTTTCGCCGGCCGTTCGAACGCCGGCAAGTCCAGCGCCATCAACACGCTTGCCGGGCATACCCGGCTCGCCTACGTCTCCAAGACGCCCGGCCGGACCCAGCTGATCAACTTCTTCCGCCTCAATTGCGGCGCTGCGCTGGTGGATCTGCCGGGCTACGGCTACGCCCAGGTGCCGGAGAAGGTTCGCCGCCAGTGGCAGGGCCTGCTCGAGGACTACCTGAAGAAGCGCGAGAGCCTCATCGGCCTGGTGTTGATCATGGATTCGCGCCATCCGCTGACGCCGCTCGACCAGGCGATGATCGGCTGGTTCGCCCCGACCGGAAAACCGATCCACGTCATGCTGACCAAGAGCGACAAGCTCTCGCGCAACGAAGCCAACAAGACCTTGTTTGCCGTGCGCAAGGAACTCGCGCCGCTCGGCGAACGGGTGACCGTCCAGCTTTTCTCCAGCCTGAAGAAGACCGGTGTGGAGGAATGCGAGGCGGTGGTGGCTGGCTGGCTGGGGCTGGCGCCGCCGAGCGCGCAATAAAAACCCCCGGCCAAAGGGGAGAAATGCCGGGGGTGGAAAATGCCTTAACTGGATTAAGGCACCCGCTCAGGGAGGTGAAGCGGGAGACGGCTCAGCACCATCTGCTTGCTAAGATTGAGGCTGTCCGCGGAAGTTCCAGCCTGATTTCGTTACCGGATGTATCCCTGAATTTCGATTCCTGAAGAGAGTGAACGCGACCATGCGACCCACCGGATCCTTTCCCCTTACCCGCATGCGGCGGATGCGCCGTGACGATTTCTCCCGCCGGCTGATGCGCGAATCCGCGCTGAGCGCCGACGACCTGATCTACCCGGTGTTCGTGCTCGATGGTGCGGATCGCAGCGAGCAGGTGGCCTCGATGCCCGGCGTGGAGCGGGTCACCATCGACCGCCTGCTGCGTGTGGCCGAGCAGGCGATGGAGCTCGGCGTGCCCGCGCTGGCGCTCTTCCCGGTCATCGAGACGAGCCTCAAGAGCGCAGGGGCCGAAGAGGCCTGGAATCCGGAAGGGCTGGTGCCGCGGACGGTGCGCGCACTCAAGGACCGTTTCCCGGAACTGGGGGTGATCACCGACGTGGCGCTCGACCCCTACACCAGCCACGGTCAGGATGGCCTGATCGATCCCGAAGATCCGCGCGGCTACGTGATGAACGACGAGACGCTGGAGGCGCTGGCCCGCCAGGCGCGCAGCCATGCCGAGGCCGGGGCCGATGTGGTTGCGCCGTCCGACATGATGGATGGGCGTGTTGGCCGCATCCGCGCCGAACTGGACGCCGGCGGCCACATCCACACCCGCATCCTGGCCTACTCGGCCAAGTACGCGTCCAGCTTCTACGGCCCTTTCCGCGACGCGGTGGGTTCGGCCGGCAACCTTGGCAAGGGCAACAAGTACACCTACCAGATGGACCCGGCCAACTCGGACGAGGCGATCCGCGAGGTCGCGCTGGACATCGCCGAGGGCGCGGACATGTTCATGGTCAAGCCTGGCATGCCCTACCTGGACATCGTGCGGCGGGTGAAGGCCGAGCTCCAGGTGCCGACCTACGTCTACCAGGTCAGCGGCGAGTACGCGATGCTCAAGGCCGCCGCGGCCAACGGCTGGCTGGACGGCGAGGCCTGCATGCTGGAGAGCCTGCTCGCCTTCAAGCGCGCCGGGGCCGACGGCATCCTGACCTACTTCGCGCTGGACGCTGCCCGCAGCCTGAAGCGCGGCGCGTGAGCGCAGCTTTCCTGCGTACGCCCGGCACCGTGCCGGGCTGTGTCCTGCGCCCCTTGCAGGCTTCCGATCTGCCCGCGGTGCTGCGCCTGCAGGCTCGGGCCTATCCGCCGGCCTATCACGAGGGCGTCGAGGTCTTCGCCTCGCGCCTGGCGCTGGCGCCGGGCGGCTGCTGGTTCGCCGAGCGCGGCGGCCAGGCCGCCGGTTACGTCATCGCGCATCGCTGGGCGGAACCTCGACCGCCGGACCTGCATGCGCCGCTCGCCACCTCTGGCGTGGGTGAGCGCGACGTCGTCTTCCTGCATGACATGGCGATCTGCCCGCAGGCGCGCGGCAGCGGGTTGGCGCAGGGACTGTTCCGCAAGGTGCGGGCCTGGGCCATGCGCGAGGGCCTGGCGGAGATCGTTCTGGTGTCGCTGGCCGACGCGCGCGGCTTCTGGCAGCGGATGGGCTTCGTCGCCGATCCGGTGGCATTGCCTGCCGCCTACGGCGACGGGGCGTGCTGCATGCGCCTGGCGCTGTCAGCGAAGTAGGCCACTCATGCCGCGGCGCAGATCGAGCACCGAGGCGATCTTCAGATCCACGTAGGCGGGGCTGCGCAGGCTGCGGCTGACCCACACGGTGCGTATGCCGAGGCGGCGCGCGGTGCGCAGGTTGTCGGGCGAATCCTCGACCAGGATGCAGCGGCGCGGATTGAGCCGGTGCGCGCGCAGGACCTCGCGGTAGGCGCGGATCGCCGGCTTGGGGTGCAGCTTCATGCGCTCGATGCCGAACACGTCGGCGAAAAGCCTCCGTACGCCCATCAGCTCGAGGACCGTCTCGGCATAGCGCTGCGGACCGTTGGAGAACACGATCTTCGGCCCGGGCAGCGTGCGCAGCAGGCCGCCGAGGGCGCGGTCGAAGACCATCAGTTCGTGCAGGCGGTCGAAGCGGTGGGTCTCGTCGAGGAAGTGATGCGGATCGGTGCCGTGGTGGCGCATCAGGCCGGTGAGCGTTGCGCCGTAGCGCCGCCAGTACCCGACCCGCAGGGCGTTGGCCTCGTCGGTGCTCAGCCCCAGATGGCGCTCCAGGTAGGCGGTCATGCTGCGGTTGATGTGCGGGAAGATGTGCGGGCTGGCGTTGTGCAGCGTGTTGTCCAGGTCGAACAGCCAGACGGGGGCTTGGGTCATGCGCGGCGCTTGCTCAGAGTGGGCGGGGCTGGAAGCGGACGATCGCGCGTCCGTCCTCGGTGGTCTTGGGCGCGGCCTTCCAGGCATGCCCCTGAATGAGCTCGAAGGTGGCCGGCAGGCGGCCGTCGCGTCGCAGGGTTTCGTACCGCGAGCGGGCGGCCTCCCATCCGCCTCGCCCGCTCAGGCCGCGCGGACGGCTGCTGGCTGCGTTGCCGCAGCCCGGCAGGCGCAGGTCGGCCAGCAGGCTGTCGAAGTCGGCGTAGGTCAGGGTGAGCATCTCCATGTCCATCACCGGATCGGCGAAACCCGCCTGCACCAGCGCGTCGCCGATGTCATGCATGTCGATGAAGCGGTGCACCCGCTCGCCGGCATCTGCGGGCAGGACATCGCGCAACTCCCTCAGGGTGTCCGGCCCCAGGGTGGAGAACATCAACATGCCGCCGACTTCCAGCACGCGGTGCATCTCGCGCAGCGCGGGCAGCGGGTCGTGCAGCCAGTTCAGCATCAGGTTGGACCACACCATGGACACGCTGGTGCGCGCCAGCGGCAGTGCGGCGGCGTCGGCGCACAGCAGCGGCGTGGCATTCCGGCGGCCGAGCAGGCGCCCCAGCAGGCCGCGCGCAGCGCGCTCGCGGCCGGATGCTTCGGCCAGCATCGGTTGCGCGAAGTCGACCCCGAGCAGCCCGGCCTGCGGATAGCGTGCGGCGAGCAAGGCCAGGTCGGCACCCGGTCCGCAGCCCAGGTCGAGGATGCGGCTGGGCTCGATGCGGATGTATTCCAGCCGCTCGTCCATGCGCCGGGCGAGTTCGCGCGCGAGCACGTCCGCCCCGTCATAGCGAGCGGCGGCCGCGGCGAAGCGGCGGCGCACCAGCGCGCGGTCTAGCGCGAAATCCTGCGGGGCCGGCACGGCGCGGGTCAGATGGACTTGAGTCCGAGCCGTTCGAAGAGCTGTTCGTCGCGGTCGGCGCCCGGGTTGTCGGTGGTCAGCAGGCGGTCGCCGTAGAACATCGAGTTGGCGCCGGCGAGGAAGCACAGCGCCTGCATCTCGTCGCTCATCTGCTGGCGTCCGGCCGACAGGCGCACGTAGCTGGTGGGCATGGTGATGCGCGCCGCGGCGATGGTGCGCACGAACTCGAAGGGGTCGATGGGCTCGGCTTCGGCCATCGGCGTGCCCGGAATCGGCACCAGGTTGTTGATCGGCACCGATTCGGGCGGGGTGGGCAGGTTGGCGAGCTGGGCGATCAGCGCGGCGCGCGCACGGCGCGATTCGCCCATGCCGACGATGCCGCCGCTGCACACGTTGATGCCCGCCTTGCGCACCTCGCCCAGGGTGTCCAGGCGGTCCTGCTGGCTGTGGGTGGTGATCACCTGGCCATAGAACTCGGGCGCGGTGTCGAGGTTGTGGTTGTAGTAGTCGAGGCCGGCGTCGGCGAGCTTCTCGGCCTGACCCTCCTTGAGCATGCCCAGGGTCACGCAGGTCTGCAGGCCGAGCTTCTTGACCTCGCGCACCATCTCCAGCACCGGTTCGAGGTCATTGTCCTTGGGGCCGCGCCAGGCCGCGCCCATGCAGAAGCGCGAGGCGCCCTTGGCCTTGGCGGCACGGGCATTGTCCAGCACCTCGTCGAGCGGCAGCAGGCGCTCGCGCTCGAGGCCGGTGTCGTAGCGTGCCGACTGCGAGCAGTAGCCGCAGTCTTCCGAGCAGCCGCCGGTCTTGATGGAGAGCAGGGTGGAACGCTGGATGGCGTTGGCGTCGAAATGCGCGCGGTGGACCTGCTGGGCGCGAAACACCAGGTCCATGAAGGGCATCTCGAACAGGGCCTGCACTTCAGAGACCTGCCACAGGTGGCGGTCGGTACCGTTGGGGGAGATGGGGGCTGCGGGGCGTTCTGCGACGCCTGCGATCGAAGTCATTGTCATGAAACGGTTTCCGGGCTGTAATGCGTAATTATGGATGTTCCGACATTGGCGGAAAGCTTGTCAAACCCGACTTCCTTTCAGCGCGTGTTCCGTGTCGTCGCCGACCTGCTCGCGCCGCAGGATTGCTTCGTCTGTGGCGGCGCTTCCGGCGGCGACGCGGTGTGTCCGGCCTGCCTGGCGGAGCTGCCCCGCCAGCCCGAGCTGGCCTGCCCGGTGTGCGCGCTGCCCACTCCGGGGGGCGCAGTGTGCGGCCACTGCCTGAATGCGCCGCCGGCCTTCGACGCCACGCGGGCGCTGTTCAGCTATGCCTTCCCGGTCGACCGCATGGTGCAGGCGCTGAAGTATCATCACCGCCTCGCGCTGGCGCGCTTCTTTGCGGACGGCCTGCAGCGAATGCCGGCGTCAGGGGGCGTGGATCTGCTCTTGCCCATGCCCCTGCATGTGCAGCGCCTGCGGCGGCGAGGCTTCAACCAGGCGGTGGAAATTGCGCGCCCGCTCGCCAGGGCCTGGGGCCTGCCGCTGGAACTGGCCGCGGTTCGGCGCGAACGCGATGTCCCGGCACAGGCAGGTCTGGCCCGCGCGGCGCGCATCGCCAACCTGCGTGGCGCCTTCCGCTGCGAGCGGCCGCTGGCGGGGCTGCACGTCCTGGTGGTGGACGATGTGATGACCACCGGCGCCAGCCTCAACGAACTCGCCCGCACCCTGAAGCGCCAGGGCGCCGCGCGGGTGGAAAACCTGGTGCTTGCCCGGACTCCGTAAGCTGGGGGCGGGCAGCCCCTTTGCCTTGAGTCCGGATTGCTCATGTTCGACATCGTCCTTTTTCAGCCCGAAATTCCGCCGAACACAGGCAACGTGATTCGATTGTCGGCCAACTGCGGCGCCCGGCTGCATCTGGTGAAGCCGCTCGGCTTCGAGATCAGCGACAGGACGCTCGCGCGCGCGGGGCTGGACTATCACGACCTGGCCCATGTGAGCATCCATGAAGACTGGAGCGCCTGCCTGGCGGCACTGGCGGGCCGGCGGATCTTTGCCTTCAGCACGCGCGGGCGCCGGCGCTACGACGAGGTGCGATACCAGTCCGGGGACGTGCTGCTGTTCGGCCGCGAGACCAGCGGCCTGCCGGACGAGATCCTCGGCGCGCTGCCGCCGGCCCAGCGCCTGCGCATCCCGATGCGTCCGGCCAATCGCAGCGTCAACCTCTCGAATGCCGTGGCGGTGGCGGCGTTCGAGGCATGGCGGCAGCACGATTTCGCCGGTGCGGCCGTGCCGGACTGAGAGTGTGCGAATGAATCTACTGCGCGGGCCGATGGCGGCGTTGCGCGGTGCTCGCTACGATTGCTTCGCACATTCTGAGCGGGACAATATCGGTGGATAGACCGCCTTCACGCCTGTAGGAGCGGCCTTGGCCGCGATTGCAGCACCATTCCGTCATCGACCGAATCGCGGCCAAGGCCGCTCCTACACGGGCTTACTCGTGTTTGGGGTCGCGGGCGAGGAGCTGGTCTACCGCCTGCTCGGCGGACAGACCCTGATGCAACAGCGCGTCCACCGCCTCGCACAGTGGCATCTCGACGCCGTGGCGGGCCGCCAGGGCGGCGACCTCGCGTGCGGTGGACACCCCTTCCGCGACGTGTCCGAGCTCGCGCAGGATGTCGTCCAGCGTCTTGCCCTGGGCCAGCGCCAGGCCGACGCGGCGGTTGCGTGACAAGTCGCCGGTGCAGGTGAGGATGAGGTCGCCCATGCCGGCCAGGCCCATCAGGGTTTCCGGCCTTCCGCCCAGGGCCACCGCCAGGCGGGCGATCTCCGCCAGGCCGCGGGTGATCAGCGCGGCACGGGCGTTCAGGCCGAAGCCCATGCCGTCGGAGACCCCGGCCGCGATGGCCATGACGTTCTTGATGGCGCCGCCGATCTCGGCGCCTACCAGGTCGTTGTTCGCGTATACGCGCAGCAGGGGCTGGTGCAGGATGGGCAGCCAGCGTTCGATGAAGTCGGCGTCGCGCGATGCAAGGGTGATCGCGGTGGGCTGGCCGCGCGCCACTTCGGCGGCGAAACTCGGGCCGGTCAGCACGCCGCAGGGTGCGTCTTCGCCGAGTTCCTCGGCAACGATCTCGTGCGGCAGGCGTCCGCTACCCGCTTCCAGCCCCTTGCAGGCCCAGACCAGCGGTGTTCCGGGCTGGATCTGCTGCAAGCGGCGCACGGCTTCGCGCAGGCCCGACAGCGGCGTGACGACCAGATGCAGGTCCGCTCCGCGGGCTCCCTCCGCCAGGTCGTCGGTCAGGTTCAGCGTATCGGGCAGGGGCACGCCCGGCAGGTAGCGGCGATTCTCGCGCTCGTTGCGCATCGCGCCTACATGCACGGTGTTGCGGGCCCACAGCGTTACGGAATGCGGGCCATGGAAAGCCAGGGCCAGGGCGGTGCCCCAGGCGCCGGCTCCAAGGACGGCGATCCGCATCCGTCTACAGCCCCCACACGTCGGTGACGCGCAGGAAACCGGTGGCGCCGTCGCGGTGGCGGACGCTCACCCAGCCATTGGGGGCGCTGCCGGCCAGTTCCAGCACGACGTCCTTGACCGCCTCGAAGGCGACCGGAGCGGCTTCGTCCGGGCTGCGCCGCGCGGTGGTGCGCTCGGCACTCACCAGCACGGTGCGCTTGTCGACCAGTTGCCGCGCCTCGATCCAGCTCAGCGCGCCGCGGGGGTCGCGCACCTTGACCCACTTGTCGAGCACCACCACCACTTCGACCGGCGTGCCGGGCGCGATGATGTAGAGGCGCTTGCCCTGGGCCGACGGGGCGTCGAAGAGGATGGCCGGTTCGCTCACCGAGCGGAAGTCGATGGCCTGGGCAGTGCCGGCAAGCAGGGCGAGGGCGGCGGCCAGGGCCGCGGAACGGAAAGGCGTGCGCATCGGCGTTTACTGCACCGGCGCCTCGGCCCCGGCGCGCTGCTGTTGCTGAGCCTGGTAGAGGGCCTCGAAGTTGACCGGGGCGAGCATGACCGGCTGGAAGCCCGCACGGGTCACCGCGTCCGATACCGCCTCGCGGGCGTAGGGGAAGAGGATGTTCGGGCAGCCGATCATCAGCACCGGTTCGAGCTCGCCTTCGGGGATGTTGCGGATCTGGAAGATGCCGGCCTGCTGGACTTCGACCAGGAACACGGTCTTGTCCTCGCCCAGGGTGGCGGTGACGGTGACGGTCAGGGTCACGTCGAAGATGCCGTCATCGACGCCGTTGCCGTCGGTGCGCAGCTGCACGTTGATCTGCGGGGTCTCGCGGTCGAGGAAGATCTGCGGCGCGTTCGGCACTTCCAGCGAGAGATCCTTGACGTACAGCTTCTCGATGCTGAACACGGGTTGGGCGTTTTCGGTCATGTATCTGGTCCGGTGGGATTCTGATGGGTTGATCTGCGATTCCGCAGGGCGTCAGGCGCCGCCTTGGAGCAGCGGGTCCAGCTTGCCTTCGCGGTCGAGCGCGTAAAGGTCGTCGCAGCCGCCGACATGGTAATCGCCAATGAAGATCTGGGGAACCGTGCGGCGCCCGGTGAGCTGCATCATCTCGTCGCGGCGCTCGGGGTCGAGGTCGATGCGGATCTTCTCCACGCTGTCGATGCCCTTGCGCTTGAGCAGCGCCTCGGCGCGGACGCAGTAGGGGCACACGCCGGTGGCGTACATGCGGATGTTGGGCGGATTGCTCACTTCTTCTTCCCCTTGTCTTTGTTGCGGCCGCGGTCGACCGGCTGGCCGGCCTTCTCCCATTCGTAGAGGCCGCCGCGCAGGTTGAAGAGCTTCTCGAAACCGGACTTCTTCAGCGCGGCGATGGCACCGGCCGAACGGGCGCCGCTGGCGCAGCACAGGATGAGCGGGCGGTCGCGCAGCTTGTCGAGTTCGCCCTTGCGCCGTTCGAGATCCTTCAGCGGGATGTGGCGTGCGTTGGGGATGTGCCCCTTGTTGTATTCACCGTCCTCGCGCACGTCGATCACCACCGCGTCCTCGCGGTTGATCAGCAAGGTGGCCTCGATCGGCGAAAGCAGCGACTTGTCGGCCTTGGCACGCACCGCCTCGATCAGCAGCCAGGTGCCGCTGAATGCCGCCAGCGCGGCCCAGTGCCAGTTCTGTTGCAGGAATTCCACTTCGTGTTGCTCCGTTGAGTATGGTCAGTTGCCCGGCTTGTCGCTGCAGAACACTTCGCGCATCAGCACGATGAGCTGCAGCGTGCGCTGGTCGCCCACGCGGTAGAACACGCGATTGGCGTCCTTGCGCGTCTGCAGCACGCCCTTGTCGCGCAGGATGGCCAGATGCTGCGAGATGTTGCTCTGCGAGGTGCCGACGGCATCGACGATGTCCTGCACGCAGACCTCGGTGTCACCGAGCACGCACAGGATCTTCAGTCGCAAGGGATGGGCGATGGCCTTCAGTGCCCGGGCGGCGGTCTCGATGTGCTCGTGCCTGTCGATGAGCGTGAAGATGTCGTCTTTGTTCACGATGGTCCGCGGGAAGGCAAAGGAGCTAGTATAAAATACCGCGCCACGGATTGTTGCTTGACTGTTGGACGCCCTGCGACAGCCCGCGCTGCCCGTCGTCCTCCCTTTCCGGATACCCGAGCGTACATGCACAACACCGTTCTGCCACGCGAAGGCCAAGTTGCCCGGGCCGCCGCCAGCCACCGCCAGCCGGCGCACGGTGGCGCCAGCCCAGGTCCTGCGGCAACCGCAGGTGAGCCGTCCGCCGCCTAGGCGCTTCAGGGACGACCGCCGAACGCTCCATGCCAGCACTATCGAGTCATCGATTCCTCGCCCTTGCCGCCACGCTTCTGATCGGGCTGTTGCCGCTCGGCGAGAGTGCCGCCAATCCCGCGAGCGAGGCCGAGCAGCGGCGTGCGGATCTGGACGAGGTCAAGCAGCGCATCCGTGCCCTGCAGAAGGAAATTGCCGCAACCGAGGAGTCGCATGGCGGCGCCACCGCGGCCCTGGTCGCTGCAGAGCGCGAGGTGTCGAGGCTCAAGCGCCGCCTGCGGCAACTGGCCGGCGAGCGGCTGGAGGCCGAACGGGCGATCGCCCGCCTCGAGCGCGAACGCGCCGAGGTCCAGGCGCGTATCGACGCCCGTCAGACAGAACTGGGCGAATGGTTGCGGCGGCATTACATGTACGGCGGCGCCGACGGCGTTGCGCCCTTCCTGTCCTCGCGTGACCCCAACCAGCTCGCGCGCGACGCCCATTACCTGGAGCATCTCGGTCGCGCCCGATTGGCGCTGATCGACGTGTTGCGCGGGGATCTCCGGCACAAGGCGGAACTCGCGACCGCAGAGGCGGCGCGCCGCGACCGCCTGGCCGCCCTCGAGGCGGAACAGCAGGCGCGGCAGGGCGAGTTGCAGGCGGTGCAGGAGACACGCAAGCGCGCAGTGGCCGAGCTGGCGGCGCAGCTGAAAGGGCAGCGCAGGGAAGAGGCGAGCCTGCGCCAGGACGAGCAGCGGCTCGGCCGCCTGATCGACGCTCTGGCGCGCGCCGCACGCGCTCAGCAGCGTGCACGCGAACAGGCCGCGGCCAACGCCTCGCGCCAGCGCTCCGGCACGGTCAAGTCGCCCAGCCAGTCGGCCGAGCCGGTCGTCGGCCGGGTGCGCGAGGCGGCTGCTCCGGGCGCGACTTCGGTGGCCTTCGACAAGCTGCGCGGCAAGCTGCGTTTTCCGGTGCGCGGAGAACTGGTTGGCCGCTTCGGCGCTCCAAGGGCGGAGGGTGGCACGAGCTGGCGCGGTGTGTTCATCCGGGCGGCGGGTGGAGAAGATGTGCGTGCAGTGGCGGCGGGCGAGGTGGTGTATTCGGATTGGCTGCGCGGTTTCGGCAACCTGATCATCATCGACCACGGCAAGGGTTATCTCACCGTGTATGGCAATAATGACGCCCTGCTGCGCGAGGTGGGCGACGGGGTGGCCGGTGGCGACCCGATTGCCAGCGTGGGGAGCAGCGGGGGCGGCGAAGAATCCGGTTTATACTTTGAAATCCGCCATGAGGGCAGGCCGGTGGACCCGATGCAGTGGGTCAGGCTCGATTAGCGTGGTTGGTTAGTGGCGGTGGTCCGCCGATGGAGTTTTCATGCGTAGCAAGTTGCAGAACCTCGGGCTCATTTTCACCGGCGTGCTCGCCGGCGTCCTGATCAGTCTGAATTTTTCCGCCAATGCCGACAAGGCGACGATGGCGCCCCTGCCGGTCGAAGAGCTGCGAGCCTTTGCCGATGTGTTCAACGCCATCAAGCAGGGCTACGTCGAGCCGGTCGAGGACAAGAAGCTGATCACCCATGCGATCAGCGGCATGCTCTCGAACCTCGATCCGCATTCGGCCTACCTGGACGTCGAGGCGTTCAAGGACCTCCAGGTCGGCACGCAGGGCGAGTTCGGCGGCCTGGGTATCGAGGTCGGCATGGAAGACGGCTTCGTCAAGGTGATCTCGCCGATCGAGGACACGCCCGCGTTCCGCGCCGGCGTGCAGGCGGGCGACCTCATCGTCAAGCTGGACGATACCCCGGTCAAGGGCATGTCGCTCAACGATGCGGTCAAGCGCATGCGTGGCAAGCCGAGTACCCGCATCACCCTGACCATCATGCGCAAGGGCGAGACCGCACCCATCGTGGTCACTCTCACGCGCGAGGTCATCAAGGTGCGCAGCGTGCGCTCCAACGTCGTCGAGCCGGGTTACGGCTACGTGCGTGTCGCGCAGTTCCAGGAGAACACTGCGGCTTCGCTGGTCGAACATCTCGGCAAGCTCACCCGCGAAGGCCCGCTGAAGGGCTTGGTGCTCGACCTGCGCAACGATCCGGGCGGCCTGCTGCATGGCGCGGTCGGTGTGGCCGGCGCCTTCCTGCCGTCGGAGACTCTGGTGGTGTCCACCGACGGACGCGCCGAGGACGCCAAGCGCGAGTACCGCGTGATCCCCGAGGACTACCTGCGCGGCCGGCGTGACGACTTCCTGCGCGCGCTGCCGCCGGAGATCCGCGACGTGCCGATGGTGGTGCTGGTCAATGGCGGCTCGGCCTCCGCGTCCGAGATCGTCGCCGGCGCGCTGCAGGATCACAAGCGCGCGGTGGTCATGGGCACGCAGACCTTCGGCAAGGGCTCGGTGCAGACCATCCTGCCGCTGAATAACAACACCGCGATCAAGCTCACCACGGCGCGCTACTACACGCCGAGCGGGCGCTCCATCCAGGCCAAGGGCATCGAGCCGGACATCGTGGTCGAGGAGAGCGTCAATGGCTCCTCGCGCCGTATCCGTGAAGCCGACCTGCAGGGCCATCTGGGCAACGACCGCTCGCCCGAGGAAGCTGCACCGCCGGCCGAGCAGGGGGGCGCCGATCAGGAGGAGCCGCAGGTGCGCTTCGAGATGGGCGGAAAGGACGATTACCAGCTCAGTCAGGCGATCAGCCTTCTAAAGGGTCTGCAGATCGTCCAGAATAAAAAGTAGCGTCTGAAGTCGGGCGTCGAGGAGAGGGGGAGTGATGCGCCGCGAAACCGCCTACAAGCTGGCCGGACGGCAGCACGAGCATCCGGTCAGCGGTGCGGGCATCGACAAGGAGCGCGAACTGCGCTTCAAGGCCCTGCCGCCAGGGCAGGTCGATGCCGCGTATCGCTCCTTGCGTGTGCTCAAGGGCCTGCAGGTCGAACGCCGGGCCAGTCCGCTGGCGCTGACGGTGCGCTACTCGGTGCTGGAGTACTCGATGGAGTCCATCGAGAACGCGCTGCGCGAGGCCGGCTTCGCGCTCGACAACACGCTCTACATGAAGCTGGTGCGCGCCTTGGTGTATTTCTGCGAGGAAACGCAGCGCCACAACCTCGAATCGCCCGAGCGCCTGATCAAGAAGTCGAACGAGGTCTACATCCAGGCCTGGGATCACCACCCGCACGGCGATCACGACGACACGCCCCCCGAACTGCGCGAGTACAAGTAAGCGCTCATGACGCTGCCCGACGGGCGTCCTGCCGGCTGCGCAAAGCCACTGCTCCCATGAACGACGATCAACTGCTGCGTTACAGCCGCCACATCCTGCTGCCCGAGATCGATGTCGAGGGGCAGGAGGCCATCCTCGGCGCCCGGGTCCTGGTCGTCGGCGCGGGCGGCTTGGGCTCGCCCGCCGCCATGTATTTGGCCGCGGCCGGTGTCGGCACCCTGGTGCTGGCCGATGGCGACACCGTCGATCTCACCAACCTGCAACGCCAGATCCTGCACAGCGAGCAGGGCGTCGGCATGAGCAAGGTCGAGTCCGGCCGGCAGACGGTACATAGGCTCAATCCCCTGGTGCGCGTCGAGACCCTGGCCGTGCGTCTCGAAGGCGAGGCCCTGGACGAGCAGGTGGCGGCGGCCGACGTGGTGCTCGACTGCTGTGACAACTTCGCCACCCGGCATGCGGTCAACCGCGCCTGCGTGCGCCATCGCCGGCCGCTGGTGTCCGGCGCTGCGATCCGCTTCGATGGTCAGGTATCGGTTTTCGATCTGCGGCGCGAGGGCGGCCCCTGCTACAACTGCCTGTTCCCGGAGGGGCTGGAGGTCGAGGAAGTGCGCTGCGCGGTGATGGGCGTGTTCGCGCCCATCGTCGGCATGATCGGCACGACCCAGGCGGCCGAGGCGCTGAAACTGATCATCGGCTGCGGCACCTCGCTCGACGGCCGCCTGCTGCTGCTCGACGGGCTGGCCATGGAGTGGCGCAGTGTCAGCCTGGCGCGCGACCCGGCCTGCACGGTTTGCGGGACGGAGCGCCCAACGGCCTGAGCCGAGGGTCAGCGCCCGGGGCGGGCAATCAGGCGGAAGTCCTCGCCCACCGCCCGCAGATCGACTAGCTTCAGCCGAAGGGCGCGGTCGAGTGCGGCGAGTTCGGGCAGGCGGAACAGTCCCTGTGCGGCTTCGCCGACCAGCATCGGCGCAAAGTACATCAGCAGCTCATCCACGCAGCCTTCGCGCAGCAGCGAGCCGTTGAGACCGAAGCCGGCCTCGACGTGCACCTCGTTGAGGCCGCGCCGGCCCAATTCCTGCAGCAGCGCAGGGAGGTCGACCTTGCCGGCGGCGTCGGGCAGGCGGAGCAACTCCGCGCCGCGCTCGCGCAGGGCCGCGGTTCTTTCGGCATCGTCCGTCGCGGTGGCGATCAGGCAGTGTCCGCCGGCAAGGATGCGCGCCTCGGGGGATACCTCAAGGCGGGCGTCGACCAGCACCCGCAGCGGCTGGCGGCTGCAGGGCACCGCGCGTACCGACAGCTGGGGGTCGTCGGCGCGCACCGTGCCGATGCCGGTGAGCACGGCGCAGGCACGCGCACGCCAGCGGTGGCCGTCTTGCCGCGCGGCCTCGCCGGTGATCCACTGGCTGACTCCGTTGTTGAGCGCCGTCTTGCCGTCCAGGGTGGAGGCGGTCTTCATCCGCAGCCAGGGGCGGCCGCGGGTCATGCGCGAGATGAAGCCGATGTTGAGTTCATGGGCCTGCGCCTGCAGCAGTCCGGCTGCGGTGTCGATGCCGGCGGCGCGCAGGCGGGCGAGGCCCTTGCCGGCGACCTGCGGATTGGGGTCTTCCATTGCCGCGATTACGCGCGCGACGCCGGCCGCGACCAGGGCGTCGGCACATGGCGGGGTGCGCCCGTGGTGCGAGCAGGGCTCCAGCGTGACGTAGGCGGTGGCGCCGTGCGCCCGCTCGCCGGCGGCGCGTAGCGCATGGACCTCGGCGTGCGGTTCGCCGGCGCGTTCGTGCCAGCCTTCGCCGACGATCTCGCCGTTCCTGGCCAACACACAACCTACGCGCGGATTGGGGGTGGTCGTCTCCAGCCCGCGTTCGGCCAGCGCCAGGGCGCGGGCCATCATTGCGTGGTCAGTTGCCGAAAAGGTCATGCTCGGGATCGGGCTGCTCGGGTTGCCCCTTGCGTCCGCGTCGCGGGCGGGTCTGGACCTCACGGATCACATCCGAGAATTCATCCACGTCGGCGAAGTTGCGATACACCGAGGCGAAGCGGATGTAGGCCACCTTGTCGAGCTTCTTCAGCTCCTTCATCACCAGCTCGCCGAGTTTCTCGCTCGGCACTTCCTGTTCGCCCATGGACAGCAGGCGGGCCTCGATGCGGTCTACCGCCGCTTCCAGCGCCTCGGTGGTCACCGGGCGCTTGCGCAGCGCGAGTTGCATGCTGCCGGCGAGCTTGGCGTGGTCGAATTCGGTACGGTTGCCGTTGCGCTTGACGATGTGCGGCATCTTGAGATCGATGCGCTCATAGGTGGTGAAACGCTTGTCGCACTTCGGGCAGCGCCGGCGTCGGCGAACGACGTCCCCGTCCTCGTTCTCGCGAGTGTCGGTGACCTGGGTGTTGGGATCGCCGCAGAAGGGGCACTTCATGGCAGGTGCCGGCGCTGGATGCCCGGGCGGGCGGCGAAGTGAACGCCGCCCGCCCGAAGGCTCACTTGCCGTAGACCGGGAAGCGGGCGCACAGCTCGGCCACCTGGCCGCGCACGCGCTCGATCACCGCCTGGTCTTCCGGCGCGTCGAGCACGTCCGCGATCAGGTGGGCGATCTTCTCGGCTTCGATCTCGGTGAAGCCGCGGGTGGTCATCGCCGGCGAGCCGATGCGGATGCCGGAGGTGACGAAGGGCTTCTCCGGATCCTTGGGGATGGAGTTCTTGTTCACCGTGATGTGGGCGCTGCCCAGCAGCGCTTCGGCAGCCTTGCCGGTGATGTTCTTGGAGCGCAGGTCGACCAGGAAGACGTGGCTCTCGGTGCGGCCGGAGATGATGCGCAGGCCGCGCTCCTCGCCGAGCACGCGCGCCATCACGCGGGCGTTGGCGATCACCTGTTCCTGGTAGTTGCGGAAACCGGGGGTGGCGGCTTCCTTGAAGGCCACCGCCTTGGCGGCGATCACGTGCTCCAGCGGGCCGCCCTGCAGGCCGGGGAAGATGGCGGAGTTGATCGCCTTCCCGTGCTCGGCGCGCATCAGGATGATGCCGCCGCGCGGGCCGCGCAGGGTCTTGTGGGTGGTCGACGTGACCACGTCGGCGTGCGGCACCGGGTTGGGGTAGTAGCCCGCGGCGATCAGGCCGGCGTAGTGGGCCATGTCCACCCAGAAGATGGCGCCGACTTCCTTGGCCACCTTGGCGAAGCGCTCGAAGTCGATGCGCAGCGAGTAGGCGGAGGCGCCGGCGATGATGATCTTGGGCTTGTGCTCGCGGGCGAGCGCTTCCATCGCCTCGTAGTCGATCTCTTCCTTCTCGTCGAGGCCGTAGGCCACCACGTTGAACCACTTGCCGGACATGTTGAGCGGCATGCCATGGGTGAGGTGGCCGCCTTCGGCGAGGCTCATGCCCATGATGGTGTCGCCCGGCTTGGCGAAGGCCATCAGCACGGCCTGGTTGGCCTGCGAGCCGGAATTCGGCTGCACGTTGGCGGCTTCCGCGCCGAACAGCGCCTTCAGGCGGTCGATGGCCAGCTGCTCGACCACGTCGACATGCTCGCAGCCGCCGTAGTAACGCTTGCCGGGATAGCCTTCCGCGTACTTGTTGGTGAGCTGGGAGCCCTGGGCTTCCATCACCGCGCAGGAGACGTAGTTTTCGGACGCGATCAGTTCGATGTGGTCTTCCTGGCGGCGGTTTTCCGCCTGCACGGCGGCCCACAGCTCCGGATCGACCTTGGCGAGGGTGTCTTGCGAGGAGAACATTCGACAGGCTCGGAAGGGTTGTTTTAAAAGCGGATATTACCATGCGCCCAAAGGGTGCATGGTGCGTTGTGCAGTGCGGGAGGCGGGCTCAGGCGTTGGACAGTTCGTCGCGGGCGCAGTCCAGGTGGGACTGGTCGGCCCAGGAGACGAGGTGCCAGCGGTCGCCGGCGATTTCCAGCCAGTTCAGCGCGGCGTTGGGGATGGCGAAGTCGCGTGCCGTGTCGAGCGGCTTGCCGGTTGCCAGCCGTCGGGCGATGTCGAGCACGCCACCGTGGGTGACGACCAGCACCTGCTCGCCCGGGTGGCGTCGGGCAATCGCCAGCAGCGCATCGCGGATGCGTCCGGCAAAAACCGCCAGGCTCTCGCCGCCGCCGGGGAAGACGAAGTCAGGATCGCGCGCGAGGAAGCGCGCGTACTCCTGGGGGTGGCGCGCCTGTGCCTCTTCGTAGGTCAGTCCCTGGAAGAGGCCGTAGTGACGTTCGCGCAGGCGGCTGTCGGCGATCACTTCGAGCGACAGCGCTTCGGCGGTGGCATGGGCGGTCTGGCGGGCGCGCAGCAAGTCGCTGGCGTAGGCGGCTGCGAAACGGTGCCGGGCCAGCACGGCCGCGGTGTCGCGGGCCTGGACCTCCCCCCGGTCGTTCAGGGGGATGTCCAGGTGGCCTTGAAGGCGTCGTTCCGCGTTCCAGGCCGTCTCGCCGTGACGGACCAGGCACAGCGTGGTGGGGCTCACCATCCGCCGTTGTCACCGCCGGCCGGGGCGCCCCAGCCACCGTCGGACGGCGGCGCCTGGATCTGGATGGTGTCGAGATCGACCTTGACCTTTTCGTCCAGGTTGCCGGTGACCAACTCCGGGAAGGCGATGATCAGCGCAAGCATGAAGACCTGGATGCACACGAAGGCCACCGAGCCGCGGTAGATCTGCGTGGTCTTCACGCCGTCGGTGCGCTTGCCGGTGACCCGGTCGATGAAGGCGCCGACCGGTGCCACGCTGCGCAGGTAGAACAGCGCGAAGCCGAAGGGGGGCGTCAGGAAGGAGGTCTGCAGGTTGAGCGCGATCATCACGCCGAACCAGATCAGGTCGATCCCCAGCTTTTCAGCCACCGGGGCGAGCAGCGGAATCAGGATGAAGGCGATCTCGAAGAAGTCGAGGAAGAAGCCCAGGAAGAAGATCACCGCATTCACGAAGATCAGGAAGCCGATCTGGCCACCGGGCAGCTTGTCGAACAGGTGCTCGACCCACTCCTTGCCGTCCATCGCGGTGAAGGTGAAGCTGAACACGGTCGCGCCGATCAGGATGAACAGCACGAACACCGACAGCCTGGTCGTGGATTCGAGCGCCTCGCGCAGCTTGAGCATGTCCAGACGCTTGCGCGACAGGGCCATGAGCATGGCGCCCAACGCGCCCATCGCACCGCCTTCGGTCGGGGTCGCAATGCCGAGGAAGATCGTGCCGAGCACCAGGAAGATCAGCGCGAGCGGCGGTACCAGTACGAAGGTGAAACGCTCGGCGATCTGCGAGAGCAGCCCGAGGCGCAGCAGGCGGTTGAGGCCGGCAAGCAGCAGGGCGAGCGCAGTGCCGAAGGTCAGGGCGATGACCACGACCTCTTCCAGCGTGGTCACTACTTCGCGGCCTTCGAGGGCGCCGAGGATGTTGTCGTAATAGGCCCCGAAAAGCACCGAAATGCCGATGATCAGGGACAGGAACAGGACGAGCGAGCGCAGGCCCGATGCGCCGTTGGGCTCGCGGTAGCGGATCGCCTCCGGCGGCAGGGCGGGAACCATCTTCGGGCGGAAGATCGCCAACCCGATGACGAACAGGGCGTACAGGCCGACCAGCATGAAGGCCGGAATGAATGCACCCTTGTACATCTCGCCCACGCTGCGGCCGAGCTGGTCGGCCATGACGATCAGCACCAGCGACGGCGGAATGGCCTGGGCCAGCGTGCCGGAGGCAGTGATGACGCCGCAGGCGATCGGCCGGCTGTAGCCGTAGCGCAGCATGATGGGCAGCGAGATCAGGCCCATGGAGATCACCGAGGCCGCCACCACGCCGGTGGTCGCGGCCAGCAGCGCGCCGACGAAGATCACGGCGATCGCCAGGCCGCCACGCACCGGGCCGAACACCTGGCCGGCGGTGTCGAGCAGATCCTCGGCCATGCCGCTGCGCTCGAGGATCAGGCCCATCAGGGTGAAGAACGGGATGGCCAGCAGGATGTCGTTCTGCATGATGCCGAACACGCGCAGCGGCAGGGCCTGGAACAGGGTGCCGTGCAGCAGGCCGAGCTCCATGCCGATGAAGCCGAACAGCAGGCCGCAGGCCGACAGCGCGAAGGCGACGGGGAAACCGGACAGGAGGAAGAAGACCACCGATCCGAACATGATCGGGGCGAGGTTGGCAGCGACGAATTCCATCATTTGCGGGCCTCGCCCGGAGCGTTTTCGGTGGTGTCCTGGGTGACGGCAGGCGGAGCAGCGTGCGCATCGGGTTCGTGCGCGAGGGGGTCCGGGCCGGCACCGGCGAGGTAGGCGATGCGCTTGAAGAGCTCGGAGATGCCCTGCAGGGCGAGCAGCGCGAAGCCTGCCGGCACCAGGGCGAACAAGGGCCAGCGGATCAGGCCGCCGGCGTTCGAGGACATCTCGCCGGTTTCATAGGCGGAGGTCAGCACCGGCCAGGCGAAAACGGAAAGCAGATAGCACATCGGCAGCAGGAAGAAGAGGATGCCGCCGATGTCGATGAGGGTTCGGGTGCGCTTGGACAGCTTGTTGGCCAGTACGTCGATGCGTACATGGGCGTTCTGCAGGAATGCGTATCCCGCGCCGAGCATGAACACGGCTGCGAACAGATACCACTGGATCTCGAGAAAGGCGTTCGAGCCGACGTTGAACAGCTTGCGAGCGATTGCGTTGGCGGCACTGATCAGCGTCGCGGCGAGGATCAGCCAGATGAGCGTCTGGCCGACCAGTCGCGTGAGGCGATCGATCATGCGTGAGAGCTTGAGCAGCATTCCCATTGGGGGCGGAGGTCCTGCAGTAGAGCTTGGCGTCGGTTGGCGACACCTGAAACGGGGCGGCCGTCAGACGGCCGCCCCGACGAACGACGCCCCAGGCGAGGCCCGGGGCGTTGAAGGGCTGAATCAGCCGAGGCGCTGGGCCGACATGTACTGGTCGTAGCTGCCGTCGGCGATCGGCGCCCACTGGTACTGGTCGGCCAGGAACTTGGAATAGTCGCCGTAGATCTTCTTCCAGTTGGCGTTCTTGTCGTTCAGCTCGGCGTAGACCTCGCGCGAGGCCTTGAACGCGGCATCCATCACGTCACGCGGGAAGCGGTTCAGCTTGGCGCCTTCGGCGATCAGCTGCTTGAGCGCGGTCGGGTTGCGCGCGTCGTACATGGCCTGCATGTTGACGTGGGCGTGCGACGCGGCGCTGGTGACGATCGCCTTGTACTCCGGCGACAGGCCGTTCCACTGCTTGTCGTTGATGTACAGCGACAGCTGGGCGCCGCCTTCCCACCAACCCGGGTAGTAGTAGAAGGGCGCGACCTTGTGGAAACCGAGCTTGAGGTCGTCGTACGGGCCCACCCACTCGGTGGCGTCGATGGTGCCGCGCTCCAGCGACTGGTAGATCTCGCCGCCGGGGATGTTCTGCGGCACGCCGCCGACCTTGGCCAGCACCCGGCCGCCGAAGCCGCCGATACGCATCTTCAGGCCGTTGAGGTCGGCTACCGACTTGATCTCCTTGCGGTACCAGCCGCCCATCTGCGCGCCGGTGTTGCCCATCGGGAAGTTCACGATGCTGTACTGCGAGTAGAAGTCGCGCATCAGCTTCATGCCGTTGCCCTGATACATCCACGCGCTGAGCGAACGGGAGCTCATGCCGAACGGAATCGCGCAATCGAAGGCGAAGGTCTCGTCCTTGCCGAAGAAGTAGTACGGAGCGGTGTGGGCGCACTCGATGGTGCCCTGCTGAACCGCGTCGACCACGCCGAAGGCCGGAACCAGCTCGCCGCCGGCATGCACGGAGATGACGAACTTGCCGCCGGTGGCATCCGAAACCTGCTTGGCGAACACTTCGGCCGCGCCGTAGATGGTGTCCAGCGATTTCGGGAAGCTGGAAGCCAGACGCCAGCGGATCTGCTGCTGGGCCTGAACCAGGGCGGGGGCGGAGCCCGCGGCGAGGATACCGGCCAGACCAGCGCTCTTCATGAATTTGCGACGTTCCACGATCTCTCCTTTGCTTGTGATGTTATTGCGAAGCGAGACCGATTATAGGGATTCGACCCCCGTGGAAAACCGCGGAAAACCCTAACCTTGTTCGTAGTGCGTGGCGGCGCAGCGGCTCAGCGCCCGGCGATCTTCATGCGTTCGATCAGCAGCGAGCCGCAATGCTTCGCGCCGCGCGGCAGGGCGTCGTTGCCCACCGCGACGATGCTGGTGAACATGTCGCGCAGGTTGCCGGCGATGGTGATCTCTTCCACCGGATGCTTGATGCGCCCTTTCTCCACCCAGAAGCCGGCCGCGCCACGCGAGTAGTCGCCGGTGACGTAGTTCACCCCGTGGCCGAGCAGTTCGGTGACCACCAGGCCGCGCTCCATCTTCTTCACCAGACCGGCGAAATCGAGTTCGCCCGCCGCCACCCGCAGGTTGTGCGAGCCGCCGGCATTGCCGGTGGTCTGCATGCCGAGCTTGCGGGCCGTGTAGGTGGACAGGAAATAACCCTGCAGCATGCCATCCACCACCACATCGCGGTCGTGGGTGGCCACGCCGTCGCTGTCGAAGGGGCTGCTGCCGAAGGCGCCGCGCAGGTGCGGGCGTTCGGCGATGTTGATGATCGGCGAGAAGACCTGCTTGCCCAGGCTGTCGAGCAGGAAGGAGGACTTGCGGTACAGCGCGCCGCCGCTCACCGCCTGGACGAAGTTGCCGATCAGCCCGACGGCCAGCGGTGCCTCGAACAGCACCGGCACCTCGCAGGTGCGGATCTTCTTCGCGCCCAGGCGGGCCACCGCGCGTTCGGCGGCACGGCGGCCGACGTCCTCGGCGCTCATCAACTCGTCCGCCTTGCGCCGGCTGTCGTACCAGTACTCGCGCTGCATGCCGTCGCCTTCGCCGGCGATCACCGAGCAGGACAGGCCGTGACGGGTGGTGGCATAGCCGCCCATGAAGCCCAGGCTGTTGGCCGAGACGAAATGCGAGCGCTGCGCCGACACCGAGGCGCCCTCGGAGTTGCTCACCTTGTCGCTGGTGGCGAAGGCGGCCTCCTCGCAGCGGTGGGCGAGCGCTATGGCCTGGTCCACGCTGAGCGCCCAGGGGTGATCGAGATCGAGGTCCGGGCAGTCCTTCGCCAGCAGCGCCGCGTCGGCCAGGCCGGCGCAGGGGTCGGGCGCGGTGAAGCGGGCGATCGACACCGCCGCCTCCACGGTGGCCTTGAGCGCCTTGCGCGAGAAGTCCGAGGTGCTCGCGTGGCCGCGCTGCTGGCCGACATAGACGGTGACGCCGATGCCCTTGTCGCGGTTGTACTCGATGGTGTCCACCTCGCCGCGGCGCACCGTGACGGTCTGCCCGA
This sequence comes from Thauera sedimentorum, assembly GCF_014489115.1. Classification (NCBI taxonomy): domain Bacteria; kingdom Pseudomonadati; phylum Pseudomonadota; class Betaproteobacteria; order Rhodocyclales; family Zoogloeaceae; genus Thauera; species Thauera sedimentorum. Next base: position 99,689 of record NZ_JACTAH010000003.1, on the reverse strand, counting down.
CACCTTCCGAGACGTCGGTCTCGCAGGCCGAGGCGCCGCGCTTGCGGGCGAACTTCAGCACATCGGCGGCAATCTCCTGCAGCTGTTCATGGGAGAAGGCGAAATCTTGAGCGGACATGGGCGTGGGACCGAAAGGCGCAAAGGCTATAATCTTACCCCGATCACACCTCCACCCCGATTCCATGACGCACGACCACCACGACGGCGACTTCCACGAGTACGACGGGCCGAGCAAGAGCCAGCGCAAGCGGGACATGCACGCGCTGCAGGACCTGGGCGAACAGCTGGTCGCGCTGTCGGTCGAGCGCCTGCGCAAGGTGCCGATGCCCGAGGAGCTGTTCGACGCGGTACGCGATGCCCAGCGCTTTACCGCGCACGGCGCACGGCGCCGCCAGATGCAGTACATCGGCAAGCTGATGCGCAACATCGACCCGGAACCCATCCAGGCGCAGCTCGACGCCTTCAACGGCGTCTCGCGTGCCGAAACCGCGCGCCAGCACCGGCTGGAGAAGCTGCGCACCGACCTGCTCGAGGACGAGAAGGTGATCGGTACCGTGGCCGAGACCTGGCCGCAGGCCGATCTCCAGCACCTGCGCACGCTGCGCCGCAACGCGCTCAAGGAGCGCGAGCAGAACAAGCCGCCGCGGGCCTTCCGCGAGCTGTTCCGCGTGCTGCGCGAACTGGACGAAGGCGCACGCGCTGCGCAGGCCGAGCAGCAGGAGATTTCCGGGGACGAGGAATGAGCGACACGATGCGCATCGGCCTGCTGTCGATCAGCGATCGCGCCTCCGACGGCACCTACGAGGACCAGGGCATCCCGGCGCTGCGCGACTGGCTGGGCCGGGCGCTGCGCTCGCCCTGGGAAGCGGTGACCCGCCTGATTCCGGACGAACGCGAGCGCATCGAACGCACGCTGATCGAACTGGCCGACCGTGAAGGCTGCAAGCTGATCCTGACCACCGGCGGCACCGGTCCGTCGCCGCGCGACGTCACGCCCGAGGCCACGCTGGCGGTGGCCGACAAGGAGATGCCCGGCTTCGGCGAGGAGATGCGCCGCATCAGCCTGAACTTCGTGCCCACCGCCATCCTGTCGCGCCAGGTCGCGGTGATTCGCGGCCAGACGCTGATCGTGAACCTGCCCGGCCAGCCCAAGTCCATCCGCGAGACCCTGGAAGGCGTGCGCGCGGCCGACGGCAGCGTGAGCCACGTGGGCATCTTCGCCGCGATTCCCTACTGCGTGGACCTGATCGGCGGGCCGTACATGGAAACCGACGAGTCGGTGATCAAGGCCTTCCGGCCGAAGAGCGCGATCCGTCCGCGCCCGTAGGCGCGGCGCTGCTTGCACACGACAGGGCCCATTCGCCCGTATGAGCGGCCTTGGCCGCGATGCGGCGATCGGCTCATCAACGGCCGTATCGCGGCCAAGGCCGCTTCTACCGGGGCACGATGCGGATCACCTTGCCCTTGAACTGCGGCGAACCCGGAGTGCCGGCCGCCAGCTGCCGGCGCCGCTCCAGCTCGCGCCACCAGCCGCGCATGCCCAGCAAGGCCGCCAGCACCAGCGCATAGAGCAGGGGCTCGAGCACATCGGCCTTCACCAGCCACCAGAAATGCACCACGCCGAGAACGGCGATGGCGTACACCGAACGGTGCAGCGCCTGCCAGCGCCGCCCGCCGAGGCGGCGGATGGCGAAGGCGTTGGAGGTGGCGGCCAGCGGCACCATCAGCACGAAGGCGGCGAAGCCCACGGTTACATAGGGGCGTTCGAGGATGTCCTCGGCGATCGGCGTCCAGTCGAACCACAGGTCCAGCCACAGCCAGTTGGCCAGGTGGGCGCAGGCCCAGGCAAAGGCGAACAGCCCCAGCATGCGGCGCAGGCGCAGCAGCCAGTGCAGGCCGGTGAGCCGGCGCAGCGGGGTCACTGCGAGGGTGATCAGCAGCATGCGCAGCGTCCATTCGCCGGTGCCGCGCTGCAGGGCCTCGATCGGGTTGGCGCCCAGCGTGTCGCCGAACCAGCCTGCGGCGAGCAGCACCGCGGGCAGCAGGCAAAGCAGGAAGACGAAGGCCTTGGTGGCGGCGATCTGGCGTGCGGAGGGGGTGCGCAGGTTCATCGGTGCTCGTGGGTCAGAAGTTCTTCTTGAGGTCCATGCCCTGGTAGAGCTGGGCCACCTGTTCGGCGTAGCCGTTGAACATCAGCGTGCGCCGGCGGCGCAGTTCGCCGATGCGCCGCTCGGTGGCCTGGCTCCAGCGCGGATGGCGGACCTCGGGATTGACGTTGGAGTAGAAGCCGTACTCGTGCGGGGCGGCCTTGTTCCAGGCGGTGGCGGGCTGCTTGTCGGTGAGCCGGATGGCGACCAGCGACTTGGCGCTCTTGAAACCGTATTTCCACGGCACCACCACGCGCAGCGGCGCGCCATTCTGCGCCGGCAGCACCTCGCCGTACAGGCCGAAGGTGAGCAGGGTGAGCGGGTGCAGGGCCTCGTCCAGGCGCAGACCCTCGGTGTAGGGCCAGTCCAGCACCGGCCGGCGCAGCATGATCTGCGGGTCGTAGTGGGTGACGAACTCCACATACTTTGCGCTGCCCTGCGGCTCCACCGCACGCAGCAGGGCGGCCAGCGGATAACCGACCCAGGGCACCACCATGGACCAGGCCTCCACGCAGCGCAGGCGATAGATGCGCTCTTCAAGCGGGGCGAGCTTGCGCAACGTATCGATCTCGAAGGTCCGCGGCTTGTTGACCAGGCCCTCGACGCGCACGGTCCACGGCTCCAGCGCCATGCGCGATGCGTTCTTGGCAGGGTCTTCCTTGTCGGTGCCGAATTCGTAGAAGTTGTTGTAGCTCGTCACCGCGTCGTAGGGGGTGCGCTCCTCGTCGGTGCCGTAGGGGCCGGCGAGCAGCGGGCCGAGCGCGCTCGCCGCACGCGCCTCGGGCAACAGGCCGTGCCACAGCGCCGCCCCGGCGGCCAGGCCCAGGCCGGCGCGGCGGATGAAGTCGCGCCGGCTGTCGAAGAATTCGCGCGGGGTGATCTCGGAAGGCAGGATGTCTGTGGGGCGTCTGATGAGCATGATGTGGATCTCGCGGGACTATGCCGTCTGGTCGCCCTGGCGTGCGCAAACCTTACAGGCGGCGGCCGGCTTGTGACCCCGTCCCATCGGCCGAGGTTCAATCCGGCTGGACGTGCAGCCGGGACGGGCTGCTAGAATCGCCAGTTCCCCCAACGACAGTGCAAGAGTAAGCCATGTCCGCCTCGGTCAAGATCCATATCGACGACGTCCGCATCCAGGAGATCAAGGAGCTCGTGCCGCCGGCGCACGTGCTGCGCGAGTTTCCGGCCAGCCACAAGGCCGCGGAAGTCGCCTACGAGGCGCGCCAGGCGATCCACCGCATCCTCTACGGCGCGGACGACCGCCTGCTGGTGGTGATCGGCCCGTGCTCCATTCATGACACCGACGCGGCGCTGGAATACGCCGACCGCCTGAAGAAGGAAGCCGACCGCCTCAAGGACGACCTGCTGGTGGTGATGCGGGTGTACTTCGAGAAGCCGCGCACCACGGTGGGCTGGAAGGGGCTGATCAACGACCCCTACCTGGACAACAGCTTCCGCATCAACGAAGGCGTGCGCCTGGCGCGCAAGCTGTTGTGGGAGATCAACGAACGCGGCCTGCCGGCGGGCACCGAGTTCCTCGACATGATCACCCCGCAGTACATCGCCGACCTGATCTCCTGGGGGGCGATCGGCGCGCGCACCACCGAGAGCCAGGTGCACCGCGAACTGGCCTCCGGCCTGTCCTGCCCGGTGGGCTTCAAGAACGGCACCGACGGCAACGTGAAGATCGCCATCGATGCGATCAAGGCCGCGCAGTCGCCGCACCACTTCCTGTCGGTCACCAAGGCCGGCCACTCGGCCATCGTGTCGACCCGCGGCAACGAGGACTGCCACGTCATCCTGCGCGGCGGCAAGGCGCCCAACTACGACGCTCCCAGTGTGGACGCGGCGTGCAAGGAACTGGCCGCCGCCGGCGTGCCGGGCAAGGTGATGATCGACTTCTCGCACGCCAACTCCAGCAAGCAGCACCGCCGCCAGATCGATGTGGCGCGTGACGTGGGCGGGCAGATGGCCGCCGGCGACGAGCGCATCATCGGCGTGATGGTCGAATCCCACCTCAAGGAAGGCCGCCAGGACCTGGTGCCGGGCAAGGAGCTGGAATACGGCAAGAGCATCACCGATGCGTGCATCGGCTGGGAAGACAGCATCGAGGTGCTCGACATCCTCGCCGAAGCGGCGCGCGCGCGCCGGGTCAAGCGCGCGGCCGAGATGGAGTGAGGTTCCGGTAGTCGTCCGGCAGCCGGGCGGTCGCCGGTTCTCGAAACCCGGTGCTTGCGCCGCTGCCGGGTGAATCCCGGCAAGGCGAGCCGGCTCTTGCGATGGCCTCAGGCAGCGAGCCGGTTCACCTCTACGGTCACATGGACCAGTTCCTCGTGGATGCCCAGGCGCTGCCTGAAAAATGAAGGCGTGGCGTCCGCGCTGGTCGCCACGCCGAGGATGCAGGCGTATTTTCCGCGGCCGACCCGCCAGACATGGAGGTCGGTGATTTCGGCCTCGATGCCGCATTCCGCCACCACCTCGCGGATCTCCGCGACCACCGGCGCGTCCATCTCCGCGTCGAGCAGGGCGCGTCCGGTGTCGCGCAGCAGGCCGTAGGCCCACGCCGCGACCAGGCCGGCGCCGACGATGCCCATGACCGGGTCCAGCCAGTCGGCACCCCACAGCATGCCGCCGAACAGGGCGACGATGGCCAGCAATGAGGTGGCGGCGTCCGCGAGCACGTGAAGATAGGCCGCGCGCAGGTTGAGGTCGTGATGAGCGTGCCCGTGGCCATGCTCATGCCCATGCCCATGCCCATGGTCGTGATGGTGGGAATGATGATGGTGGCCGTCGCGAAGCAGCCAGGCGCAGGCCAGGTTCACCAGCAGGCCGGCGGCGGCGATGGCGATCGCCTGCTGGTAATGGATGGCGACCGGCGACACCAGTCGCTCGACCGAGTGGTAGAGCATCAGCGCTGCGACCCCGAGCAGGAACAGGGCGCTGGTGTAGCCGCCGAGGATCTCGATCTTCCAGGTGCCGAAGGCAAAGCGCCGGTCCTGCGCGTAGCGGCGCGCCGCACCATAGGCCAGCAGCGACAGGCCCAGCGCCAGCGCATGGGAGCTCATGTGCCAGCCGTCCGCAAGCAGGGCCATCGAGTTGAACACATAGCCGCCGATGATCTCGACCACCATCATCGCGGCGGTCAGCGCCACCGCGCGGCGGGTGTTGCGCTCGGCCAGCGGGTTGCCTTCGTCGAAGGTGTGGGTGTGTTTCCAGTCGGCGGTGGCTGAGGTGTTCATGGTCGAATCTGCGCGTATCGGGCCGGTGAGATACTATACCCCAGTATATATTCAGCAAGGAGGGCGGCAGCGATGGCGCATACCGTGAAGGGACAGAAGCAGCTCCTGACCCGTGTCCGGCGCATCAAGGGGCAGGCCGAGGCGCTGGAGAAGGCCTTGGGCCAGCAGGCGGAGTGTTCGGCGGTCCTGCAGCAGATCGCGGCGATCCGTGGGGCGGTCAATGGCCTGATGGCCGAGGTGCTGGAAGGACACATCCGCGAGCACCTCGGGAGGCAGGACGCCACACCGCAGGAACGGGCGGACGATGTGGAGCAGGTGGTCGGTGCCTTGCGCTCCTACATGAAGTGAGTGCGCCGCGCGCCCTCAGTGCATGGTCCCGGCGCCGCGCGGCGGGGTTTCGCAGTAGCCCCAGAGCATGGCCCAGTCGTATTCGGGCAGCCGGCGCACCTGGTCGTCGTGGGCGTAACCCTGGATGCGGATGTCCTGCGCGCCGAGCGGGCGGCGCTGCGGCTGGGGGTGGATGCGGCCGCCGGGGGCGAGCAGCGACAGGGCCTCGCGCGGCGCGCCGCCGCCGCTGCGGCGGTTGACGATGGCCAGCTCGCCGTTCGACAGGCGCACCATGCTGCCGGGTGGAAAGCGCCCCAGGCGGTCGACGAGCAGGCGGGCGAGATGGTGGTCGAGCTGGCGCAGGTCGTCGCCGAAGACATGCTCGACCAGCTGGCTGCGGGTGCCGGTCCGGGCCAGATTCCAGTAATGCGGGCTTCTGCCGCGCCGGCCGAGCAGGCGGGCGGCGAACACATCCGCCACGCGCAGGATGCGCGCACCCAGGGAAATCTCGCTGCGCTGCAGGCCGCGCGGATAGCCGCTGCCGTCGATGTTTTCGTGATGTTCGGCGACCGCGCGCAGCCAATCGGCCGGCAAGGGGCCGAGTCGGGCGAGTACCCCCGCGGCGTGCAGGGGGTGGCCGAGGAGTGCATCGCGCCCGCTTTCGTCCGGTGCCTCGCTTCGTGCGTGCATGCGGTCGTGCAGGGCGAGGCTGCCCAGGTTCATGGTGAGCGCGGCGCCCACCAGGTTGCCGACCGCTTCGTGCGGCAGGCCGTGCGCATGGCCGATCTCGGCGGCGAACAGGGCGGTCAGGATCAGCTGGCCAATCGCCGGCGAGGCCGGGCGGGCGAGGCGTGCATGGCCGATGCAGGCGTCGGGGTCGAAGCGCCAGGCCGAATGGCATTGCGCGGCCAGGTCGATGAAGGTGTCGGCGGTCGGCGCGTCTCCGCTGGCGACCAGGCCCTCCAGCACCGCGAGCGCTTCCCCGATGTCGCGCAGCGTGCGCAGCGGCGCCTGGTGGGCGGCGTGGGGCGCGTTGTTCGCGCGGCAGTACAGGCGCCGCGCCGCAGGGGCGGCCAGCATGTGCTGGCCGAGCGGTCGGCCCTGGCGTAGCAGCAGGTTGCCGCGTTCGTCGAACAGGTCGAAGGGGGCGACACCGCCGGCAAGGGTCGGCGGCAGGACAACGGGGCGCAGGATGGAGGCGGACATGGCTGGTGTTTCCGTGCTTGCCGGCGTGGCCAACATGGCCGCACCGTGCACGCTCTTCAGCGATATCCGTGCCAGGGCAATTCCTGCCGCCCGGCGGGGTGGGGCCTCAGACGCGCAGCAGCGCGACCTTCAGCGGCGGCTTGCCGTCCACGCTGGGGAAATCCCCTTCCGGTGCGATCCACTCCACCTCGCGCAGCGGCCGCCCGGCCTTGCGGGCGCTGCGTTCCAGCTGCTCCAGCCAGGCATCGCGCTCCACCTGGGCGACGTTGTTGCAGCACACCAGGGTGCCGCCTTCCTCGGTGGCGAGCAGCGCCGGCTTGAACAGCGCGGGGTAGTCGTTGACCAGGTCGACCACGCCGAACGGGCTCCTGGCGTAGCGCGGCGGGTCGAGGAAGACGATGTCGAAGCGGTGCGCGGCGAGCTCGGGGAAGGGCGGCATGCGCTTGCCGCGTACCACCTTGGGCTGGCCGATGCCGGCGTACTGGCGCAGGGCGGCGAAGGCGTCCGACTTGATGAAGCGCACCCGGATCGGCAGCTCGTTGAGGCGGGCGTTGTCCTTGCCCACCGCGAGGCTGGATTCGGCGAAGTCGACGTTCACCACATGGCGCGCGCCGGCCTTGGCCGCGGCCACGCCCACGCCGCAGGTGTAGGCGAACACGTTCAGCAGCGACTTGCCCCCGGCCTCCTGCATTACCCGCCGGCGGGCGGCGCGCAGGTCGAGGAAGAGCCAGGGGTCCTGTCCCGCGTGCCGTGCCTGGAAGCGGTAGCGCACCCCCAGTTCGGAGAACTCGCAGGGCGTGTGGGCCAGCGCCTGCTGCTCGGGGTGCAGCGTGTTGGCGATGCGCGAGTTGCCCGCGCTGCGGTCGTTCCAGATCAGCGGCAGGCCGGGCAGGGCGGTGGCGTAGAAGGCTTCGAGCTCGGCCAGCTGGGCCGCGTCGAGCGGACGATGGAAGGTCTGCGCCAGCAGCATCGGACCGTAGCGGTCCACGGTGAGCCCGGGCAGGCCTTCGGCGGTGCCGTGGAACAGGCGATAGGCGTCGGTCTGCTCAGCGAGCAGGCCTTCGATCAGCGGACCGCGGGCGGCGAGTGCCGTGGCGAGCAGGTCGGATAGCGGGGTGGTCATCGGCGGGTCGTCCGGCAGCGGCGGGGCGCCAGTATGCCCCAGGCGCCGCGCCGGGCGATACCGGCGCGGGCTGCAGGCCGCGGCCATTCGCGTTACGCTTGGCGGCTACCGCAATCCTGGCTGTCGCTGCCGATGTCCCGCCTGATCCTGTTCAACAAACCTTATGGCGTGCTGTGCCAGTTCACCGGCGAGCCCGGGCGCGCGACGCTGAAGGACTACATTCCGGTGCCCGGCGTGTATGCGGCGGGGCGGCTGGATACCGACAGCGAGGGCCTGCTGCTGCTCACCGACGACGGCGCCCTGCAGCACCGCATCGCCGACCCGCGCCACAAGCTGCCCAAGACCTACCTGGTGCAGGTGGAGGGCGAGCCCGACGAGGCGGCGCTGGCTGCGCTGCGTGCCGGGGTGGATCTGGGCGATTTCGTCACCCGCCCCTGCGAGGCGCGCCGGGTGGCGGCGCCGGACTGGTTGTGGCCGCGCGATCCGCCGGTGCGCTTTCGCAAGACGGTGCCGACCAGCTGGCTGGAGATCGTGCTGCGCGAGGGCAAGAACCGCCAGGTGCGACGGATGACCGCCAAGGTCGGTTTCCCCACCCTGCGCCTGCTGCGCGTGGCGATCGGCGACTGGCGGCTGGCCGGGCTCGCGCCGGGCCAGTGGCGGGCCGAAGAGGTCGAGCCGCCCGCTGCGGGACGGCCCCGGCCGGCCGGCAAGGCGACTACGAGCACCACAGGCGCCACGGCCGGGCGCGGGCGGCGGCCAGCACGTTAGAATGCCCGCGACTGAACTTCACGGATTGCCGCCATGACGTCCGCCCCGGGCCTGCGCCACGCCTTCGCCGCACTTGTCTCGACCCTGCTGCTGCCTGCGGCCCTGGCCCAGCAGGCCATGCCGCTGACCGAACTGAGCGCGGGCATGTACCGCATCGAGGCGGAGGTGGCCCACACCCCTCAGTCCCGCCAGACCGGCCTGATGAACCGCCGCATGATGCCGGCGCAGCGCGGCATGGTGTTCGTCTTCCCGCAGGCCGCGCGCCACTGCATGTGGATGAAGAACACCTTCATCCCCCTGTCGGTGGCCTTCATCGACGAGGACGGCCGCATCCTCAACATCGCCGACATGACGCCGCACAGCGAACAGAGCCACTGCGCGGCCGACGCCGCGCGCTACGCCCTGGAGATGAACCGCGGCTGGTTCGCCGACAAGGGCCTGGGCGCAGGGGCAAGGATCCGCGGGCTGGACCGGCTGCCCGCGCCGCAGTGACGCCCGGCGCGCCAAGCGCCGAATTGAAGCGTTTTCCCCCGTCTTATCGCCCGGCAAGTCTTGCCGGGTGCCGGCCATAATTGCCGCATGTCGATCTCCGTCCGCACTGACGCTCCCGCAGTGCGACGGACCCGGAGCCGGCCGTGGCCGAAGAAAGCGATCTCGAGAAGACAGAACAGCCATCACCCAGGCGACTGGAACAGGCCCGCGAGGAAGGGCAGGTTCCGCAGTCGCGCGAGCTGTCGACCTTCCTGGTGACCATCACCGGGGTGGCCATGCTGTGGCTGCTCGGCGGCTGGTTCGCCGAGCGCATGTTCATGCTGACGCGCCGGGGATTCATCTTCGAGCGCGAGGCCGCCTTCGATCACACCCTCCTGATCGACCGCCTGCAGGACGTTCTGGGCGGCGCGCTGGTGACCATGCTGCCGCTGTTCTTCGCGCTGATGATCGCCGCCGTGGCCGCTCCCATCATGCTCGGCGGCATGGTGTTCGCGCCCAAGGCGCTGGGTTTCAAGTTCGACCGCATGAACCCGATCAAGGGCTTCGGGCGCATGTTCTCGGTGCACGGCCTGATGGAGATGGTCAAGGCCATCCTCAAGGCGCTGCTGGTCGGCGGCATCGGTGCGCTGGTGCTGTGGAGCACCCGCGACCACATCTTCGACCTGATGACCGAGCCGCTCGAGGTCGGCATGCCGGATTTCGCCGACACGGTCATCTTCACCACCTTGCTGATCTCGCTCAGCCTCGGCCTGCTGGCGCTGATGGACGTGCCCTTCCAGCTCTGGCAGTACCAGAAGAAGCTGCGCATGACCAAGGAAGAGGTCAAGCGCGAGAACAAGGAGCAGGAAGGCGATCCGCAGGTCAAGGGCCGCATCCGCGCCGCGCAGCGCGAGATGGCGCGCCGTCGCATGATGGCCGCGGTGCCCGAGGCCGACGTGGTGGTGACCAACCCGACCCACTTCTCGGTGGCCCTCAAGTACGACTCGGCCAAGATGGGCGCACCCATCGTGGTGGCCAAGGGCCGCGGCGACGTGGCGCTGAAGATCCGCGAGATCGCCAAGGAACACGACGTGCCCATGCTCGAAGCGCCGCCCCTGGCCCGTGCGCTGTATGCCCACTGCGAACTGGAGCAGGCCATCCCCGGCGCGCTGTACACCGCGGTGGCCGAAGTGATGGCCTACATCTACCAGCTCAACCACTGGATGGAGAACGGCGGCCTGCCGCCCGAGGCTCCTGCCGAACTGCCGGTGCCCGAGGGTATGGACCCGGGCGCGCCCGACTGAACGACCGACTGCGACCCTGAATGAACGACATCCTCAACCTGCGCGACCTGCTCAGCCCGACCCGCCTCCGCCAGCTCGCCGCCCCGGTACTCATCGTCATGATCCTGTCGATGATGGTGTTGCCGCTGCCGGTCTTTCTGCTCGACGTGTTCTTCACCTTCAACATCGCGCTGTCGGTGATGGTGATGATGGTGGCGATGTACACCAAGAAGCCGCTGGAGTTCTCGGTCTTCCCCACGGTGCTGCTGGTCACCACGCTGCTGCGCCTGTCGCTCAACGTCGCCTCCACCCGCATCGTGCTGCTCGAAGGCCATGCCGGCGGCGACGCCGCGGGCAAGGTCATCGAGGCCTTCGGCGAAGTGCTGGTGGGCGGCAACGTGGCGGTCGGCCTGGTGGTGTTCGTCATCCTCACGCTGATCAACTTCATCGTGATCACCAAGGGCGCCGGGCGCATCGCCGAAGTGAGCGCGCGCTTCACCCTGGACGCGATGCCGGGCAAGCAGATGGCGATCGACGCCGACCTCAACGCCGGCCTCATCGACGAGAAGGAGGCCAAGCGCCGGCGCAAGGAGATCGGCCAGGAGTCCGACTTCTTCGGCGCCATGGACGGTGCCTCCAAGTTCGTGCGCGGCGACGCCATCGCCGGCATCCTGATCCTGGTCATCAACATCATCGGCGGCCTGTTCGTCGGCATGGTCCAGCACGACATGGCCGTCGCGGACGCGGGGCGCACCTACGCTCTGCTGACCATCGGCGACGGCCTGGTCGCGCAGATCCCCGCGCTGATCATCTCGGTGGCCGCCGGCCTGGTGGTGTCGCGCGTGGGCGACGAGGGCGACATCGGCAGCCTGGTCATCGGCCAGGTGTTCGCCCACCCGCAGGTGATGTTCCTCACCGCCGCCATCCTCGGCGTGCTGGGCCTGATCCCGGGCATGCCCAACTTCGTGTTCCTGCTGCTCGCGACCCTGATCGCCTCATTGGGCTGGTACCTGTTGCGCAAGGCGCAGGCCGCCGCCGCGGCCGAGGTGCCTGCGGCCGCCGCGGCCGCCGCCGCGCCGGCGCAGGAAGCCCAGGAGGCGAGCTGGAACGACGTCGCCCCGGTCGACGTGCTCGGCCTGGAAGTCGGTTACCGGCTGATCCCGATGGTGGACAAGGGCCAGGACGGCGAGCTGCTCAAGCGCATCCGCGGCCTGCGCAAGAAGTTCGCCCAGGAGGTCGGCTTCCTGTCCGCGCCGGTGCACATCCGCGACAACCTGGAGCTCAAGCCGAACTCCTACCGCATCGCGCTCAAGGGCGTGGAGATCGGCAGCGGCGAGGCCTACCCGGGCCAGTACCTGGCGATCAACCCGGGGCGGGTGACCGGACCGATGCAGGGGCGCGAGACCAAGGACCCGGCCTTCGGCCTGCCGGCCTACTGGATCGACGCCGGCCAGCGCGAGCAGGCGCATGCGCTGGGCTACACCGTGGTCGATGCCAGCACCGTGGTCGCCACCCACCTCAACCACCTCATCCTCAACCATGCCGCCGAACTGCTCGGCCGCCAGGAAACCCAGGCCCTGCTCGACCACATCGGCAAGGAAGCGCCCAAGCTGGTCGAAGACCTGGTGCCCAAGGTGCTGCCGGTCTCCACCGTGCAGCGCGTGCTGCAGAACCTGCTGGAAGAGGGGGTCAACATCCGCGACATGCGCAGCATCATCGAGGTGCTGGCCGAGCACGCGCCGCGCAACCAGGACCCGGTGGAACTCACCGGCAAGGTGCGCGAGGCCCTGGGCCGCGCCATCGTGCAGTCGCTGTTCCCGGGCAATGCCGAGCTGCAGGTGATGGCGCTCGAACCCGGCCTGGAGCGCATCCTGCTGCAGGCCATGAGCGCCGGCGGCGACGGCGGGGCGATCGAGCCGGGCCTGGCCGATACCCTGCTGCGCCAGACTGCGCAGATCGCCCAGCGTCAGGAGGACATCGGCCTGCCGCCGGTGCTGCTGGTGCCGGCGCAGCTGCGCATGCTGCTGTCGCGCTTCCTGCGCCGCGCGGTGCCCTCGCTGAAGGTCATCGCCAATTCCGAGGTTCCCGAATCGCGCACCATTCGCGTGACCGCGATGATAGGCGGCAACGCCTGAGCGGTTCCCGGAAGGATAGGGCGGAGGAGGTCGCGCGGATCAGCCGGCCCGTGCGGCCTCAGCCGTGCTCCGCATGCGTTTCCAGCAGCGCCTGCAGGGCCTCGGCATCCATGGCGCGTGCGAACAGCCAGCCCTGGTAGGCGTTGCAGCCCTGTGCGCGCAGGTAGTCGAACTGGGCGGTGGTTTCCACCCCCTCGGCGATGACTTCCAGGCCAAGGTTGCGGGCCATGGCGAGGATGGTGGCGACGATGGAAACGTCATCGCGGTCGTCCGGGATGCCGCTGACGAAGCTGCGGTCGATTTTCAGACGGTTCAGCGGCAGGCGCTTGAGGTAACTCAGCGAGGAATAGCCGGTGCCGAAATCGTCGACCGCCAGGGTGACCCCCAGGGCGCGCAGGTCTTCGAGCGCGCGGGTCGTCTCCTCCACGCCGTGCAGCACCTGGCCTTCGGTGATCTCCAGCTCCAGCTGCGCCGGCGGCAGGCCGCTCACCGCCAGCGCATCGCGCACCACGGTGACGATGTCGTCGTGGGTGATCTGCTGGCCGGACAGGTTCACCGCGACCTGCAGCGGATGGCCGGCGGCCCGCCAGCGCATGGCCTGCCTGCAGGCGGTGAGCAGCACCCAGCGGCCGATGGGCACGATCAGGCCGGCCTCTTCGGCCAGCGGAACGAACTTGTCCGGCGGCACCAGGCCCAGTTGCGGATGCAACCAGCGCAGCAGGGCCTCGACGCCGACGATGCGTCCGCTCGCGCAATCCACCTGCGGCTGGTAGTGCAGATGCAGTTCATTGCGTTCGATGGCGCGGCGCAGTCCGGCTTCCAGGTCGAAGCGTTCGCGGCTGGCCTGGGCCAGCTCGGCGGTATAGAAGCGGAAGGCGTTGCGCCCGGAATCCTTGGCGCGGTACATCGCGGTGTCGGCGTTCTGCACCAGCGTACTGGCCTCCTGGCCGTCGTCGGGGTACAGGCAGATGCCGATGCTCGCGCCGATGAAGATCTCGTGATGCCCCAGGCGGAAGGGTGCCTCCAGCACTTCCAGCACCTTGCGCGCCACGTGCTCGGCGGCCGCCGGGCCGTCCGGGTCTTCCAGGATGATGAGGAATTCGTCGCCGCCCAGGCGGGCCACGGTGTCCTGTTCGCGCAGTACCGCGTTGAAGCGGCCGGCCACCGCGCGCAGCAATTCGTCGCCTACCGCGTGCCCGAGGCTGTCGTTGACGTTCTTGAAGCGGTCCAGGTCGATGAACAGCACCGCCACCCGCTCGTGGCGGCGGCGCGCGCGTTCCAGCGCGTGCACCAGGCGGTCCTGCAGCAGGGCGCGGTTGGGCAGGCCGGTCAGCCCGTCGTAGTGGGCGAGTTGGCGGATGCGCTCCTCGGCGTGCTTGCGTTCGGAGATGTCGGTGAACATGGCGATGTAGCGCTGCACCGTGCCGCCCGTATCGCGTACCGCGGCCAGCGACAGCCATACCGGAAAGTAACCGTTGCGCTGGTGGCGGAAGCGCGCTTCCCCCTGCCAGCGCCCCTGCTTCTCCGCCGACTGCCAGATGTGTTCGCAGAAATCGGCACTCTCCGGGCTGCACAGGGCTTCGCACAATTTCAGGCCGGCAAGCCGTCCGGCATCCGTTCCGGTCAGCTGCAGGCCGGCGCGGTTGACCTCGACGATGCGGTGCGCCTCGTCCATGATCAGGATGCCCTCCTGTCCGCCCTCGAAGACGCTGGCCGCGAGCGCCAACTGTTCGGACTGGCGCACGATGCGCTCGCTCAGCGGGCGGATGGCGCGCGAAGTCAGTGCCGCGCCGACCAGCACCAGCAGGACGATGGTGCTCACCGGCACGATCAGCTCGTCCAGCGCGGGGCTGTAGAGCTGCGCACGGCCGGTGGTCATCGCCAGCGCCCACTCGGGCGCCTGCGGCAGGGGCATGATGAAGGCCACCTGGTTCGGTGCGCCGTGCAGCGGGAGGGCGTGGCCGGGGCTGGGCGGACGCTTGCTCAGCAGGGTGTGCAGCGGATCGTCCCCGGCGGCCGTCTGCAGCGTCCGTGTGGCGCCGGCGAAGTGCAGCAGACGGCCGTCGTCCAGGTTGGCGAGGTAGTAACGGGTCTCGCCGCCATACTCCTGAGCCTCGGCCAGCAGGCGGCCGAGTTCGACCAGCTGGAAGGCGATGATGTCGCTGCCGACGCGCTTGCCATCCGCCGCGAGGATGGGGGCGCCGACCACCAGGGTGGGCTCGCCATCGATCTCCACCGGACCGCGCAGCAGGGCCTCGCCGCTGCCGTCGGCGGGGTCCGGCCAGTGCTCCGGCGGCACGGTATGTCCCAGATGCACCACCGCTTCGCCGGCGGCGTCCAGGCGCACCATGCCGGCGATGCTGGGCGAATGCGCGAGCGCATCGCGCAGGCGGGGCGTGGTGAAGCGCTCCAGTTCGGGCAGGCTCAGTTCCCAGCGGTTGTAGCGTTCGAGCGCCTCGCGCAACTGCGTGCGGCTGGTCACCTGCAAGGCCACCGCGCGGAAGCGGGCCATCAGCTGCCCGGCGGCTTCGGCCTGGCTGCGGATGTTGTAGCCCACCGAGGTTTCGATCTGCTTGCGGGCGTCCAGATACAGGGGAAGGGCGGTGGCCAGGCCGGTCAGCAGGCCGGTGGCCAGGATGCCGCCCATGGCGAAGAGGCCGATACGCCGCTGCAGATGCGCAGTGTGGAAAGAGGTGCGATGCGGCGTCGACGGTGCGTTCATGGCGGGATTCTCGCACAGGGGAGCCCGCCCGACGGCTGCGGTGTTGCCATGTCCGGGGCGCTCGGCGACGCCTTGCAGCGGACGAATAGGCGGGGGAAACCCGGTTTATTCCTTCCTATCCGCAACGGGGTAGGCGGCCATAATCGGAACCATCCTGCGCTGAGAGCGCGGTAGTCGGAGAAACACCATGAACGTCAAACGCTATTTTGCCCAGACCGCCCGCGAAGCCCTGCGCGCGCTCAAGGAAGAACTCGGGGCCGACGCCATCGTCCTGTCCAACCGGGCGGTCGAGGGCGGGGTCGAGATTCTTGCCTTGCCGGGCGATGCGGTTGGTGCCTTGCCGTCCGCCACCCGCAGCCAGCGCCCCGTCGCGCAGGCGGTCGCGAGCGCAGCGGCGCAGCCCCCGGCGGAAGACGAAGACGACTACCGTGTCAGCCTGCGCGCCCGGCCCGCGGCGGCCCAGCGTCCCGCGCCGGCCCGTGCGGCCGCGCCGGCGATGCGCCCCTTCGCGCCGCCCCGGGTCGACCACGCCGACTACCCGCCGCGCAGCCGTGCGCCCTCGACCGCAGCCCTGGCCGCCGAGGCTGCCGATCCCTGGGCCGAGGCAATCGCCGCCGCCCAGGCTGCCACCGCGCCGGCCGTCGCACGCAAGCCCGCGCTGCGCGAGGATGCGCCCGCGCCGCGCCGCGAGGCTGTCGAGCGCGACAGCCGCGAGCAGGACGCCCGGGTGCGTGAACTGCAGGAAGCCAATACCAAGCTGATGGCCGAACTGTCCGGCATCCGCGGCATGATCGAACGCCAGCTCGCCGGCTTCGCCTGGGGCGAGACCCGCCGCCACGCGCCGGTGCGCGCCGACCTGGTCGGCGAGCTGCTGGAAGCCGGCTTCTCCGCCGCGCTGGCTCGCCGCCTGGTGGAGGCGGTCGCCGAGGACGCCGAGCCCGCGCAGGGCCGCGATGCGGTCAAGGCCGCGCTCAACCGCGAACTGCGTGCGCTGTCCTCCGACGCCGACCTGATCGACCGCGGCGGCGTGTATGCCCTGGTCGGCCCCACCGGGGTGGGCAAGACCACCACCACCGCCAAGCTCGCCGCGCGCTGCGTGGTGCGCCACGGTGCCGACAAGCTGGCGCTGATCACCACCGACGGCTACCGCATCGGCGCGCAGGAACAGCTGCGCATCTACGGCCGCATCCTCGGCGTGCCGGTGTTCTCGGTGCGCGACGCCGCCGACCTGCGCCAGACCCTGGCCGAGCTGCGCAACAAGCACATGGTGCTGATCGACACCGTCGGCGTCAGCCAGCGCGACCGCATGGTGGCCGAGCAGGCCGCGATGCTGCTGGGCGCCGGCAACGTGCGCCGCCTGCTGCTGCTCAACGCCACCTGCCGTGGCGACACTCTGGACGACGTGGTGCGCGCCTACAAGGGCCCGGACCTGGCCGGCTGCATCCTCACCAAGGTGGACGAAGCCGCTTCCCTGGCCCCGGCCATCGACGTGGCGGTGCGCCGCGAACTCGAACTGTTCTACGTGGCCAACGGCCAGCGCGTGCCGGAAGACCTGCACCTGCCCAACCGCGCCTACCTGCTGCACCGCGCGATGCGCGAGCAGGCCGAAGGCTCGCCGTGGAAGCTGCAGGGCGACGAAGCCGGCCTGATGCTCGCCGCCGGCGGCGCGGGAGCCTGATCATGATCGACGCACGGGAAGACCAGGCCGCCGGGCTGCGCCGTCTGTTCCGGCGTGCGCCGCCCACCGTGGTGGCGATGTACGCCACCGGACGTCATGGCGCGCACAACGCACTGCGTGCCGCCCACTGCATCGCCGGGCGCAGCGAGCGGGTGATCCTGCTCGACGAGGCCCCGGGCGAGGCCAGCCTCGCCGCGCGGCTCGACCTGCCGCAGGGTCCGGACCTGCTGAGCGTGCTCGACGGGCGCTGCACGCCGGCCGAACTGCTGCAACCCGTCCCCGGCCTGCTCGGGCGCATCGCCACCTCGGCCGCGGCGCTCGCGCTGCCGCTGCTCGACGCCGAGCGCCGCGAGGCGCTGCTCGGGGCGATCCGCCAGATCCAGCGCCACACCGGCTTCGTGCTGATCCACGCGGCGGCGCAGGGCGCAGACGACCCTTCGCCCTTCGTCTATGCGGCGCCGCGCCGCCTGGTGGTGGCCGAGGCCAGCGCCACCGGCGCCACCGAAGCCTACCGGGTGATCAAGCAACTCGCCGCCGCCGGAGCGGGCTCCCTGCATGTGGCGGTCGCGCGCGCCAAGAGCCGCGCCGAAGCGGCCGCCTTCTTCGACAGTCTCGACGCGCTGGTGCGCCGCCATGTCGGCGCCGCGCTGGCCTGGCTGGGCGAGGTCGAACGCGACGATCTTGCCGGCGGGCTTGCCCATCCGGTGGCCGAGTCCAGCCCGCGCGAGGCCGAGCACGCCTTCCTTCGCCGCCTGTCGGCCCTGGGGGCGGCCAGCGTGCCGCGCGCCCCGATGCGGAGGTGACGATCATGCTCGCACTCACGTATGCATCTGGTCATCGCGGCCCTGCTGCGGGAAAATGGCGAACCGCGGGCCAGAACGAAGGCCCGCCGCCCAAGACCAGCCGCAGGAAGAAGATTCAGGTCACCTGGATGTACGACGCCGAAGGGAATCTCGACAAGGACCACCTGGTGGAGGCCTACGCCCCGCTGGTCAAGCGCATCGCCTATCACCTGATGGCGAAGCTGCCGGCCAGCGTGGACGTCGACGACCTGATCCAGAACGGCATGATGGGCCTGCTCGACGCCATCAACCGCTACGAGGACGGCCTCGGCGCCCAGTTCGAGACCTATGCGGTGCAGCGGGTACGCGGCGCCATGCTCGACGGCCTGCGCGAGAACGACTGGCTGCCGCGCAGCCTGCGGCGCGACATGCGGCGCATCGAAACCGCCGTGCATACGCTGGAACAGCAGAACGGCCGCCAGCCCACCGAGGCCGAACTGGCCAGCGCGCTCGACCTGCCGCTGGCCGAGTACCAGCGCCTGCTGCAGGACGCGCGCGGCTATCAGCTGGTGCATTTCGAGGATTTCACCGACGGTGACGGCGAGGACTACTTCGAGCGCCACCTCGGCGTGCATGAGACCAATCCCGCCGACCTGCTGGAAGATGCCGACATGCGCGGCAACCTGGTCCTGGCCATCGACGACCTGCCCGAGCGCGAAAAACTCGTGATGGCCCTGTACTATGACGAGGAACTCAACCTGCGGGAGATCGGCGAGGTGCTCGGCGTTACCGAGTCGCGCGTCTGCCAGCTGCACAGCCAGGCGATAGCCCGCCTGCGCTCGCGCGTGCTGGGGCAGCGTGGCGCGGCGCCGGCGGCGCGCCGCGGTCGTCCGCCCAAGAAGCCGGCTGCCGGGGCCTGAGCCCCGCGGGCGGCGGAGACATCGTTCATGGACAGCATCAGCCTGGTCGGCCTTACCCTGGGCCTGGCGGCCATCCTGGTCGGCCAGATGCTCGAAGGCGGCCACATTGCCTCCCTGGTCCAGCCCACCGCGGCGCTCATCGTGCTCGGCGGCACGCTGGGCGCGGTGATGCTGCAGAGCCCCCTGCGGGTGTTCGTCGACGGCATGCGCATGAGCAAGTGGGTGTTCGTGCCGCCGGTGCTGGCACCGGCCGAGCTGATCACCATGGTGGTGAGCTGGAGCCACACCGCACGCAAGGAAGGTCTGCTGGCGCTGGAGAACCAGATTCCCCGCCTGCCCGAGCCCTTCATGCAGAAGGGCCTGCAGCTGCTGGTCGACGGGGTCGAGCCCGATCGCCTGCGTGAGGTCATGGACGTGGAGATCTCCGCCTGGGAGGCGCAGATGAAGCTCGGTTCCAAGATCTGGGAGGCCGCCGGCGGCTATGCGCCCACCATCGGCATCCTGGGCGCGGTGATGGGGCTGATCCACGTCATGGAGAACCTGTCCGATCCGTCCAAGCTCGGCTCGGGCATCGCGGTCGCCTTCGTCGCCACCATCTACGGCGTGGGCTCGGCCAACCTGATCTTCCTGCCGATCGCCAAGAAGCTCCAGGCGCATATCGCCAGCATGGTCTCGCAGCGCGAGATGCTGGTCGACGGCCTGGTGGGGATCGCCAACGGCGACAACCCGCGCATCATCGAAGGGCGCATGCAGGGCTACATCGTCTGAGGCCGCGGCCGGACGAGGAGGGGCGGTTCCCATGGGGCGGCGACGCAAGGCTGAGGAAGAACACGAGAACCACGAGCGCTGGCTCGTCTCGTACGCGGACTTCATCACCCTGCTGTTCGCCTTCTTCGTGGTGATGTACTCGCTCAGCTCGATCAACGAGGGCAAGTACCGCGTACTGTCCGATTCCCTGATGCAGGCCTTCCGCAGCGGGGCCATCCTCGAAGGCGCCCAGCAGGTCACCGAGCCCGCGGTGATCTCCGGTTCGGTGGTGCCGCCGATCGCCCGCAAGACACCCGAGCAGGTCCAGGAAGAGCAGCGCCGCCGCGACATCGCCAAGCGGATGAACAACATGGCCGACGAGATCCGTCGCGTGCTCGGACCGCTGACCCGCGACGGCCAGGTGACGGTGACCGAAGGCGCCCACGGCATCACCGTGGAAATCAACGCCAGCGCGCTGTTCCCGCCCGGCGAGGCCACCCTGGGCAGCGAGGCGGTGTCCGCGCTGCAGGCCGTGGCCGGCGTGCTCGCGGCGGCCACCTTCTCGATCACCATCGAGGGTCATACCGACAACGTGCCGATCAACACCTTCCGCTTCCCGTCCAACTGGGAGCTGTCGGCGGTGCGGGCCTCGTCGGTGGTGCGGCTGTTCGTCGAGTCCGGCGTCAATCCCGAACGGCTCACCGCGGCCGGCTACGCCGACCAGCGTCCGGTGGCGCCCAACAGCACGGAAGACGGCCGCGCGCGCAACCGGCGGGTGACCATCCTGATCGAGTCGATGATCGCCGAACCGCCGCCGGGCACGGCGCCGGGGCGCATCCGCCCGGACGATCCGATCCGCTCGGTGTTGCCCGAAACGCCGCCTGGCGACACCATTTTGGAACCTTGATTTGGGTCAATATTGCGCCGCCGCATCCGTCACATCATTGCAACATTCGAGACAAGGCGGAGCGCGATGATGGCGGAGCTTTTCCAGTGGAGTGACGAGTTCAGCGTGGGTGTCGGCGACATCGACGACCAGCACTTCGAACTCGTCGGCCTGCTCAACCAGTTGCACACGGCGGTGCGTGAGCGGCGCGGCTCGGCGGCGGTGCGCAGCACGCTGGACGAGCTGGTGGACTACACCCGTACCCACTTCGCGGTCGAGGAACGCATGATGCGCGACTCGGCCTACCCGGACTACGCCGAGCACCGCATCTACCATGAGGCGCTCATCGACCAGGTACGTGCGCTGCAGCAGAAGCTCGACTCTGGCGAGGCCTCGATCACCTTCGAACTGCTGCACTTCCTGCGCGTGTGGCTGGTGCGCCACATCTGCGAATCCGACAAGCGCTTCGGCAAGTGGTACCAGGAGCACGGCACCCGCGCCGACTGGATGCCGGCGATGCAGCAGGCGATGAAGCAGCGGCGCTGGTGGCAGTTCTGGCGCTGAGACGCGGAGGAAGACTGCTCGGCAGCCTTGCGCCAGCACGAGATTCCGAGCGTGTCGAAGCGTCGATTTTCTTTACACTTTTACTCAGATGCAGGTATCCATGCATACCTGCATTGCGGTAATTCCAAGCTAAGCCTCTGATCCAGCGGGGAATGCTCTTCCATTACGGTGTCCTGGAACGGATATTGCTGTACATCGCGGAGTGCGGTGTCGCGTCCGATGCGGCCCGCGGACAATTCCCGACTCGCTGGAGCAATCATGCGGACCTTCCTGCACACCGCCGGGCGCCACCTGGCTTCTTCCCTCATCGCCCTCGGCATCGGTTTCGCGGCGCCTGCCGCACACGCGGCGCTGGTGTCGGCGACCAATTCGGTCGGCGGCTCAGCCGATGACTCGTTCATCGATCGCAGCGTCAACATCGTGTCGGGCGGGCTGATCACCGACCTGAACATCACGGTGTCGTGGAGCAAGTGCGGTCAGGGCTTCACCGCCAACTACTTCTGCAACGGCGGCAGCTTTCCCTTCCCTGGGGAGGCCTACATGATGCTGACCGGTCCTACCGGTATCGCCGTCAGCCTGTTCCCGTCGAGCTATTTCAGCGGCCCGGGCAGCAGCATCGACGTGACCAACACCTTCGACGACGAGGCGGCCAGTGCGCTGCCCGGCACCATCCAGTCCGGCAGCTTCCGTCCGGTGGGCAGCCTGTCGGCCTTTGACGGTACCGATGTGTTCGGGTTGTGGACGCTGCGTATCGGCGACACCGTCGGTGCCGATCCCATCCTGTTCCGGTCCTTCACGCTCAATGTCACCACCCAGGAGCAAGGTGTGCCCGAGCCGGGTTCCCTGGCCCTGCTGGGGCTCGGACTTGCGGGGCTGGCCGGCATGCGCCGGCGCAAGGCGATCTGAGCCTTGTCCCTGCGCCGCGAGCATCGCGGCGCGCCAATACGACTACGGCGACCCCGCGGGGTCGCCGTAGTCGTTTCATGCGCGGCGGCGGTTCAGCGACGGAAGCGCTCCTCCGCGATCACGTCGGCCACCTCGCCGGTCGGGCGCTCCTCGCTGCGCGCGCGGGCGAAGATCTCCATCAGGTTGTCGTAGATGCCGGCGACGTGCGCGGTCACCGTGGCCTCGTCGTAACCCACGCGCTCGTAGTACACGTCGATGATGCCGCCGGCGTTGATCACGTAGTCCGGCGCGTAGAGGATGCCGCGGCGCATCAGCTCGGCGCCGTGGCGCGACTCGGCGAGCTGGTTGTTGGCCGCGCCGGCGACGACGCTGGCCTTCAGCTGCGGGATGGTGGTGTCGTTGATGATCGCGCCCATCGCGCACGGGGCGAACACGTCCACGTCCAGGCCGAAGATGGCTTCCGGGGCGACCACGGTGGCGTCGTACTCCTTGGCGGTACGCAGCAGGTTGTCGCGCTGGATGTCGGTGATCCACAGCTGGGCGCCCGCCTCCTTGAGGTGGCCGGCCAGGTGGTGGCCGACGTTGCCCACGCCCTGGATGGCCACCTTCAGGCCGTCCAGCGAATCGCGGCCGAGGCGCTCCTTGACCGCGGCCTTGATGCCGACGAAGGTACCCCAGGCAGTAGCCGGCGAGGGGTCGCCGCTGCGGGTGCTGCCGTCGGCGGCGGGCTTGTCGTGCACGCCCGCCACATGGCTGGTGAATTGCGACATGTACTTCATGTCGGCCACGCTGGTGCCGGAGTCCTCGGCGGCGATGTAGCGCCCGGAGAGGTTCTCCAGCGCGCGGGCGAAGGCGGCCAGCAGTTCCGGGGTCTTCTGGGTGCGCGGGTTGCCGATGATCACCGACTTGCCGCCGCCCAGCTTGAGGTTGGCCATCGCGGACTTGTAGGTCATGCCGCGCGACAGGCGCAGCACGTCGCGCACCGCTTCCTCCTCGGTGGCGTAGGGCCACATGCGGCAGCCGCCCAGCGCGGGGCCGAGGTTGGAATTGTGCACGGCGATGATCGCGCGCAAACCGCTCTTGTCGTCGCTGACGAATACGACTTGTTCGTGGTCGGCGAAATCGCTCAGGGAAAATACGGCCATGGTCTTGTGTCTCCTTCCTTGGTGGGGGTGGTGGCGGTCGGGTGGGGCGTCGCGCTTGTGGCGCGACGTCCTGTCCGGCTGCCGGTAAATCCTTGCTTGCTCCGGGGTGGCGGTGGTGATCGCGGCCAAGGCCGCTCCTACGGTAGGAGCGGGCTTGCCCGCGATGTGGGCGTTCAGCCAGCCAGCACCGCGATGGTCTTGCGGGCTTTCTGCGGCGCGCTGCCGGGCGCGGCTTCCTTGCGCCGGAAGGCGTCCAGCAACTCGGCCTGGCGCTTGCGTGCGGAAGCCAGGTAGCGCTCGCGCACATGGCCGAAGCCGCGGATGCGGTCCGGGATGTTGGCCAGCTCGACCGCCGCTTCCAGATTCGACTGTTCCAGCCCGCCAATGATTTCCTCGACGATGCGCTCGTAGTCGGCGATCAGCTCGCGGTCGAGCTTGCGGTCGTGGCTGCGCGCGAAGGGGTCGAGCAGGCCGCCGCGCAGGCTGCGGAAGCGCGCCAGCATGCGCATGGCCTTGAGCATCCACGGCCCGTAGGTCTTCTTCTTCAGTTCGCCGGTGGTCGCGTCCTTGTCGGCCAGGGTGGGCGGGGCGAGGTGGAAGACCAGCTTGTAGTCGCCTTCGAACTGCTCCTCGATGCGGGCGAGGAAGTCGGTCTGGGTGTACAGGCGTGCCACCTCGAACTCGTCCTTGTAGGCCAGCAGCTTGTGGTAGCCGCGCGCCACCGCCTCGGTGAGCAGGCTCATGCCCGGCGCGACGCCGGTTTCCGCCTTGCGCACGCGTTCGACCAGCGCGGTGTAGCGCTTGGCGTAGGCCGCGTCCTGGTAGTCGGTGAGGTGGGCGGCGCGGCGCGCGATCAGCTCGTCCAGGCTGGCGGAGAGCTTGTGGTGCGCCGGGGTGCCGAGCTGCGGCCGCGCCGCGGCGCGCACCGCCTCCGGGTCGACCGCGGCGCGGCGGCCCCACTGGAAGGCGGCCTTGTTGGCCTCCACCGCGGCGCCGTTGATCTCGATGGCGCGCAGGATGGCCTCACGCGACAGCGGCACCAGCCCGCGCTGCCAGGCGTAGCCGAGCATGAACAGGTTGGTGGCGATCGAGTCGCCCAGCAGATCGGTGGCCAGGCGGCTGGCGTCGAGGAACTCGACGTTCTGCGCGCCGAGCGCGTCCACGATCTGCCCTTCCATCGGCGAAGTGGGGAACTGCGGGTCCGGGTTGGCGCCGACGTCGCCGCTGCGCGCCTGGGCGGCGAAGCCGCGGACGAACTCGCTGGTCATGGTCTGGTCGCTGTTGATCACCGCGCGGGTGTGGCCGGCGCGCATCTTGGCGAGCGACTCGTCGCTGGCGGCGACCACCAGGTCACAGCCGATCACCGCGTTGGCTTCACCGGCGGCGACGCGCGCCGCGTGCAGTTGCTCCGGACGGTCGGCGATGCGCACGTGAGACCACACCGCGCCACCCTTCTGCGCCAGGCCGGCCATGTCGAGCACGCTCACGCCCTTGCCTTCCAGGTGGGCGGCCATGCCGAGCAGCGCGCCGATGGTGACCACACCGGTGCCGCCGACGCCGGTGACCAGGATGCCCCAGGGGGCGGCGGTGGCCGGCAGCTGCGGGTCGGGCAGGGCGGCGAAGGCGTCCGCCGGGCTGCCGGCGGCCTTGCCCTTCTTCAGCTTGCCGCCTTCGATGGTGACGAAGGAGGGGCAGAAGCCCTTCACGCAGGAGAAGTCCTTGTTGCACGAGGACTGGTCGATGGTGCGCTTGCGGCCGAACTCGGTCTCGACGGACGCCACCGACATGCAGTTGGACTTCTCGCTGCAGTCGCCGCAGCCTTCGCACACGTGGTCGTTGATCACCACCCGGGTGGCCGGGTCGGGGAACTTGCCGCGCTTGCGGCGGCGGCGCTTCTCGGCCGCGCAGGTCTGGTCGTAGATCAGCGCCGAGACGCCCGGCACCGCGCGCAGCTCGCGCTGCACCGCGTCCAGTTCGTCGCGGTGGCGCATCGGCGTGCCGTGCGGCAGGTCGGACGGGCCGTAGGCGCGCGGGGTGCCGTCGGTGACCACGACGAGATTGGTCACGCCCTCGGCGGCGAGCTGGCGGGCGATGATGGGCACGGTCAGCGTGCCGTCGTGCGGCTGGCCGCCGGTCATCGCCACCGCGTCGTTGTAGAGGATCTTGTAGGTGATGTTCACCTTCGCGGCGATCGACTGGCGGATCGCCAGGATGCCCGAGTGCATGTAGGTGCCGTCGCCCAGGTTGGCGAACACGTGCTGGGTGCCGGTGAACGGCGCCTGGCCGACCCAGGGCACGCCTTCGCCGCCCATCTGGCAGAAGGTGCCGGTGGATTCCGGCGACAGCCAGGTGGCCATGTAGTGGCAGCCGATGCCGGCGATGGCGCGCGAGCCTTCCGGCACCTTGGTGGAGGTGTTGTGCGGACAGCCCGAGCAGTAGTGCGGCACGCGCGCGATCGACAGGCGCGGCTTGGCCAGCGCCGCTTCCTTGGCTTCCAGGAAGCTCAGGCGGGCCTTGATGCGGTCCGAGGTGTGGAAGCGCGCGATGCGCGCGGCGATCACCCGGGCGATCATCGCCGGGGTCAGCTCGCTGGCCGCGGGCAGCAGCCAGTCGGCGTGCGGCAGGCTCCACTCGCCCTTCTCGTCGAACTTGCCGATGACGCGCGGGCGCACGTCCTCGCGCCAGTTGTAGAGCTCTTCCTTGAGCTGGTATTCGAGGAACTGGCGCTTCTCTTCAACCACCAGGATCTCTTCCAGGCCGTCGGCGAAACGGCGCACGCCCTCGGCCTCCAGCGGCCACACCATGCCCACTTTGTACAGGCGGATGCCCAGTTCTGCGGCGAGCTGATCGTCGATGCCCAGGTCTTCCAGGGCCTGGCGCACGTCCAGATAGCTCTTGCCGCTGGTCATGATGCCGAGGCGCGCGTTGGGGCTGTCGATCATCGTGCGGTCGAGCTGGTTGGCGCGCGCATAGGCCAGCGCGGCGTAGAGCTTGTGGTGCACCAGGCGCTTTTCCTGAACCAGCGGGGGATCGGGCCAGCGGATGTTGAGGCCGTCGGCCGGCAGCGGGAAATCGGCCGGGATCACGGTCTGCACGCGGAACGGGTCCACGTCCACCGAGGCCGAGGTCTCCACCGTGTCGGCCAGCGCCTTGAAGGCCACCCAACAGCCCGAGTAGCGCGACAGCGCAAAGCCGTGCAGGCCGTACTCCAGGTACTCCTGGATGTTGGCGGGTGCGAGCACCGGCATCATCAGCGCCTTGAACACGTGCTCGGTCTGGTGGGGCAGGGTGGAGGACTTGGCCGCGTGGTCGTCGCCGGCGATCACCAGCACGCCGCCGTGCTTCGAAGTGCCGGCCGCGTTGGCGTGGCGGAACACGTCGCCGCTGCGATCCACGCCCGGACCCTTGCCGTACCACATGGCGAACACGCCGTCGTATTTGGCGTTCTTGTCCAGGTTCACCTGCTGGGTGCCCCACACCGCGGTGGCGGCGAGGTCTTCGTTGAGACCAGGCTGGAAGACGATGTGCTGCGGTTCCAGGTATTTCTTCGCCTTCCAGAACTCCTGGTCCACGCTGCCCAGCGGCGAGCCGCGGTAGCCGGAAACGAAGCCGGCGGTGTTCAGGCCGGCGGCCGCGTCGCGCATGCGCTGCATCATCGGCAGGCGTACCAGCGCCTGGATGCCGGTCATGTAGGCGCGGCCGGAGGTCAGGGTGTACTTGTCTTCGAGGGCTGCGGGGGCAAGTGTTTTCGCCATGGTATGCGTGCGGCGCGCAGGTCCCGGCGGGCGGCGCTTGTGGCGCACGTGCCGGCGGCTGGCGGCCTTGTCTCCTTGTTGGGTTGTCGATGTCCGGTTCGGGTGCGGAACGTTCTGCTGCGGACTGCCAGTGACGCACTCTAGGCAGCGGGGAGGGAAAAGATTTTTCTGATTCGGCGGTTCTATGGGTGCGATAAGAAAAATTTTTTCCCTCATCAGCAAATACGATCGACGCTCCCCGCGGCCCACCCACGAAAGCCGCGGGCAAACAAACGACAAGGTGGAGACGGGACTTCGTGGCCGGGCGGCATACCCCCGCGGGTGCACGCTGCCTGCTCCCCTTGATCGACCGCGCCACGAGCGCAAGCCAAACAAGGAGGAGACTCTTCGTGATCCATCAAAGCATTTCCGCCGGCCGTGCAGCGGCCTCTCTCGCACCCGCCCGTCTCGTCGACTGCAAGCGGGGGCGATGAACATGGCCAAGGCACATTCCCACGGTCAATGGACCTCCCGCATGGGCTTCGTGCTCGCCGCCACCGGTTCGGCGGTCGGCCTGGGCAACATCTGGAAATTCCCCTACATGATCGGCCAGAGCGGCGGTGCCGCCTTTGTGCTGGTCTATCTCGCCTGCATCGCGCTGATCGGCCTGCCGATCCTGGTGGCCGAATGGATGATCGGCCGGCGCGGACAGAAGAACCCGATCAGCACCATGGCCGAGGTGGCCGCCAAGCACGGCAGCAGCCGCAGCTGGGCGGTGGTCGGCTTCACCGGCGTGCTTGGCGCCTTCCTGATCCTGTCCTTCTACAGCGTGATCGGCGGCTGGGCGCTGTCCTACATGGGCGATGCGGCCACCGGCGCCTTTGCCGGCATGGACAAGGACGCCACCGGCGCGGCCTTCACCGCTTTCCTCGGTAACGCCGGCAGCCTGCTGACCTGGCACAGCGTGTTCATGCTGCTCACCGTGGGCGTGGTGGCGATGGGCGTGGCCGGCGGCCTGGAGCGCGCCTCCAAGCTGATGATGCCGGCGCTGGGCGTGCTGCTGCTGGTGCTGGTCGGCTACGGCATGACCACCGGCGGCTTCGGCCAGGCGGCGGCCTACCTGTTCAACCCGGACTGGAGCAAGCTCAACGGCGGCGTGGTCATGGCCGCGCTGGGCCACGCCTTCTTCACCCTGTCGCTGGGCATGGGCATCATGATGGCCTACGGCTCCTACCTGGGCGAGGACGTGGACCTGCTGCGCACCGCGCGCACCGTGGTGATCATGGACACGGTGATCGCCATCGCCGCCGGCCTGGCGATCTTCCCCATCGTGTTCGCCAACGGCCTGGACCCGGCCGCCGGCCCCGGGCTGATCTTCGTCACCCTGCCGCTGGCCTTCGGCAACATCACCGGTGGCGTGGCGCTGGGCACCATCTTCTTCCTGCTGCTCACCTTCGCCGCGCTGACCTCGGCCATCTCGCTGCTCGAGCCGGTGGTGGAGCTGGTGGAGGAGCGCACCCCGCTGAGCCGCGTGGGCGCCACCGTGATCGCCGGTTTTGCCACCTGGGCGCTGGGCATCGCCGCGCTGCTGTCCTTCAACGTGTGGGGCGACGTGACCCTGCTGGGCCTCAACATCTTCGACCTGCTCGACCAGCTCACCAGCAAGTTCCTGCTGCCGCTCACCGGCCTGGGCGCAATCGTCTTCGCCGCTTGGTGCCTGGACCAGGAAAGCGTGCGCCGCGAGCTGAAGCTCTCGGAGGGTGGCTACGCCCTGTGGCGCATCGTCACCCGCTTCATTGCGCCGATTGGCGTGCTGGCGGTGTTTGTCGGCAATCTGTAGGGCGTGGTGGCGGGCGGTGGGGTTGATTCCATCGTTCGCTTCACGCGGAGTTCAAGCAGGTCTTTCATCTGCTGAGAAAAAAAGCCAACCGGAGGCGGTTGGCTTTTTTGTTGTCTGCTCGAAGGCTGGCGGGTAGTGGGTAGAGCGCAAGCAGTGCGATCTAACCGGAAGCTCCTCGGCCACAGCTGTTGGCACAGACTGTGCGATTGAGCGGCGGCGGTAATGCCGATAGCCGCAGCACGACACTCAGCGCCAGTGAGCGGCAAGTCTCCGATTCCTCAAACTTGCGGTATCCGCTGAGTCCGTGTGAATACCGCTCGATCAGGGGTTCATATTGCCAGTCCACAGTCATGTGCCTTCGTAAAGGTACTAAGGGTTGTCGGACGAAGTGGGCCGCTATAGGGAAGGCAGCTGTCAGCTAGGTCGGTCCAGAATCTAAGCTCCGACAGGAGTACTGTCTTGCGCCTTATCCCGCTCAGAAATCGCCAAGTTGAGTTTCTGCTCGATTAGCGACCGAAGAGCATGGAGAACCTCGGAAGAGACAATTTTCTTTGCGTCTGCATTTGGAGAGCTCTTGTGCACCCATCGCATAACCTCAAATACTAATTCTGAACTAGGACTAACCGACCTCGATCCACTAAACGAGAAGGAAACTCGGCATTCGCCTTCGTTCGGTCCGACTGCGAATGGAAACGTCACATCCATTCGGAGAATATAGTAATGCTTATAGTATTTCTCGTCGTTGATCAGAAATATGTCATTCAGCCTATCTCCATCCACATTAAATCGCCGGACCGTTTGTTTCATCCAAGCGATTTGAGGGTCATCGGGCAAGGCGGGGCCGTTGGTGTCCAGGCAAATGTCTATATCATTTACACTGCCGGCCTGTAAGCAAGCCCCATATCCTGCGGTTAGTCGCTTGAAGTACCTAATGCGCTCTTCATTGTTTAAGAATCCAAAGGTCACCGAAATCGGCTCATCACCCTTGACGAGATTCTCGCCGTAAAGCACCTTTGCAATACGCGATGTGATCTTTTTGTTGACAACTTCAGTTTCCTTCGATGAATGAGTTGAAGTAAACTCAAGCTTCAACTCACCCCCTTGACGCTCAAT
Source organism: Thauera sedimentorum (assembly GCF_014489115.1). Classification (NCBI taxonomy): domain Bacteria; kingdom Pseudomonadati; phylum Pseudomonadota; class Betaproteobacteria; order Rhodocyclales; family Zoogloeaceae; genus Thauera; species Thauera sedimentorum. The sequence continues at coordinate 69,953 of NZ_JACTAH010000003.1, read as the reverse complement.
CGTTACTTGCGCATCGAAGCTAAGTTCTCGCTGAATCCAGTCCTTGCTGAAATCTTGGCGTTGAATCTGATATGGAATTGTGACTTTATCTGCATTGACAACAACCAGGGTTGGGCTGGTAACGAAATCCACACCCGAAGCCTCGCCTAGCATATCAAATGATTCAGCAAAGAGACTCTTCTTCAGCGGAGTAATCCAATCCACCCCTTTTGCCACCAAATCCAAGCCAGCTACCTTAACCTTTGGCTGCGATTCGCGACTGACACTGCTTTCAATCAACCTTGTAAAATTATCCGGAGTTAAAAGCGTTGCAGAAAGAAGTGGAACAGTTATTGCCTTATCGGAGTTCCCAACAAATACCCCCTTTTCCTTGAGTGCCACGTATATTTCTCCGTAGCTAAGGTGATCGCTTCCCAAGAGAATTCGGAGGTCTGAGCCCGACACAATGCTGGACTTGAGATCAATGGCGTGAGCTTTGGTCATGACTAAGCCTCATTCAGAAGGGCCAAAATAGAGCGATTGAAAGAGAAAGGCTCAATCGTTTCATTACGGTCTGAAAAGGCCAGTCTCGCCAGATCTGCAGCCGCCTTATCGGTCGCGGGATTATAATCCGGCATACCGATTCTTATGGTTGCAACCAGGCCTGTACAAAATCTCAGTCCATAGGCTATCAATTTTGTGTACGCATCCGTACTGAATGCCTGATTTGCATAAATGATCATTTCTGTCTTCTCGCCCTCGTACATAACAATGGGCAGAACGTCCGAAGCAATTATCTCAAGAGGCAGAAATGCGCCAGTTCTTGCCTCGTCTACAGTAGTGACCGTGCCAATGACTGGGAAGAAGAACGCCCAATCATTCTGGCGGCGCTCGATGTCGTCCATGACCTTCATGACGAAGCCCGCACGCCCGCTGTCGATCAAATAAATGGGGACGTCCGACTCTTGTTCCAAACGGATTTTCGACAAGATCGGCTTAATGTCTCGCTCGATATCTTCTGCATCGTTGTGCACCCAAATCAGGAGCCCGGAGTGAGAGACCTTCTTGCGCGCCTTGAATGCCTTGGTCGCTTGAGAAACTTCTTCGCTATAACGGGCACACTCGATCACCTCGTGAAGCTCGGCTAGATGCTCTTTGAATTCTCGCTTTAATGCAGACTCAGATGCAGGATAGGAGCCAATCTTGTTCTTGACCGAGACATGTACCACATCCGTTCTTGCGTCATGAAATGGATTGTTGTACAGAAATATCTGGTCCTCTCCGTGACTAGTCCTTTGATTTCCCTTTTCATTCCTATGAGTCGGCGTGTTACATTTTATGGGAACGTTTTTTAAGCTTTTTTTCCACCCAATTCGATGCAAAAGCCCTGCAGCGATACTCTCTCCGATTTCACCGGAGCTTTTTGATTTCTCCCCTGCCATTCCTATTCTCCAAGTTCGATATCAATAATGGCCCGATAGCCATTCTTTGTCTTACTTATTGAGCAGTTTTCCAAGCGAGCCTTGGGATTGGCGACAGTTAAGCCAATTCCATCGCCTAGGGGGTATTGGCGGAGCACGTTTCTGGCTTGACGAATGAGAAGCGCTGAATCGAGTGCGCTTCCTGATAATGCCGAAAAGCCCGAATGATCCTCAAGTTGCTGCGTCAGTCTACTCACTTCATCGCGATCTAGATATCGCTCAGAAACCTCTTCCACATCTCGATAGTTGACCGTTGCACTGGCGGAAAAAATGTCAACTAAATCTCGACGCAAGGACATTCCGGCCTCTATATCAATCCTTGAGCAGACTTGCTTAACAAATTCTGCGGCCAGTTTGGAAGTTGATTTTCTGGTTTGTCTTGGCCTCGCTTTCAGAAAAAGCTCTGCCCAGTACTTTGTTTGCTGACTGCCTGATTCTTTGACGAAGACGCCAACGTCGTCTCCAAAAATCAGAGCGCCTTTTTGAATGCTGGTTACTGGAATTCCATTGATTTCTATGAGGTTTATGGAATCGTCTGATTTTTCTATATCAAAGAATTTCTCACGTTGCTCAATCTTATAGAGCCCCAGTGCCGCATGTGGTATGCCGTCAACTCGCACATCCTGAAAGAGAATTACGATGAACTCACCCTCCGCAATGCTGGGATGCATCGAAGCCGAGTAAAGGTGTTTCGCAATATTCTGGCTGACGCTCACAAAATTTTCTTCGTCAGCCAGTATTCGCGCAGAGAAATGCTTTGCGGCATTCAGGCTGATATCGGACTCGTGATAGAACTCAAAGTCTTCGCCTGATTTTGCAAGGGGTGTGAGATAGTGTCGAAGAAGCGTGCCGCGCAATTCCGCAGTCCCGCGCACTTCCTGCTGTGAGAATTCACACCCTTCTTCCCGCAGACGATTTCCTACTCGATGAACCACGCAGTGCGTGACCCTTGCTGAACTGACATCTAGCATTGATTCCCCCTGGGCAGACTTGTGGTAACCACGTAATGCTGTAGTCCTAAATGTAACATCATGTTCAGCCAACTTCACTGTGGAAAGCCTGCACGGGAGTCCCGTTGTGCGCATTCACTGTGTGCCATGCAAGTCAGTGCCGGTCTGACCGCTGCCGTTGAACGGCCTTTGAGCAATCCGTTGCCGCCCTGACTGTCGACAGAAAGCCAACGACGGCAATGGCCGATTTCCAGCCGTTCCGACGCCCCCATCGGCCTAGTCAGCGAAACATGCTCCCGTAACCCTCTTCCGACAGCACCTGGCGCACGGCCGGGCGGCGCAGCATGCGCTGGTAATGCGCGTGCAGCGGCTGGGGCAGGGCGATGCCGGTGCGGTCCGCCCAGAACTCCACGTAGAACAGTGCGAAGTCCGCGATGCAGGGCTGTTCGCCCAGCACGTACTTGCGGCCTTCCAGCTTGGGTGGCACTTCCTCGAAACCGACCTGCACGATCTTCTCGCCCTGGCGGTGGATCATCGACTTGCGGCCTTCGTCGCGGGTGTAGGCGTCGGTGACGAAGATGCGGGGGAAGCCGTCGCCGTGGATCTTCTTGCCGGCCATGTCCATGACCCACTGGCAGAGTTCGCGGTCCCCCTCGTTGCCGGGCAGGAACTTGCCTTTGGCGAAGCGCTTGCCCAGCCACCAGGCGATTGACTGCCAGTCGGTGAGCGGGCTGCCGTCCGGGGTGACCAGGGTCGGGATGGTGCCGTTGGGGTTCATCGCCAGGTATTCCGGGCGGCGGTTGTCGCCGGCCAGCAGGTTGACCAGGTAGACCTCGAACACCTGCTCCAGCTCTTCCAGCAGGATGTGGATGCCGGTGCTGCACGAGCCCGGGGTCATGTAGAGCTTCATGTTCATGCGTCGGCTTCCTCGGCGTCGTGGCGCGGGTCCAGCAGGCCTTGCTCGCGAATCATCGCCTTGAAGGCCTTCATGACCGGGCGGGAGATCATGGTCTCCGCCAGCACGCGTTTCTCGTAGATGGTGAGCTTCATCGCCTCGTCCGGCTGCGCGCCGGCCTGGGCGATCAGGCGGTGAATGTCGGCGCCCAGCTGGATGCCGGGCCGCTCACGCACCGCGTGGTACAGATGAGTCATCACCTGCTTCTCGGTCGGGCGCATCCTGCATTTGCCGTCGAGGATCTTAAGCATCACGGTGACGGCGCAATCGACGTCGCTGGGCGTCAGCGCCTGGCTGGCGACCCAGTCCCGCACCTCGCTGGCGGTCTTCATGCCACGACCTCGCCGGCTGCGGTGCGGCGGGCGTAGTCGAGCAGCGAGGGTTCGATGTCTTCCCAGGCGTAGCTGGAGACGGCGCTCACGCCGATCTTCGCCAGCTTCTCGGTCGGGCCGTCGCCGATCTTGGCGACGAACACCGCGCGGCAGTCCTTGATGGTCTCCAGGATCATCGCCATCGCGCTCTGGCTGCCGGTGTTGCCGTGGCAGTAGTGCGCCACGTCGCGCGATTCGATATAGCGGCAGTCCTCCGGGCTGACTTCGTAGATGCGAAAGTGCCTGGCGTGACCGAAGTGGTCGCTGATGGCCTGGCCTTCCTTGCTGGCCACCGCCAGCCGCAACGGTTCGCTCATGGGATCACCTCACTCGGTCAGGGTGTGGCGCAGCAGCTTGAGGCAGGCCAGGGAGGACGCCAGCTCGACGGCGCGCATGTCGTCGAAATTACGTACCTGCGGATCGGCGCCGGCCTCCAGCAGCAGCTTGAGCAGTTCCGGGCGGTTGCTGGAGGCGGTGTACATCAGCGCGGTGGAGCCGGCGTCGTTGCGGTTGTCGAGTTCGATGCCAGCAGCGATCAGCGCCTGCACCAGCTCGACGTTGCGTGGCACGCAGGCCAGCCACAGCGCGGTGTTGCCGTCGTCATTGCGCCGATGCACATCGGCGCCCAGCGCCAGCAGTTCCTTGGCCGGTGCGAGTTCGCCCTGCAGGGCGGCGCGCATCAGTGGGGTGAGGCCATGCGGGCCGCGGGCATCGATGTCGTCCGGCGGGTAGTTCCACTGCGCCAGGAAGGCCTGGAGTTCGCTGCTGATCGTCACTCAGGCACCCTCCGTTTCCGGGATGCCGGCAAGGGCATCGGCCAGCGGACGGTAGCCGCCATCGACGCTATACACGCGCTGGAAGCGGAAGTCGCTGAACATCTGCGCGAAGGTCTGACTGGCGTTGCCGTGGTAGCAGTAGATCAGCACCGGCGTGGTCCTGGCGATCTTGCCCACCCACAGCGGCACGCGATCTTCGGTGAGCTGCATGGCGCCTTCGACATGCGCCTGCTGGTAGCTGGGCATGTCGCGCACGTCGAAGATGCGGATTTCGCGCTCCTTGCGGATCAGTTCGGCGGCCTCGGCCGCTGGCAGGCACTGGAAGGGGACACGTTCGGCACGGCTCATGATTGAAGCTCCAAAAGGGCGGGTTCAAGGCTGGCGGTCGGCATAGGCCGGGGTCGACTCGATGCGCGGGTCGTTGACCGGGCTGCCCACCGTGAAGTGATACAGGCTCTGCCAGCGCTGGCCGCTGAGGCCCAGCAGCTCGTGGACGGGATCGTCGAAGAAGCAGCCGATGCCGGTGCCGCGCAGGCCGTGGGCCTCGGCTTCCAGGTAGAGCTGCTGGCCGAGCAGGCCGCACTGGCGGTAGAGCTGGCGATAGGCCCAGGGCTGGGCCGCGATGTTGTCGTCGAAGGCGCACAGCATGCCGGCGGCGAAGCAGGCATTGGCGGCCAGCTCCTGATGGCAGTGCAGGTTGCGGGCGATGCGCTGCAGTTCCACCGGCTGGCGGGCGGCCAGCAGATAGAGTTGGTCGAAGCCTTCCACCGGGTTGCATTCGAAACGCGGGCCGAGTTCGGCCAGCAGGGCAGGGCCGATGGTGGCGTCGCGCAGCAGCAGGTACAGGCCTGGCGCCATGTCTTCCACGTGCTGAACGAACAGCAGCAGGGCGGCGTTCGAGGGCTGGCTCAGGCAATCCCAGGGCGCTGCGGCCACTGGCTGCAGGCGTTGCAGCAGGCTGCGCAGGGTGGCCCGCGGCAGGTGGTAGTAGTGATCGAAACGCTGGGCGCTGCGCCGGCCGAGGATCAGTTCGGCGGCCGGGCGTTCGCACGCCATCTGGCGCGGCAGCGGCGCGGGCAGGTCGTAAGCGGGGGCGATGCTGCCCGCCGGCTGGCGGCTGGCTTCGGCCACCGCGTCGATCACCGGCCAGCGGTACATCGGATGGCGGTCGATGCTGCTGGCCACGCCCTGCCAGCGGGCACCGGCCGCCAGCTCGCGGGCCTGGGCGCTGCTCAGTTCGAAGGCGGGCAGTTGCGGATGACGGATCGCCAGCAGCAGTTCGGCTTCCTCGATCTCGGTCGCCGGGGTCTTGCGCGCCGGGTAGTCCTGCTGGCGGTCGACTCCCAGCAGCGCCGCCAGATCGGTGCTGGCCAACTGCGGCTGCTCCTGCAGGCCCCAGCCCAGGCAAGCCGCGGCCATGCGCAGGCAGCCGGCGGCATGGCCGGTATCCAGCTGGCAGTAGCGGAAGGCGCGCTCGCCGTACTTCCAGGCCTCGCGCCACATCACCGAACTCAGTGCCACCGCCAGCCGTGGCTGGCCGGTGCCGGCCGGGTGGGCGGCGCGCAGTTCGATGCTGTGGTTTTCCGGGCGGTAGTGGTAGAGGCCATCAGCCAGACCGGCGATGCCGTGGATCAGCAGCCAGGCTTCGGTGGGGTGCAGGTTGCCGCTCGAGGGATTGGCGCGCACCGCCCAGCGGTCCGGGCCGAGGTTCTTCCAGGCGGTGAGACCCAGCGACAGCTGCAACAGGGCCGCGATGCTGGCCAGGTCGACCGGCACCGCTTCGATGGCTTGATCGAGGCTGCCGAACGGGCGCGCCAGTGCGTTGCCCAGTGGCGTACCGGCGCGGGCTTCCTGCAGCAGCGGCAGGGCGATCTGCGGGCAGCCCTCGTAGTGGCGGAACGGTGCCGGCATCTCGTCCCAGTCCAGGGAGCCGGGGCTGCGGGCATAGGCCTCGAAGCGATGCTTGGTGCGCTGGTGATAGTCGCGGATGAGGTCGAGTGCAGCGGGAAGTTCGCAAGTCGGACTGTTCATGACGGAGCCACGGGCCGGGGTACTGGGGTACCAGCAAGAGCAGTACCAGCCGCCGGCAGCGCTGCAGGCCGCGAATCATGCGGGCTTGGGAGCCGAGCGCCCGGGCGGGCTTGTCGCCTGTGTGACAATCGGCCAGCCCTGTTGGGCACACCACAGAAAGCACAAAGCCCGCCGGGTGGCGGGCTTTGGAGTGGTGCGTCGGGCAGGGCGTACCCGCTTAGCTGGGATGGGGCGGTGGCCTCAAAGCGGCAGGGCCGTTTCGTTCTTGATCTCGCGCAGCGCCACGCTGGAGTGGGTGACGTCCACCTCGGGAATCTTCAGCAGGAAGTTGTGCATGAACACCGAGAAGGCTTCCAGGTTGGGCAGGTAGAGCTTGAGCAGGCAGTCGGTCTCGCCCAGCAACTCGTAGCATTCGACCACCTCGTCGTAGCCCTTGACCACCTGCTCGAAGCGGTCGAGCACCTCGGTGCTGTGCTTCTTGAGCTTCACCCGCACCCACACGCAGGTGCCCAGGCCCAGCTTCTGGCGATCGGCCAGGGCGACGTAGCCGCGGATGATGCCGGCTTCCTCCATCTCCTTGACCCGCCGCCAGCACGGCGAGGGCGACATGCCGACCTTGTCGGCCAGCGCCTGGGTGCTGAGGGTGGAGTCTTTCTGCAGCAGCGCCAGGATGCGGCGCTGGGTGGGGTCGAGTTTCATTCCTGTGTCCTGCCGGGGGCGTCGTCCTGCACATGCCCTATGGTCTGGTAGCGCCGCCGGTACTGCGCCGGGCTCACGCCGGCGGTGCGGCGGAACAGGCGGCGGAAGAAGGCGGGGTCGCCGTAGCCTACCATGGCGGCGATGGTCTCGACCGCGGTGCTGCTGCGCTCCAGCAGGTGCTTGGCCTCCTCGATGCGCAGCGCATGCACGTAGGCCAGCGGGGTGAGGCCGGTGGCGGCCTTGAAGCGGCGCTTGAACGAGCGCTCGGCAAGGCCGGAGCGCGCGGCCATCTCGCCCACCGGGTTGTTGTGGTCGTAGTGCTCGGCGATCCACGCCTGGCTGCGCGCGATGGCCGCATCCTCGTGGCGGGCCACCCGGCACATGGTGGCGAAGGGCAGCTGGCCTTCGCTGCGGTCGCCGAAGATGAACACCTTGGCGATGCGCACCGCCTCGGCCTCGCCGCACAGGCGGGCGACCAGATGAAGGGCGAGGTCCTCCCAGGAGGCCTGGCCGCCGCTGGTGACGATGCGGTGCGCGGGGCCGGCCGGCACCAGGATGCGCTCCGGGTGCAGGCGGACCAGGGGGTAGTGCTCGCGGAACAGGCCGGTGGCGCACCAGTGGGTGGTGGCCGGCAGACCGTCCAGCAGGCCCGCCTCGGCCAGCAACAGGGAGCCGGTGCACACCGAACACACCAGCGCGCCGCGCTCGAACTGCTGGCGCAGCCAGGCGGCGGCCTCCGGCCAGCGCCCGCGCGGGCTGGCGCCGGGCGGCAGGGAGAGGTCGCCCACCACCACCAGGTCGCAGCGCTCGACCGCGGCGAAGGCGGCCTGCGGGGCGATCGGCAGCCCGACCGCGCTGGCAAACGGCGCGGTGTCCGGCGCTACCAGCTGCGGGCGGATGCGCCGCGCCGCCGGCGCCTCGCCGGTCAGCGCCGGCCAGGCTGTGCCCACCGCGGCGAACACCTCGTACAGGCCGTAGGGCACCGTCGGGGTGCAGTCGGGCAGCACCACGATGGCGGCTTCCAGCGGCGGCAGTTGCGCGCTCATGAGGCAAAACTGGCACGAACGCCCCGCTGCTGTCCACTCCCGCTCTGAGCAGGGCGGCTGCGCGCGCCTAGTCTTGCCATTCACGCCGCGTGGGCGGCGACAACGGAGAGACAGGACATGGAAGCAACGCTAGACAACCCGCAGCACGCGCGGCACGAGTTCAACTAGGCGGCGGCCGAGGCCTTTGGCGAACAACTGGCCGGCATCCTCGACCACGGCGCGCTGGCGGTGATGATCTCGGTGGGCCATCGCAGCGGGCTGCTCGACGCGCTGGCCGCGGGGCCGGCGACCAGCGCCGGGCTGGCGGCGCGCAGCGAACTGGCCGAGCGCTACGTGCGCGAATGGCTGGCCGCGCTGGTGACCGGCGGCGTGGTGCGCTGGGACCCGGCCAGCGCGCACTACACACTGCCCGCGGAGCACGCCGCCAGCCTTACCCGCGGCGGCCGGCTCGGCAACATGGCGGTGTATGCGCAGCACGTGGCGATGATGGGCGCGCTGGAACCGCTGATCCTGCAGTGCTTCGCCAGCGGCGCGGGCACGCGCTACGAGGACTACCCGCGCTTCCACGAGGTGATGGCCGAGGACAGCGCGCAGACCGTGGTGGCGCAGCTCTTCGACCACGTGCTCGGCATCGACGACGGCCTGGTGCCGCGCCTGGAGGCCGGCATCGAGGTGCTGGACGCCGGCTGCGGTCGCGGCGCGGCACTGATCGAACTGGCCCGCCGCTTTCCCGCGAGCCGCTTCACCGGCTACGACCTGTGCCGCGACGCAATCGGCCACGCGCAGCGCAGCACCGCGGCGGCCGGGCTGGACAACCTGCGCTTCGCGGTGCGCGACCTCAGCCATCTGGACGATGCCGCGCGTTTCGACCTGATCACCACCTTCGACGCGGTGCACGACCAGAAGCATCCGCAGCGCTTCCTCGATGCGCTGTTCGCCGCGCTGCGCCCGGGTGGGCGCTACGTGATGCAGGACATCGGCGGCTCCGCCCGGCTGGAGAACAACCTGGACTTCCCGATGGCCTCCTTCCTCTACGCCATCTCCTGCTTCCACTGCACCCCGGTGTCGCTCGGCCAGGGCGGCGAGGGGCTGGGCACCATGTGGGGCTGGGAGACCGCCGAAGCCATGCTGCGCAGCGCGGGCTTTGCCGAGGTGCGGCGCACCGTGTTCGCGCACGACCCGATGAACGTCTGGTTCCTCGCCCACAAGCGCGAGTGAGCCGAAGCGGGCGGGCAGGGCGGCGGACTTCGATTATGCTCACGGCTGATCCCTCATCCCTCGACCGGGGCCGCCTTGCCCGAATTACGTCTGGAACGCTTCGCCACCCGCCATGTCGGCCCGCTCGATCTGCGTATCGGCGCGGGCGAGTGCGTCTGCCTGCAGGGCGCCTCGGGCAGCGGCAAGTCCCTGCTGCTGCGCGCGCTGGCGGACCTCGATCCGCACACCGGCGAGGCCTGGCTGGACGGCGTGGCCTGTTCGGCGATGCCGGCGCCGCAGTGGCGCCGCAAGGTGGTGCTGGTGGCCGCCGAGAGCCAGTGGTGGCACGCCCGCGTGGGTGCGCACTTTCCGCCCGGCTTCGAGCGCGCGCAGCTGGCAGCGCTCGATCTGCCGGGCGAGGCGCTGGACTGGGAGGTGGCGCGCTGCTCCACCGGCGAGCGCCAGCGCCTGGCCCTGCTGCGCGCGTTGGCGCTGCAACCGGCGGCGCTGCTGCTCGACGAACCCACCGGCAACCTGGATGCTGAAAGCAGCGCGCGGGTGGAGGCCCTGGTCGCCGACTACCGGCGCGATCACGCCGCCGCGGTGCTGTGGGTGAGCCACGATGCGCGCCAGGCCGCGCGGGTGGCGAGCCGCAGCCTGATGCTGCGCGAAGGGCGGCTGGAAGCGGCTGCGACGGCGGCGGAGGTAGAGGCATGAACGTCGTGGCGTTGTCGCCCGCCGACCTGATGATCGCTGCGTCGTTGATCCTGCTGCTGGCCGCGTTGTCGCTGCGCCTGCGCCTGGGCGTGGAGCGCCAGCTGCTGGTCTCGGCGGCGCGCACCACCGTGCAGTTGCTGCTGATCGCGCTGGTGCTCAAGGCGGTGTTCGAGTTCGCGCGCCTGCACTGGGTGGCGTTGATGGCGGCGGTGATGATCCTGGCCGCCGGGCGCGAGGTGATCGCGCGGCAGAAGCACCGCCTGAACGGCTGGTGGGGCTACGGCATCGGCACGGTGTCGATGTTCGTGTCGTCCTTCACCGTCACCGTGCTGGCCCTGGTGGCGGTGGTCGGCAACGATCCCTGGTACGCGCCGCAGTACGCCATTCCGCTGCTCGGCATGGTGCTGGGCAACACCATGAACGGTATCGCCCTGGGGCTGGACCGCCTCACCCAGGACGCGGTGCAGCGTCGCGCGGTGATCGAGGCCCGCCTTGCGCTGGGCGAGCGCTGGCAGGAGGCGATCGCCGACATCCGCCACGACGCGATGCGCGTCGGGCTGATCCCGATCATCAACGCCATGGCCGCGGCCGGCATCGTCAGCCTGCCGGGCATGATGACCGGCCAGATCCTCGCCGGCTCGCCGCCGCTGGAGGCGGCCAAGTACCAGATCCTGGTGATGTTCCTGATCGCCGGCGGCACCGGCTTCGGCACCATGGTGGCGGTGAACCTCGCCGCGCGCCGGCTGTTCGACGAGCGCCACCGGCTGCGGCCCGAACGGGTCGGCAGCCGGGGCTGACCGGGTTCAGCTCTGGCGCAGTTGCAGCGCCTGGTATTCGAGGAATTCCTCCAGCCCGTACTCGCCGCCCTCGCGTCCCAGGCCGGAGTGCTTGAAGCCGCCGAAGGGCGCGCGAGGGTTGAAGGCGCCGCCGTTGATGTCGATCTGCCCGCTGCGGATGCGCCGCGCCACCGCCAGCGCGCGTTCGTCGCTGCCCGCCCACACCGCGCCGCCCAGGCCGTAGATCGAGTCGTTGGCGATGCGGATCGCGTCCTCGTCGCCGTCGTGCGGCAGCAGCACCAGCACCGGGCCGAAGATCTCCTCCTGCGCCACCGTGGCCTTGGCGTCCTCGCACACCAGCACGGTGGGCGAGACGAAGTAGCCCTCGGGCAGGTCCGCAGGCTGTTCCGCGCCGCCGCACACCAGGCGGGCGCCTTCGGCGACGCCGCGGCGGATGAGCTCGCGCACCCGGTCGCGCTGGGCTTCGCTGACCAGCGGGCCGAGGCGGCTGCCTTCGGCCAGCGCGGGGCCGAGGTTCATCTTCGCCATCGCCTCGGCGGCGAGCGCGGCGGCCTCGTCCAGGCGGTTGCGCGGCACCACCAGGCGGGTGTGCGCCGAGCAGGTCTGGCCGGAGTTGAGCAGGCAGTTGGACACCGTGGCCTTGACCGCGGCCGGCAGGTCGGCGTCGTCCAGCACCACCGCGGCGGACTTGCCGCCCAGTTCCAGCGCGAGCTTCTTGACCGTGGCCGCGGCCAGCTCGGCCACCCGGCGGCCGGCGCGGGTCGAGCCGGTGAAGGACACCATGTCCACCCGCGGGTCGCGCGCCAGCACTTCACCCACCACCGGGCCGTAGCCGGTGACCAGGTTGAACACGCCCGCCGGCAGGCCGGCCTCGTGGATGGCCTCGGCGAGCAGGAAGGCGTTGATCGGCGCCACCTCGGAGGGCTTGAGCACCACGGTGCAGCCGGCCAGCAGGGCGGGCGCGACCTTGAGGGTGATCTGGTTGAGCGGGAAGTTCCACGGGGTGATGGCGCCGACCACGCCGACCGGCTGGCGCAGCACCAGCGAGTTGCCGACCTGGCGCTCCCACTCGAAGCGTTCGGCCATCGCGGCGTAGTTCTTCCAGTGCCACAGCGGACCGCCGACCTGCACACGCGAGGCCATCTTCAGCGGCATGCCGACTTCGCGGGCGATGGCTTCGGCCAGCTCGGCGCTGCGCGCTTCCAGCGCCTGGGCGATGCGTCCGACCGCGGCGGCGCGCTCGGCCGGCGTGGTGCGCGACCAGCCGTCGAAGGCGGCATGTGCGGCGGCCACCGCGCGTTCGGCATCGGCCGGGGTGCCGGCAGGGATGCGCGCGTAGGGCTGGGCGGTGCTCGGATCGATGACCTCGATGGTGTCGCTGCCGACCGGATCGGTCCATTGGCCGTCGATGTAGAACTGGGTGCGCAGCATGGGCATGTGGTGTCTCCTGAGTGTGTTTGTGTTTGTGCTTGTCGGGTGATTTTAGGGCGTATTCACGGCATCCGCGGTGCTGCGCTCGTTTCCTCGTCGGCAGTATCGCGGCCAAGGCCGCTCCTGCAGCCCGCCTGCTGCCTCGGCCGGGCTTCCGGCGGTCGAGCGGGCTTGCCCGCGATGGTGGGAAGTTCGCGGGCAATGGCTTCATGCCGGGTGCGTCATTGCGCAGGGGGCGGGGCGTCCTGCGCGCGCAGCATCTCGCGCAGGCGTTCGATCAGCGTGGGGTCGGTATGGCCTTGAGCCAGCATGTAGGCGTTCTCGCCCTTGCGATTGACCGCCTTCGGGTCCGCGCCGCGTTCGAGCAGCAGCGCGGCGATGTCCAGCATGCCGCCGGAGACCGCCAGCAGGAAGGGGGTGTTGCCTAGCGGGTCGCGTACGTTGATGCGCGCGCCCTTGCGGATCAGGATCTCGGTGATGTTGCGGTAGCCCTCGCTCGCCTTGCCGCAGGCCACCAGCAGCGGTGTGAGCCCCAGGCGGTCGGGGGCGTTCACGTCGGAGCCGGCCTTGAGCAGGATGCCGGCGATCACCGTGTAGCCGCGCTTGAGGGCGGCGAGCATCGGCGTCGCGCCGCGTTCGTCGGCGATGTGGATGTTGAAGCGGGCGCGCACGTAGAGATCGATCAGTTCGATATCGCCGGCGTCGAGTGCGCGGAAGAAGTCCGCGCGCTCCAGCATCAGGCCGCGGCGCGCGAGCTCGCGGCGGGCGTCTTCGGTGCGTTCGGCCGCGGACAGCGATTCGGATTCGCGGAAGGCGCGCACCCGCAGGATGTCGTTGAGGACTTCCTTGGGAAAACCCTGGCGCCCGCCGCGCTTGTCGATCAGCAGGTCGCTGAAGTAGTCGTCGAGTTCCGGCAGGTCCCACAGCTGTTCGATGCGCGTGAGGACGCGGTCGAACTGCTCCTCCAGATGCCGCGGGTAGTCGTCCCCCATGTCTTCGAACAAGGGGTGCTTCATGCTGTCTCCTGGTGCCTGTTGCTGCCCGGTTGTCTTGTACGCGCAGTGTACTACCCACTCCGGGGCGTGGCACACGGGCTTACGGCGGCGGGCTTGTGTGGCGCATGCGTCCTGGCGATGGCGACTGCGGTATTCCACAATAGCAAGGCACTTCGACGTGTAACAGTATTGTGCCGCTCTTCGGACGGCTGCCGTCCGGAAGCCCAGGCCGCAGCGGTTTTCGACCAGGTGCGGCCGGGTCGAATGCGCATCGAGCGCACAGGTTCTTCACTTGGAGGAGAGAGTAATGAAAGTTCGCGCAATCCTGCTGGGCCTCGTCATGGCCGGCCTTTCCGCCGGCGCCGCGGCGGCCGATCCCATCGTGATCAAGTTCAGCCACGTGGTGGCCACCGATACGCCCAAGGGCAAGGCGGCGGAGAAGTTCAAGGAGCTGGCCGAGCAATACACCAACGGCGCCGTGAAGGTCGAGGTGTACGCCAACAGCACCCTCTACAAGGACAAGGAAGAGATGGAGGCCCTGCAGCTGGGCGCCGTGCAGATGCTCGCCCCGTCGCTGGCCAAGTTCGGCCCGCTGGGCGTGCGTGAGTTCGAAGCCTTCGACCTGCCGTACATGTTCGACGGCTACACCGCGCTGCACAAGGTCACCAAGGGCGAAGTCGGCCAGAAGCTGATGGCCAAGCTGGAGCCGCGCGGCATCAAGGGCCTGGCCTACTGGGACAACGGCTTCAAGTCGCTGTCTGCCAATACCCCGATCCGCAGCCCGGAAGACCTGAAGGGCAAGAAGATGCGTATCCAGTCCTCCAAGGTGATCGAGGAGCAGATGCGTGAGCTGAAGGCGCTGCCGCAGGTGATGGCCTTCTCGGAAACCTACCAGGCGCTGCAGACCGGCGTGGTGGACGGCACCGAGAACCCGCACTCCAACCTGTACACCCAGAAGATGCACGAAGTGCAGAAGCACATGACCCTGACCGACCACGGCTACCTGGGTTATGCGGTGATCACCAACAAGAAGTTCTGGGACGGCCTGCCGGCCGAGGTGCGCAGCCAGCTGGAGAAGGCCATGGCCGAATCCACCGACTACGCCAACGAGATCGCCAAGGCCGAGAACGACAAGGCGCTGGAAGCCGTGCGCGCCTCGGGCAAGACCGAGATCTACACCCCGACCGAAGCCGAGCGCAAGGCCTTCATCAAGGCGCTGCTGCCGGTGCATAAGAAGATGGAATCCCGCGTCGGCGCGGCGACCATCAAGTCGATCTACGAAGCCACCGGTTTCGATCCGGCTTCCTTCTGATGCAGTGACCCGTCAAGACGCCCATCGGCCCAAGCCGGTGGGCGTTTTTTTCAGGGGGAGACTCTCATGAACAAGCTACTTGACCGTCTGGAAGAGATCATCATCGGCAGCCTGATGGCCGTTGCCACGATCGTCATCTTCATCTCGGTCGTGCATCGCTACGCCTCGGGTTTCGACATCCCGGGCCTGCAGGACTGGCTGCTCGAGATGAATGTCGGCTGGGCCCAGGAATTCTGCATCATCCTCTTCGTATGGATGGCCAAGTTCGGTGCCGCCTACGGGGTGCGCACCGGCATCCACGTCGGTGTGGACATCCTGATCAACAAGCTCAAGGACAAGCCGCGTGCGGTGATGATCCACACCGGACTGGTCTGCGGTGTGATCTTCACCGGACTGATCGGCATCTTCGGCGCGCTCTTCGTGTGGGAAAACGGCATGGCCTACGACTTCCTCACGCTGATCGGCCGCGACCCCGGCGAATACTACGAAGGCCCGACCACGCCCGACCTGGAATGGTCGACCTGGGTGGTCTATTCCGCCGTGCCGCTGGGTTCCTTCCTGATGTCCTACCGCTTCCTGCAGGTCATGGCGAGCTTCGCCCGTACCGGCGAGCTGCCGACGCACAACCACGGCCATGTCGAAGGTCTGGACGAGGAAACCGAGACCCTGTCGATCGGCGAGGCGATCGTCGCCGCCGAAGACATCGAACATGCGCATGCCGGCAAGAGCGACGAGGAATGGGCCAAGACCCATCCCAAGCGCCCGGGCGACAAGAACTGACGGGAGCACGCCAAGATGACCAACACGATTGCAATTTTCGGCCTGCTCGTCGTCCTCATGGCGATCGGCATGCCGGTCGGCGTGGCGCTCGGCCTCACCGTGCTGAGCTTCATGTTCATCTTCACCGACGTGCCGCTCGAATCCGTGGCGCTGAAGATGTTCACCGGCATCGAGAAGTTCGAGATCATGGCGATCCCGTTCTTCATCCTCGCCGGCAACTTCCTCACCCACGGCGGCGTGGCGCGGCGCATGATCAACTTCGCCACCGCCATGGTCGGCCACCTGCGCGGCGGCCTGGGGATGAGCTCGGTGCTGGCCTGCGCGCTGTTCGCGGCGGTGTCGGGTTCCAGCCCGGCCACCGTGGTGGCGATCGGCTCGATCCTGATCCCGGCCATGCTGAAGCAGGGCTTCTCGCTGCGCTTCGCCTCCGGCGTGGTGGCTTCGGCCGGCGGCCTGGGCATCCTGATCCCGCCGTCCATCGTCATGGTGATGTACGCGGTGACCACCAACTCCTCGGTGGGCGCGCTGTTCATGGCCGGCGTCATCCCGGGCTTGCTGCTGGCCTTCATGCTGGGGGTGTGCACCTGGTACGTGGCCAAGAAGCGCAACTTCCCGACCCTGCCTGCTGCCAGCTGGGGCGAGCGTTTCGCGGCCTTCCGCAAGGCCTTCTGGGGCCTGATGCTGATCGTCGTGGTGATGGGCGGCATCTACTCCGGCCTGTTCACCCCGACCGAAGCGGCGGCGATGAGCGCGGTGTACGCCTTCTTCATCGCGGTGTTCGTCTATAAGGATCTGACCTTCAAGCAGATCCCGCGGGTGCTGCTGGATTCGGCGAACATGAGCTCGATGCTGCTGTTCATCATCGCCAGCGCGGTGCTGTTCTCCTTCATCCTGACCAGCGAGCAGATCCCGCAGCGCATGGCCGACGCCATCGTCGCCAGCGGCATGGGCGTGATCGGCTTCCTGATCGTGGTGAACATCCTGCTGCTGGTGGCCGGTGCGTTGATGGAGCCGTCCTCGGTGATCCTGATCCTCGCGCCCATCCTGTTCCCGGTGGCCACCGCGCTCGGCATCGATCCGATCCACTTCGGCGTGATGATCGTGGTGAACATGGAGATCGGCATGATCACCCCGCCGGTGGGTCTCAACCTGTTCGTGGCCAGCGGCATCACCAACGCGGGCCTGACCGAGATGAGCAAGGCGGTACTGCCCTGGCTGTACACCATGCTGGTGTTCCTGATGCTGATCACCTACATCCCGGAGATCTCGCTGTTCCTGCCGCGGGCCCTGGGCATGATGTAAGCGACGGTACGGCGCGACCGTATCGTGCAGGCCCGGCCATGTGCCGGGCCTGTTGCCGTCTACGCCGGCTGCAACTGACGGCAAAATAGCGGATCAACGTTTCTGCCCGAGCCTCGATGGAGCCGCCCGACACGCCCGTGCGCAAGATCATCCACTGCGACTGCGACTGCTTCTATGCCGCAGTCGAGGTGCGCGATGCGCCCGAGCTGGCGGGACGCCCGGTGGCGGTGGGCGGGCGGCCCGGTTCGCGCGGGGTGATCGCCACCTGCAACTACGAGGCGCGCGCCTTCGGCGTGCGTTCGGCGATGTCCTCGGCGCATGCACTGCGCCTGTGTCCCCAGCTGGTATTGCTGCCGCCGGATTTCGAGCGCTACCGCGCCGCCTCGCGCCAGATCCTGGCGATCTACCGCGACTACACGCCGCTGGTCGAGCCGCTGTCGCTCGACGAGGCCTATCTGGACGTCAGCGGGGTGGAGCGCTGCCGCGGCTCGGCGACGCTGATGGCGCAGGAGATCCGTGCGCGCATTCACACGGAAGTGGGCATCACCGCCTCGGCCGGCATCGCGCCCAACAAGTTCATCGCCAAGGTGGCCAGCGACTGGAACAAGCCCAACGGGCAGTTCGTGGTGCGCCCGGAGGAGGTGGACGCCTTCGTCGCCGCGCTGCCGGTGAAGAAGCTCTTCGGGGTCGGCAAGGTCACCGCGGCCCGCCTGCAGGCGGCGGGGGTGGACACCTGCGGCGACCTGCGCGCCTGGGGCCAGGCGGAGTTGGTGGCCGAGTTCGGCAGCTTCGGCGCCAGCCTTTACCGCCTGTGCCGCGGCGAGGACAACCGCCCGGTGTCGCCCGACCGCGCACGCAAGTCGCTGTCGGTGGAGACCACCTATACCGAAGACCTGCCGGACCTGGACGCCTGCCTGGACGCGCTGCCGCCGCTGGTCGAGGATTTCACGCGCCGCTACGAGCGCGCGCGCGACGCCGGCGCGGTGTGCAAGGCCTTCGTCAAGGTGAAGTTCGCGGACTTCAGCCAGACCACCGTCGAGCGCGCTGCGGACGAACCCTCTCCGGCCCTGTGGCGGACGCTGCTGGCCGAGGGGCATGCGCGCAAGGCGCTGCCGGTGCGCCTGATCGGCATCGGCGTGCGCTACGCCGAGACGCGCGAGGACGGCGCCCAGCTTGCCCTGTTCGATGCCGAATCCACCGGCGCCGTCGGCGCTCATGCCCCGGACGTATGATGTTTGACCCTCGTTGCGTCCTTGGTGATACTCGCCGGGTCGACGCCTTCCGGCCATAACAAGTGAATCCGCTCGCCGAGTTCTACAACACGCTGCAGCACGCCTTCCGCAACCTGCTGCCCATCGTCGTGGTGGTCGTCTTCTTCCAGGCTGTGGTGATGCGCCAGGTGCCCGACGGCCTGCTGCCCATGGCCTTCGGCCTGCTCGTCGTGGTCTTCGGCGTGGCCCTGTTCCTGCAGGGGCTGGAGCTGGGCATCTTTCCGATCGGCAAGAACCTCTCGAACGAGTTCGCCAAGAGGGGTTCGCTGCCCCTGCTGATGATCTTCGGTTTCGCCCTGGGATTCTCCGCGGTGGTGGCCGAGCCGGCGCTGATCGCCGTTGCCACCCAGGCCGAGACAATCAGCGGCGGGCGTATCGACGGCTTCACCCTGCGCATCCTAGTGGCGCTGTCGGTGGGCGTGGTGGTGGCGCTCGGCGTGGTGCGCACCATCCTCGGCCAGTCCCTGCACTGGTACATGATAGGCGGCTATCTGCTGGTGGTGACGGTGACCTTCTTCGCGCCCGAGGAGATCGTCGGCCTGGCCTACGACTCCGGCGGGGTGACCACCAACATCGTCACCGTGCCGCTGATCGCCTCGCTCGGCATCGGCCTGGCAATGTCCATCCGCGGGCGCAATCCGCTGGCGCATGGATTCGGTCTCGTCGCCCTGGCGGTGATGGTGCCGATGATCTCGGTGCAGCTGTACGGCGTGGTGGTCTACAGCTTCGGTGACGGGGCCCCGCTCGAGGCTGCGGCTGCGGCGGCGGCAAGTGCCGCGCCGGCGGTCGAGGGCGGCGTCGGGGCCTTCCTGATGGGCATGCTGACCGACCTGCTGGGCATGTTCCGCGACGTGCTGCCCATCATCGGTGTTGTGTTGTTCTTCCAGTACGTGGTGATCCGCAAGCCGCTGGCCCACCTGCACAAGGTGGCCGGCGGCTTCGTGCTGGTGATCGTCGGGCTCTACGCCTTCGTGGTCGGCCTCAAGCTCGGCCTGTTCCCGATCGGCCGCAGCATGGCGGAGCAGTTGATCGCACTGCCCAACATTCTGTGGGTCTACCTGTTTGCGTTCTCGATCGGTTTTGCGACCACGATGGCCGAGCCGGCGCTGATCGCCATCGGCCAGAAGGCCGAGGAGGCCGGCAAGGGCAAGCTCGACGGCAACCGCATCCGCCTGTTGGTGGCGCTTGGGGTAGCGGTGGGGATCACCGTCGGCGTGCATCGCATCATTGCCGGCGGGTCCATCCACTACTACATCATGGCCGGCTACGCCGTGGTGATCCTGCTGACCTGGGTGGCGCCGCGCTACATCGTGCCGCTGGCCTTCGATCTCGGGGGCGTGACCACCTCGGAGGTCACCGTGCCGCTGGTCACCGCGCTGGGCATCGGCCTGGCCACCAGCATTCCGGGGCGCAGCGTGCTGATCGACGGTTTCGGCCTGATCGCCTTCGCTTCCATCTTTCCCATCATCACCGTGATGCTGTACGCCATCGTCGTGGAGCGGGTCGTGCAGCCCGAAGGAGCAAGCACATGAAATTCGCCGTACTCGTGGCCATCCTGGCCGACGATCTGGAAGAGAAGGCGCTGGACGTTGCGCGCGACGCGGGAGCGGCCGGTGTGACCATTCTCGATGCGCGCGGCATCGGTGCGCAGGAGAAGAAGACCTTCTTCGGGCTGACCTACGAGGGCAGCCAGTCGGTACTGGTCTTCGTGCTGGAGAAGAAGCTTTCGCTGGTGGTGCTCAAGCGCCTGACCGCCGAACTGGACCTGAAGAACGATTCCCGCGGGGTGGTGTTCACCCTGCCGCTGGAGCACATTGCCGGCATCGACACCCGGCAGATCGAGCGCTTCGAGCAGCGCATCAAGGACGACATCTAGGAGACAGCCACATGTTGCTGGTCAAGGACATCATGGTGCGCGAGGTGGTCACCATCTCGCCGTTTGCCACCATCCGCGAGGCGATGAAGGCGATGAAGCAGCGCGGGGTGAAGTCGCTGGTGGTGGCCAAGCGCCACGAGCACGACGCCTTCGGCATCATCACCTACACCAACATCCTCAAGACCATCGTGGCCGAGGAAGGCGATATCGACCTGATCAACGTCTACGACATCTGCGCGAAGCCGGCGATCTCGATCTCGCGCGAGGTGGAGATCAAGCATGCGGCGCGGATGATGGTGAATCTCGGCATCCGCCGCCTGATCGTCACCGCGACCAACGAGCTGGCGGGCATCGTCACCATGGACGACATCGTCGGCGCCATCCTGGAAATGGCCGACGGCGAGAGCCTGATGAGCTGAGCGCCCGCTCGGAAACGTCACCGGGGCCGGCGGCCCCGGTTGTTTGCTGCGGCGTCAGGCGTTCTTGCCCTTCTGCCACAGCACGTCGCCGCGCCCGCCGGCGCGGTTGAGCGCGCGGCCGAGCACGAACAGCAGGTCCGACAGGCGGTTGAGGTACTGGCGCGGGGCGTCGTTCACCGCCTCTTCCAGTGCCAGGCCGACCAGCATGCGCTCGGCGCGGCGGCACACGGTGCGCGCCAGATGCGCCAGCGCGGCGGCGCGGGTGCCGCCCGGCAGGATGAAGTCCTTGAGCGGCGGCAGCGGTTCGTTGAACTGGTCGAGCGCGGTCTCCAGCATGTCCACCTGCTTGGTGCTGATCATGCTCATGCCGGGAATGCAGACCTCGCCGCCGAGGTCGAAGAGGTCGTTCTGCACGTCGGTCAGCAGGGCGCGCACCTCGTCGGGCAGCTCCTCGGTGAGCAGCAGGCCGATCACCGCATTGAGTTCATCGACCTCGCCCAGGCTGTGGATGCGAAGGCTGTTCTTCGATACCCGCTTGCCGTCGCCCAGGCCGGTGGTGCCGGCGTCGCCGGTGCGGGTGTAGATCTTGGAAAGACGATGTCCCATGCTGTTCTCTGTTGTAGGTTGACGTGAACGTCAATTATAGGGGCAGTGCGCGCCGCGCATGACCCGGTCGGTGTGCAGGCTCATGATAGACTGGCGCATTCGCCCGCAGCCGCGGGGCATCCCCAGCATAGCGATACGTCGACCTTATGAAATCCGCCGAAATCCGCGACAAGTTCCTCAAGTTCTTCGAGTCCAAGGGCCACCAGATCGTCGCCTCCAGCTCGCTGGTGCCGCATGAAGATCCCACGCTGCTGTTCACCAACGCCGGGATGAACCAGTTCAAGGACGTCTTCCTCGGCTTCGACAAGCGTCCCTACAGCCGTGCGACCACCTCGCAGAAATGCGTGCGCGCCGGCGGCAAGCACAACGACCTGGAAAACGTCGGCTACACCGCGCGCCACCACACCTTCTTCGAGATGCTGGGCAACTTCAGCTTCGGCGACTACTTCAAGCGCGACGCCATCAGCTACGCCTGGGAACTGCTGACCGACGTCTTCAAGCTGCCCAAGGACAAGCTGTGGGTCACCGTCTATGCCGAGGACGACGAAGCCTACGACATCTGGACCAAGGAAATCGGCGTGCCGGCCGAGCGGGTGATCCGCATCGGCGACAACAAGGGCGCGCGCTACGCCTCGGACAACTTCTGGATGATGGGTGACACCGGCCCCTGCGGCCCCTGCACCGAGATCTTCTACGACCACGGCCCGGAGATCTGGGGCGGCCCCCCGGGAAGCCCCGAGGAAGATGGCGACCGCTACATCGAGATCTGGAACAACGTGTTCATGCAGTTCAACCGCGACGAGGCCGGCGTGATGCATCCGCTGCCCAAGCCCAGCGTGGACACCGGCATGGGCCTGGAGCGCATCTCGGCGGTGCTGCAGCACGTCCATGCCAACTACGAGATCGACCTGTTCCAGAACCTGATCAAGGCCGCGGCGCGCGAGACTTCCGGCGCCGACATGGATTCGCCCTCGCTCAAGGTGCTGGCCGACCACATTCGCGCCTGTTCCTTCCTGATCGCCGACGGCGTGATTCCGGGCAACGAGGGCCGCGGCTACGTGCTCCGCCGCATCATCCGCCGCGCCATCCGCCACGGCTACAAGCTCGGCGCGCGCGCGGCCTTCTTCCACAAGATGGTGCCGGACCTGGTCGCCGAGATGGGCGAGGCCTATCCGGAGCTCAAGGCCGGCGAGCGGCGCATCGCGGACGTGCTGCGCCAGGAGGAGGAGCGCTTCTTCGCCACCATCGAGAACGGCATGGCCATCGTCGAGGCCGAGCTGGCCGCGATGGAGCAGGCCGGCAACAAGGTCTTCGACGGCGACACCGCCTTCAAGCTGCACGACACCTACGGTTTCCCGCTCGACCTTACCGCCGACATCTGCCGCGAGCGCGGCGTCACCGTGGATGCGGCGGCCTTCGACGCCGCCATGGCGCGCCAGAAGGAACAGGCGCGTGCGGCCGGCAAGTTCAAGATGGCCGCCAACCTCGAGTACGCCGGCCCGGATACCGCCTTCCACGGCTACGAGCGCCTGGAAGAGCAGGGCAGCATCCTGGCGCTGTACAAGGACGGCGCGCCGGTCGATGAGCTGCTGGAGGGTGAGCTCGGCGTGGTGGTGCTGGACAAGACCCCGTTCTACGCCGAGTCCGGCGGCCAGGTCGGCGACCGTGGCGAACTGCGCGGTGCCGCCGGCATCTTCGCGGTGGAGGACACGCTGAAGATCCAGGCCGCGGTGTTCGGCCACCACGGCGTGGTCAAAACCGGCCGCCTCGCGGTGGGCCAGGCGGTGAATGCCCGTGTGGACGTGGCCGCACGGGCGGCGACCGCGCGCAACCACTCGGTGACCCACCTGATGCACAAGGCCCTGCGCGAAGTGCTCGGCGCCCATGTGCAGCAGAAAGGCTCGCTGGTCGATCCGGACAAGACCCGTTTCGACTTCGCGCACGGCGCCCCGATGACCGCCGAGGAGATCCGCGAGGTCGAGGAGCTGGTCAACGCCGAAATCCTCGCCAACTCGGCCACCGAGGCGCGGGTGATGGCGCTCGACGATGCGCAGAAATCCGGCGCCATGATGCTGTTCGGCGAAAAGTACGGCGACGAGGTGCGGGTGCTGTCCATCGGCAGCTCCAAGGAACTGTGCGGCGGCACCCATGTGGCGCGTACCGGCGACATCGGTCTGTTCAAGATCGTCGTCGAAGGCGGGGTGGCGGCGGGCGTGCGCCGGGTGGAAGCCATCACCGGCACCAATGCGCTGCGCTACGCCCAGGAACAGGAGCGCCGCGTGCAGGGCATGTCCGCGCTGCTCAAGGTGCAGCCGGATGAGGTCGCTGAGCGCGTGGCCGGCATCCTCGACAACGTGCGCGCGCTGGAGAAGGAGCTCGCGCGCATGAAGAGCAAGCTGGCCGCCAGCCAGGGCGAGGACCTCGCCGCCCAGGCGGTTGAGGTCAAGGGCGCCCGGGTGCTGGCCGCCACGCTGGACGGTGCCGACGTGCCGACCCTGCGCGAGACCATGGACAAGCTCAAGGACAAGCTCAAGTCGGCTGCCATCGTGCTGGCGTCCACCGCCGACGGCCGGGTCAGCCTGATCGCCGGCGTCACCGCGGACCTGACCGGCAAGGTCAAGGCCGGCGAACTGGTGAACTTCGTCGCCCAGCAGGTCGGCGGCAAGGGCGGCGGACGTCCCGACATGGCCCAGGCCGGCGGCAACGACCCCGCGGCGCTGCCCGGCGCGCTGGCCGGTGTGGCCGGCTGGGTGGACGGCAAGCTCTGAGCCTCGCCCGCCCGTGGCCCGCAGGCGTCAGCCCGCCGGGCCGCGGGAAAAAAGGCTTTGGTTTGGCGGAATCGGGCCGATAATGGCCGGATGAATATCCGGCGCCCCCTGTTTCGGCTTGGTCCTGCCGCCGCGTCCGCATGTGCGGGCATGGCGGCGCCGGTCCGCGCGGCCGACGGCGGATTCGCCGATGCCTGGGCGAGCACCTTTCCCGCGACCACGCTCTTTCTGCTGCTGAGCGCGCTGCTCGGGCTGTTCGTGCTCGGCGCCGCGGCGGTCGCCCTGGTCCGCGCCAACCGCCGTCTCGCGCAGGCGCTTGCCGACCGCCGGCGGGACGAAGCCATCATGCGCTCGACCATGGAGAACATGGCCGAGGCGGTGATCATGGTGGACGGCAGGCTGCGCCTGACCAGCTTCAATCAGCGCTTCGCCGACATCACCGGCTTTGACCCGGCCTTCCTCGCCAACAAGCCGCCGTATGCCGAGATCCTTCGCCTGTGGGCCGGCGAGAACCGGCTCCCGGACGAGTTGCTGGAGCGCGCCATGCAGCGCGCGCGCACCCGGGAACCCTTTCGCCACACCTTCGAGCATCGCGGACGCGACTACGAAGGCAAGCACGTTCCCCTGCCGGGCGGCGGCTTCGTGCGCACGATCTCGGACGTCACCGAGCAGCACCGCGCCGAGGAGGTGCTGCGCGACAGCGAGGCGCGCCTGCGCCAGCTGCTGGCGCTGGCGCCGACGGCCATCCTGGTGTCCGATGCACGCGATGGCCGCGTGCTGTTCGTGAACCAGAAGGCGGCCGAAACCGCCGGCCTGAGCGTGGAGGCCTTCCGCAGCCGTACCGTGTTCGATTTCTATCTGCATGGCGAGGACCGCATCCGGCTGCAGCAGATGCTCAACCAGCACGGCTCGGTGAGCGATTTCGAGCTGCGCCTGCTGCGCGCCAGCGGGGAGCCCATCTGGGCACTGGTCTCCGCCATGCTGGGCGAGTTCGGTGGCCGGCCGGCGGTGATCGCGGCGATCAACGACATTACCGCCCGCAAGCATATGGAAGACGAACTGGAGCGCGCCCGGGAAGAACTCGAGGCTGCCAACCAGCAGATGCGCCGCGCCAACACCGAGCTTGCCGAGGCGGCGTCCACCGACCGCCTCACCGGCCTGGCCAACCGCCGCCGGCTGGAGGATACCGCCGAGGCCGAACTGTCGCGTTCGCGCCGTCACCGGCACCCGCTGAGCGTGGTGCTGTTCGACGTGGACTGGTTCAAGTCGGTCAACGACCGCTTCGGTCACGAAGTGGGCGACGCGGTGTTGCGCGAAGTGGCCACCCGCCTGGGTGGCCAGGTGCGGGCGTCCGATCTGCTGGCGCGCTGGGGCGGGGAGGAGTTCCTGCTGCTGGCGCCGGCCACCGGGTTGGCCGAGGCGCTGGCGCTGGCCGAGAAGATGCGCCGCCTCATCGACGGCACGCCCTTCCCGGTCGCGGGACAGCTGAGCGCGAGCTTCGGCGTGGCGCAGTACAACGGCAGCGAGATGTTTTCCACCCTGGTGGCGCGCGCCGACCGCGCGCTCTATCGCGCCAAGGACGGCGGGCGCAACCGCGTGGAGTGGGCCGGCGAGGACGAGCGGGTCGGTACCTGAGCGCGCAGGCGTCGCCCGCTAGCGGCCTCAGGCGGCTTCCTGGTTCTTCTGCTCGTCCAGCCAGTACAGCAGGTCGTCGGCGATGTCGTCCATTTCGGTCGGCGTGTAGCCGAGGAAGCGCGCGATCGGCTCGCGTCCCTTGCCCCATTCGGCATCCTGCACGGTGCGCAGGTGGGTGCCGACCACGTGTTCCGCAATGACGTTGATCGCCACCAGGGTGCATGACTCGACCTCCAGCCCGGCCGGATCGGCGAAGATCGAGTAGTCGTGGTGCATCAGGATGCCCTGGCTGACCGTGTCCGCCAGCCCCCAGGAGCGTGCCAGCAGGTAGCCGATCACCGCATGGTTGGTGTTGAGCGCCTCGTCCTCGACGTCGGTGAACCAGCGGTCGGTAGCCTGGTTGGCGGCGCGCAGGATCTGCTTGTAGTCGGGAAAGCGCTGGACCAGCAGCGGGATGCCGCAGTCGCGGAACAGCCCGAAGGTGTAGGCGGTTTCCGGGCGGGTGCCGCCGACGATGCGCGCCAGCTGGGCGCTGGCCGATGCGGTGTAGCGCGAGCTGTCCCAGAAGCGCTCCAGCGAGGCGTCGCGGGTGGCTACGGCGCTGCGCAGCAGCGCCTCCTGCACCAGGCTGGTCAGCATGCCGAAACCGAGCAGGCGGGTGGCCTCGTCCACCGAGGCGATCTGCCGCCGGGTGCCGAACAGCGGGGAGTTGGCCGAGCGCACCACCACCGAGGCCAGCCCGACGTCTTCGCCGATCAGCTGGGCGACGCGCTTGCCGTTGGTCAGCGGCTTGCGCAGCTCGCCCATCAGTTCGCCCAGAACGGCGGGACAGGCGGGAATGTTGATGCCGCGGAGGGTCTGTTCCAGCCGGCTTTCGTCGATCGTGCGCATGTGGGGAGGCTTTCTTGTTGTGATTGTGGAAAACCCGTACTTTACCACGCCGGCTTAGGCCAACCGGGTACGCGGACGGGATGCGGACACCCCGTTCCGCGTAGCGGGACGGCAGCGATCAGTACGGCAGCGCGACGCCCGGCCAGACACCCTCGATGGCGCGGCGGAAGTCCGCCTGGATGCGCGCCAGCGCCTCGGCGCTGTCGGCCTCGAAGCGCAGCACGACCACCGGCGTGGTGTTCGACGGACGCGCCAGGCCGAAGCCCTGTGGGTACTCCACGCGCACGCCGTCGATGGTGATCACCTCGTCCGCGCCCTCGAAGCGCGCCTGTTCGCGCAGGCGGCGCACCAGCTCGAAGGGTTCGCCTTCGTTCATGCGGATGTTCAGCTCCGGCGTACTCACCGCGTCCGGCAGGGCGTTGAGCACCGCGCTGGGGTCGGCGTGGCGGGAGAGGATCTCCAGCAGGCGGGCGCCGGTGTACAGGCCGTCGTCGAAGCCGAACCAGCGCTCCTTGAAGAACACGTGGCCGCTCATCTCGCCGGCCAGCGGGGCGCCGGTCTCCTTGAGCTTGGCCTTGACCAGCGCGTGGCCGGTGTTCCACATCAGCGGCTTGCCGCCGTGCTGGCGGATCCAGCCGGCCAGGTTGCGGGTGCATTTCACGTCGTAGATGATCTCGCCGCCCGCCACGCGGGAGAGCACGTCGGCGGCGAACAGCATCAGCTGGCGGTCGGGATAGATGATCTGGCCGTCCTTGGTGACCACGCCCAGGCGGTCGCCGTCGCCGTCGAAGGCCAGGCCCAGCTCGGCATCGGTCTCGCGCAGCACGCGGATCACGTCCTGCAGGTTCTCCGGGCGTGAGGGGTCCGGGTGGTGGTTGGGGAAGCTGCCATCCGCCTCGCAGAACAGCTCGATCACCTCGCAGCCCAGGCGGCGGAAGAGTTCCGGGGCGATGCCACCGGCGATGCCGTTGCCGCAATCGACCACCACCTTCATCGGCCGGGCGAGCTTGATGTCGCCGCACACGCGCTCGAGGTAGGCAGCCTGCACGTCGGCCTGGCGCAGGCGGCCGGCGCCGTGGGCGAGATCGTTGTCGGCCAGCCGCTGGCGCAGGGCCTGGATCTGTTCGCCGAACAGGGTATGGCCGCCGAGCACCATCTTGAGGCCGTTGTAGTCCGGCGGGTTGTGGCTGCCGGTGACGCTGACGCAGGAAGCCGTGCCCAGTTCGAAGGCGGCGAAATAGCTCAGCGGGGTGGGCACGCAGCCGATATCGACCACGTCCACGCCGGCCGCGCGGATGCCGTCGGCCAGGGCGCCCGCCAGTGCCGGGCCGGACAGGCGGCCGTCGCGCCCGATGGCGATCTCGCGCTGGCCGCGCGCCACCGCTTCGGAACCCAGCGCGTGGCCGATGGCGCGCACCGCCTCGCTGGTCAGGGTGGTGTCGACGATGCCGCGGATGTCATAAGCCTTGAAGATTTCCGGGGCGGGCAGCGGGTAGGGCGAGGTCATGAGCGGTCCGTGGGGGATTGGTCGGTGCAACGCAGCATTATCCCAGAGCGCGCCGGCCGATTGAACCGGGAAACGGTGCACGGGCGTGCGCAATGGCGCGGTTTTCAGCGCGAAAGGGTGTCGAAGTGTTGCAGCAGACGTTCGGGCAGCCAGCCGATGTGGCCGGGGAAGGCGCCGCCGAGAAAGCCGACGTGGCCGCCGTGCGGCGGGCACTCGAAGCGCACTGCCGCGGCGAGCTCCGCCGGCCGGGGCAGGGCGGCCCGCGGTACGAAGGGGTCGTTGGCGGCGTTGAGCAACAGGGTGGGCACGCGGATGGCGCGCAGCCAGGGTTTGCTCGAGGCGCGCCGCCAGTAGTCGTCGGCACCGGCGAAGCCATGCACCGGGCCGGTGTAGGCGTCGTCGAATTCGTACAGGCTGCGTGCGCGACGCACCCGGGTGGCGTCGAACAGCCCGGGGTCGCGGGCATGCTTGGCGAGGGCCTTGGCGCGCAAGGTGAGGAGAAAGTGCGCGCTGTAGAGGCGGTTGAAGCCCCGGCCCAGCGCGTGGCCGGAGATGGTCAGGTCGAGCGGCGGGCAGATGGCCGCCGCGCCGGCCAGCAGGGTGCCGGCCTCATGCTCGCGTTCGCCCAGCCACTTCAGCAGCGCGTTGCCGCCGAGCGACACGCCTGCGGCGAACAGCGGCGCGCCGCCGGCCAACGGGGCGAGGCGGCGCAGGATCCAGTCGATCTCGGTGCTGTCGCCGGAGTGGTAGGCGCGCGCCAGGCGGTTGGCTTCGCCCGAGCAGCCGCGGAAATGCGGCACCACCCCGCGCCAGCCGCGCACCGCCAGCGCGCGCAGCAGGGCGCGGGCGTAGTGCGAGCCGCTGCTGCCCTCCAGGCCGTGGAACAGCACCACCAGCGGACGTGCGGCATCCGTGCTGCGGGCCAGCCAGTCGAGGTCGATGAAATCGCCGTCCGGGGTGTTCCAGCGCTCGCGCCGCAGCGGCGGAAGCGTGCCCTTGCGGGCCAACGGCCAGATGGTCTGCGCATGGCCGCCCGGCAGCCAGGCGGGCGACTGGAAGGGGCTCAATGCACCACGTGCGGGGTGTCCTGTCCGACGAGCTCGGCCAGGTCGGGCAGGGGCGAGGCGTGGTGCATGACCATGCGCCAGCCCACCGCGCCGCGGGTGTAGACATTGGTGGCGACCATGGGCGTCTGCAGGCGGTCGTCGCCTTCGACCGCGACGTGCTCGAGCACGTTATGCACGGTCAGCATCATGCTGGCGCTCACCGTCTGGTGTGAGGTGCGCACGATCAGCCGGGTGCCGGCGGCGAACAGCTGGCGCCAGGATTCGCGCACTTCCGCCAGCCCGGTGAGGCGCGGGCCGCCGGGGTGTACGCAGACGACTTCCTCGTCTTCCGACCACACGGCCATCATCGCGTCCAGGTCGGAACGGGCCAGCGCGTCGTAGAACGCGGCCTCTACATCCGCGGCGGAAGTGAAGATGGGTTTGCTCACGGCGCTCGGGCTCCTTGGCTGCAATGCAGACGGGGGCGTCGCCGCCCCCGTCCTCGATCCACTCGGGCTCAGTGGTGGCCCTTGGGGCGCTCGCCGGTGAACACGTAATGCGCGCTGCAGTAGGGGCAAGTGGCCTCGCCGTCCTTCAGTACGTCGAGGAACACGCGCGGATGGCGCGCCCACAGCGGTGCGCCCGGTTGCGGGCAGTGCAGCGGCAGGTCGGCTGCGGTGACCTGCACCGCTTCGCTCTTGTTGGTGTTTTCAGCCATGAGGGACCTCTTTCAGACGTAGGCCAGCCAGTGGTCGTATTCCGGCGCGCGGCCGTTGACCACGTCGAAGAAGCGCGCCTGGATCCTGGTGGTGATCGGGCCGCGCTTGCCTTCGCCGATGATGCGGTCGTCCAGCTCGCGGATCGGCGTCACTTCGGCGGCGGTGCCGGTGAAGAAGGCTTCGTCGGCCAGGTAGATGTCGTCGCGGGTGATGCGCTTGGCCTGCACGTCCATGCCGAACTCGCGGGCGATCTGGATCACCGAGTCGCGGGTGATGCCGGTTAGCGCGGAGGCGATCTCGGGTTCGAAGATCTTGCCGTCCTTGATGATGAACAGGTTCTCGCCGGCGCCTTCGGCGACGAAG
Organism: Thauera sedimentorum; assembly: GCF_014489115.1. Taxonomy (NCBI): domain Bacteria; kingdom Pseudomonadati; phylum Pseudomonadota; class Betaproteobacteria; order Rhodocyclales; family Zoogloeaceae; genus Thauera; species Thauera sedimentorum. The sequence continues at coordinate 40,033 of NZ_JACTAH010000003.1, read as the reverse complement.
CCCTGGTTGTCCAGCAGCAGGGCCTCGTCGTAGCCGTGCTTGGTGACTTCCAGGTTGGCGAGAATGGAGTTCGGGTAGGTGGCGGCCACCTTGGCGCGCGGCATGGTGGAGTTCACATGGTGGCGGGTGTAGGACGAAGTCTTCACCCGGATGCCCTTCTCCAGGCCTTCCTCGCCCAGGTAGGCGCCCCACGGCCAGGCGGCGATGGCCACGTGCACGGTGGCGCCGACGGTGGAGATGCCCATCTTCTCCGAGCCGTAGAAGGCCAGCGGCCGCAGGTAGCAGGATTCCAGCTTGTTGGCGCGCACCACTTCCTTCTGCGCCTCCATCAGCTCTTCCTTGCTGTAGGGGATCTCCATCATGTAGATCTTGGCCGAATTGATCAGGCGCTGGGTGTGCTCGGCCAGACGGAAGATCGCGGTGCCCTTGGCGGTGTTGTACGCGCGTACGCCCTCGAACACGGCCAGGCCGTAGTGCAGGGAGTGGGTCAGCACGTGGGTGGTGGCTTCGCGCCACGGTACGAGCTTGCCGTCTTGCCAAATGAAACCGTCGCGGTCTGCCATCGACATGATGTGAATCTCCAGCGTGTTGGGTTGTGCGGATCGCCCGCCGGCCGGCGGGCATAACCGCGCAATTCTAACGCAAAGCCCGGGCGCCGGACGGGTGCCGGCGACCGGGCCGCGCGCGAGGTGCTGCCCCTCAGTCCGCGGCGGCCAGCGTCTGGCCCTGAACCACGTGCAGCGTGCGCTGCGGGAAGGGGATGGTCAGGCCGGCCGCGTCGAAGCGTTCCTTGGCCAGCTCCTGCAGCTCGAAGAAGGTCGGCCAGAAGTCCGCAGTGCTGGTCCACATGCGCAGCGACAGATTCACCGAGCTGTCGCCCAGCGAGGCCAGCCACACAACCGGCTCGGGGTCCTTCAGCACGCGCGGGTCCTCGTGCGCGAGTTCGAGCAGGATGCTGCGCGCGAGCTTCACGTCGTCGTCGTAGGCGATGCCCATGTTCAGGTCCACCCGGCGGGTTTCCTGGCGCGAGTAATTCACCACGCTGCCGTTGGACAGGTTGCCGTTGGGGATCACCACGGTCTTGTTGTCCGGGGTCAGCAGCACGGTGTGGAAGATCTGGATCTGGTTCACCGTGCCGCCCACGCCCTGGGCCTCGATGTACTCGCCGACCTTGAAGGGGCGGAAGATCAGGATCAGCACGCCGCCGGCGAAGTTGGCCAGGCTGCCCTGCAGCGCGAGACCGATCGCCAGGCCTGCGGCACCGATCATGGCGATGAAGGAGGTGGTCTCCACGCCCACCATGCCGGCCACGCTGACCAGCAGCAGCACCTTGAGGACGATGCCCAGCAGGCTGCCGAGGAAGCCGTGCAGCGTCGGCTCCACGCCGCGCCGCGTGAGCAGGGCGAGCATGCCGCGGGTCAGCTTGCCGACCAGCCACCAGCCGATCACCAGGGTGAGCAGGGCGAGCAGCAGGCGGCCACCGTACTGCATGATCACCGGCAGCCAGGTTTCCTGCATCCGGGCGAGCATGCCGTTCATGTCTTCCATGGGAACTCCTTGTTGTATTTGTCTCGGGCCGGCCGATTGTCGCATCTGAGCGCGAGGGTGCAAGTGCGCACCGGGGCGGCCCACGGGCGCGGCAGCCGCCATCCGCGCTAAAATTCCGGCTTTTCCCCGGATGCGGACGATGGTGCGTGACTGGAAACCCAATGTGACCGTGGCCGCGGTGATCGAGCGCGACGGGCGCTTCCTGCTGGTGGAGGAAGAGACCGCCGAGGGGCTGCGTTTCAACCAGCCGGCCGGGCACCTCGAGGCGGGCGAATCGCTGCTTGCCGCCAGCGTGCGCGAGGCGCTGGAGGAGACCGCGCATCACTTCGTGCCCGAGTGCCTGGTCGGCATCTACCAGTGGCCGCGCCCGCAGGGCGATCTCACCTATTTGCGCTTCGCCTTCGGCGGCCGGGTGAGCGGCGAGGAGCCCGGCCGTGCGCTGGATGTGGGCATCGTGCGCGCACTGTGGCTCACGCCCGAGGAGATGCGCGCCTGCAGCGCGCGCCATCGCAGCCCGCTGGTGATGCAGTGCGTGGACGACTGGCTGGCCGGTCGTCGCCACGCCCTCGACCTGATCCGCCATTACGACGCATGAGGCTGCTGCTGGGCATCCTGACGATCATGGTCGCGATGTCGGCGCAGGCCGCCTCGCCGGTGACCCTGTGCTACAACTACGGCTGCGCCGCGCGCGCGCAGCTGCGTTTCGCCAGCGACGAGCTGGATGCGCTCGATGCCCGGCTGCGCGCGGCCGGCAGCGCCGCCGAGGAGCGCGAGGTGCTCGCCGGCGTGCTCGGCAGCCTGTACCGCATTGCCGGCGAGCGCACGCCGGTGAGCGCGGATCGCGCCGGCAACCTGGGCGACCAGGGCGAGAACGGGCGTATGGACTGCATCGACCACTCGACCAATACCACCGCGCTGCTCGAACTGCTCGCCACGCGCGGCAGCCTGCGCTATCACAAGGTGCTTGCGCCGGCGCGCCGCACCCGCTTCATCCTGCAGCATTATTCGGCGGTGATCGAGGAGATCGCGCCGCCCGCGCCGCTTGCAGCGCCGGCCGAGGTGCCCGACCATGTCGGGCTGCTGCTTTTCCTGTGCGACTGCCCCGAGGTGCTCGCAGACATCCCCCGCCCGCCCGCGCCACCGCCGGGCAATCCGGGCGCGCAATTCGCGGTGGACAGCTGGTTCGTCGACAACGGCGAGCCGGCGGTGGTGCTGCCGCTGGCAGACTGGTTGAATGGAGACGGACCGAATGTCCAGTAATGTCGTGAAGCCCGGCGCCGATGCGCAGGGCATGAAGGTGGTCGTCGGCATGTCCGGCGGCGTCGATTCCTCGGTGACCGCGCTGCTGCTCAAGCAGCAGGGCTACCAGGTCACCGGCCTGTTCATGAAGAACTGGGAGGACGACGACGACGCGGACTACTGCTCCACCCGCCAGGACCTGGTGGATGTGGCCTCGGTGTGCGACGTGATCGGCATCGACCTGGAAGTGGTGAACTTCAGCGCCGAGTACAAGGACCGCGTGTTCGCCGATTTTCTGCGCGAGTACGAGGCCGGGCGCACGCCCAACCCGGACATCCTGTGCAACTCCGAGATCAAGTTCCGCTGCTTCCTCGACCACGCCATGCAGCTGGGCGCCGAGCGCATCGCCACCGGGCACTACGCCCAGGTGCGCGAATGGCACAACGACGGGCGCACCGAATACCAGCTGCTCAAGGCCGAGGACGGCACCAAGGACCAGAGCTACTTCCTCTACCGCCTCAACCAGGAACAGCTGGCCAAGACCCTGTTCCCGCTCGGCGCGCTCTACAAGCGCGAGGTGCGCAGGATCGCCGAACAGGCTGGGCTGCACGTGGCCGCCAAGAAGGATTCGACCGGCATCTGCTTCATCGGCGAGCGCCCCTTCCGCGAGTTCCTGATGCGCTACCTGCCGACCAAGCCGGGCGAGATCCGCTGCCTGGACGACGACCGCGTGCTGGGCGAGCACCAGGGGCTGATGTACCACACCATCGGCCAGCGCAAGGGTTTGCATATCGGCGGCATCAAGGGCAACCAGGACGAGGCCGGTGAGCACGAGGCCTGGTACGTGGCCGGCAAGGACGTGAAGGCCAACCTGCTCTACGTGGTGCAGGGCCACGACCATCCGGCGCTGCTCAAGGAGCGCCTGGTGGCCACCGATCTCAACTGGATTTCCGGGCGCGACCCGCACACCCACTGGGTGTACACCGCCAAGCCGCGCTACCGCACCCCCGACCAGCCGTGCGAGGTCGACCGTATCGCCGACGGGCGTGCCGAGATCGCCTTCGCCCAGCCGCAGTGGGCGCTGACCCCTGGTCAGAGCGTCGTGGTGTACGAGTCCAAGGTCTGCCTGGGCGGCGGCATCATCGTCTGATGCCGGGTGAGCGCCGCCCGGGCGGCGGCGCGCTCAGGAGTCCGACTTGTCGTCCTCGGCGGGCTTCTGCCCGAGCAGCTTGGCGACCAGCGGATTGACCGTCGCCGCCGCGCGGCGGCCGCCCGAGCCGGCGCCGAAGCGCTGCGGCGGCGGGGTGCCCTTGAGGCGGTTGTTGATCTTCAGGCCATTGAGTTTTTCGAGGTCGGTGCGTTTCATCGGGGATTCCGGTAAGGCGTTGCGCGTCAGATCAGCGGCGTGCCGTCGAGCCTGGTGCGGCAGATGGTGTCGAACAGCTTGCAGCGCTCGATGAACTCGCGCGTGCTCTTGGGCATGGGTACCCGCGCGCGGGTGATGTAGGCGATCAGGTCGCGGCCCTGGCCGATCAGGCGCTGGCCGTCGGCCACCAGCTGCTGCTCGGTGGGCGGCGCGTCGGCGGCGAGTTGCGGCGCGAAGGCGCCGAGGTTCTCCGAGGCGACCACGAAGTCGGCCCACACGTCGAAGATCGCATCGTCGGTGCGCAGCGTCTCGCACTTGAGCTTGGCCAAATCCGCGTAGCGGCGGATCAGCGGCTCGCTGCCCAGGAACAGCCGGTTACAGGCCAGCGTGTCGATCATTGCGCTGGCGATGCGGTCGATGTCGCGCATGGTCTGCGCAATCTTGATGTAACGGCTCTCGTAGAAGGCCTCCACCGGGATCGAGAAGGCGCGGAAGGGTTCGCCCCACAGCTCGTCGATGCCCTCGTCGCCGCTGCGGTGCAGGACCAGGCGGCCGAGCGACAGAGCTTCCTGCAGACAGGCGCCGCACTCGCGCATCAGCGCATTGTCTTGGTCGATCTCCACGCCCTGCTCCTGCAGTTCCACCAGCTTGGTGAAGATGTCGGTGGCACGGTTGAACAGCGAACCGGCGAGCATGGCGCCCTTGACCCGCCTGCGGGCCGGATCGGTTTCGGCCTGAAAGGCCGCGCGCGCCTCGCCCACGCGACGCCCCGGTATGTTGATGCCGTGCTCGACGTGGTTGAACAGGCGGCGCGTGAGCGCGCCGATCAGCGCCTTCTTGGCCTGCAGGCTGTCGGCCGGCGGATCGTACATCTTGATCCAGTAGCCGTCGTAGTGGATGCGTTGCACACCGTCGATCTCGCGTACGGTGCCGTCTGCAATGGTGGTGTTCATCTAGGACTGGCGGAGAAATCCCGGGCCGGAAGTGTTGGCAATGATAGCCCTATTTGCGCAGCGCAACAGCGCTTGCCCGTGGATGGCCCGCATCTGCGTCGGCGCTTTGCCTGCGCGGTTTCGCGGGTGCTGCCCGCTGCCTCAGGCGACCGGGCGCAAGGCGCGCGCGGCACGCTGGCGGCGACGCTTGAGAATGACCTTGACTCGCCAGGCGAGGCGGGCGACGACATAGCCGGTCACGGCGCTGACCACCGCCATCACCAGCATGCCCAGTACCAGCGGCTGGCCGATGCCGGTGATCCAGTGCCAGAGGTTGTCGAACCAGGGCAGGGCCGCCATCGCCTGCTCGGCCTTGACCTCGGCCAGCGCGGGATTGGCGCCGGCGTGACGGCCCAGCAAGGCGGCGCCGAGCTGGTAGGCGAAGTAGTAGATCGGCCCGTAGGTGAAGGGGTTGCTGATCAGCGTGGAGACCGCCGCGATCCACAGATTGGCGCGCCAGAACAGCGAGGCCACCGCAGCTGCGGGGATCTGCGCCACCGGGATCATCAGGCCGAAGAAGGCGCCGATGGCCACGCCTTTGGCGACCGCGCGGCGGTTGATGTGCCACAGCGAGGGATCGTGCAGGCGCGGGCCCAGCCAGCGGAGCAGGCGGCTTTGCTTGATGCTGTCGTGGGTGGGCAGGAAGCGCTTGTACATGATCGCCAACGGGAATGAACCGGCATCTTACGGCATGCGCAGGAAAGCACAACAGCCCCCATCCTGCGACGCCACTCAAGTGTTGTATCGATGCATTCCGGCCGCTGCAGCGGTCCGGAACTGCCCGGTAGACCGCAGGGTGCGGCGAAGAATTCCGTGCCGGTCCGCCCGCTGGCGGGCTCAGACGAAGTCCGGCGAAATCACCGCGCGCAACACGGTCTGGGTTTCGCCGTCGCGCACGCGGTTGGTGAACCACCAGAGGGAACCCTTCTTGATCGTCCAGTCAGCCTCTGAGCCGGACAGCAGCAACGCCGCCATGCGCCCGAGTGCCGGCTGGTGCCCGACCACCAGCACGGCGCCGCTCGAATCCGGCCAGCCGGTGGCCGAGAGCAGGCCGGCGACATTGCCGTCGGGACCGAGCGCGTTGACCACTTCGAACTCGTCGCTGAAGGCTGCAGCGGTCTGGCGCGTGCGCACCGTCGGGCTGCACAGGATGGCGAGACGCTTGGGGCGGTGCTCCTGCAGCCAGGCCGCCACGCGCCGCGCCTGCTTCTGTCCGCGCTCGGTGAGTTCGCGGGTGTGATCCGGGGTGCCGTCCACGGCTTCGGCGTGACGCCACAACAGCAAATCCATGCGCTCCTCCAATCGACAGGGCGCAGAGTCTATGCGGCCGGTGTTACACGGTCGTTAATGCAGGGGGCCCTACTTGCGCCAGGGCGTCCGGCCCCACAGCAGCGGCTTGACCTCCTGCCGCGTGCGGCGGCGCAGGCGGGCATAGCGCGGGCCATGCCAGCCGGTGATGAAGGCGGCCGCGGCGAGCAGTTCCTCGTCCTCGTCCGCCCAGCCTTCCAGGCGGCCGCGGGCGACGTCCACATCGTTGAGAAAGCCCAGCGTGGTCTGCGCGCGGGCCAGGGTTTCCAGGTAGCGGACAACCTGCCTTGCCGGGAACAGCGGGGCGAAGAACTCCGCCCCGTAGCGTAGCCGCTTGAGGGCGATGCGCAAGGCATGCAGGCGGGTGGGAATGAGGCTGGCCGAATCCTCGAAGCGGCGGCGCGCCTTCTTGCGCAGGCGGGTGAGTTGCAGGCGCGCGAAGGTGGTGAGGTCGACCGCGCCGATCAGGTTGTTGCTCGGCAAGCGGTGCAGGGCGAGGCTGAAATCCAGCATCAGGCGGCCCTGGGCGGCCGCGTTGAGATTGTGCGAGGCGTCGGCGCGAGCGCGGTCGCGCGCCTCGCGGGCCATTGCCAGCAGGCGGGGCAGGGCGTCGCCTTCGGCCAGCCCGTCGGGCACCACCGGGGCGAGCAGTTCCTCGTAGAGCACGTCCAGGTCGCGCGCGTCGCCGAAGCGGTTGGCGGTGTCGCGCAGCTTCTCGTTCCACTCATCCACGAAGCCGGGCGGCAGGGCCGGCGCGAACAGGCGCAGCAGGGAACGCAGGCGGCGCAGCGCCACGCGCAGCTGGTGGATGAATTCGGGCGCGTCGCACACCGCCGCGCCGGCGGCGTTGCCCTGCCATTGGCGCAGGCAGGCGAAGGCGAGGTCGCGGAAGGCATCGACCGGGTTCATGTCCGCGCGCAGGTGCGAGGGCTCCGCGCGTAGCGGCTTGAGCGGTTGATCGAGGAAGAGGCGGTAGCCGCGCTCGGCCTTGGACAGGTCGCTGGGCACCAGCGGCAGACTGCGGGCAAGCTCGCAGGCCAGGGCCAGCAGGTCGGTGGCCTGCCCGCTGCGCAGTTCCAGTTCGAGTTCGCAGATCGGCGTGGCGCGCTCGCCGGCGAGGATCTCGCCGCGGTCGATCATCAGCAGGATCTCGACGCCGTTGCCGGGTGCATGCAGACGGGTCTCGCGGCGGAAGCGGGTGGTGAACACCGGCACCAGCGCGGCCTCGTGCCTGGCGAGCAGGCGGGCGGCGGCGGGTTCGTCCACCGCCGAGAAGTCGAAGGCGCCGGAAAACGGCTGCTCCCACTCGGGACGGCTGCTCAGGCCGCCGGTGGATTGCGCGGCGCACTTCACGGTCTGCAGCCAGGTGCGTCCCTGGCGGCGGGTGCGCACCGCGACCTTGCGTGCCTTGAGGGCGAGATCGGCGGTGTCGTAATAGGTGTTGTCCAGGGTCGCCGTCTGGCCGAGCTTCTGCGCCGCGGCAAGCAGCGGATGGCGGCGCAGCGCCGGCAGCGACCTGGCGGGCAGGCTCAGCTTGAGTTCGATTTCCTGGCTCATGGCGCGCATTGTATGCGCGCCTTTGCCTGTACGTCATGCGCGGGATTATTACAGGGGGCAGGGGCCGTTGGGTCAAGGTGCAGGAGCGGCCTTGGCCGCGATGCGATGTTCGTTCTCCTGTACGCCGCATCGCGGCCGAGGCCGCTCCTACGCTGGTCGTAGGCCGCCGGTCATTCCTCGCCAAACACCAGCTGCCACAGGGCCTGCACCGGTTTGCGCGCAGCGCCGACCTCGTCCGGATCGACCCGCGAGGGGCGGTCGTTGAGGCGCTGGCGGTGCTGCAGGCGGCGCAGCTGGCGGTAGCTGTCGCCGCAGGCGGTGGCGAGCTCCGCCGGAATCAGCCCGAGCTCGCCGGCGATGCGCAGCAGCGCGATGTTGCCCAGGTTGCCGGTGAGTTGGGGGTGGGCATGGGCGTGGCCGAGCACCAGGTACTGGACGAGGAATTCGACGTCGACCAGGCCGCCGGCATCGTGCTTGAGGTCGAAGAGCTCGCTCTTGTCGGCGTGCGCGTCGCTCATCTTCCGGCGCATCGCCAGCACCTCGCGGCGCAGTTCGGCGAGGTCGCGCGGCAGGCGCAGGACCTCGTCGCGGATGCGCTCGAAGGCTTCGCCCAGGGCCGGGTCGCCGGCCGAGAAGCGCGCGCGGGTGAGCGCCTGGTGTTCCCACACCCAGGCCGATTCGAGCTGGTACTTGCGGAAGGATTCCAGCGAGCAGGCGATCAGCCCGGCGTCGCCGTTGGGGCGCAGGCGCAGATCGGTTTCGAACAGGATGCCGGCCGCGGTCTGGCTGGACAACCAGGTGTTGGTACGCTGGGCGAGGCGCGAATAGACCTCGGGCGCCTCCTGGGCGTCGTCGTCGTAAAGGAAGACGATGTCGAGATCCGAGGCATAGCCCAGTTCTTTGCCGCCCAGCTTGCCGTAGCTGATCACCGCAAACCTGGGTTCTTCGCGGTGGCGGATCTTGATCTTGCGCCAGCACAGCGGAATGGTCAGCGCGAGCATCAGGTCGGCCAGCGCGGAGAGGTGGTCGGCGAGCTTCTCCACGGTGAGCACGCCGGCGATGTCCTGGGTGAGCAGGCGGAACACGCGGGCGTGGTGCTGCTCGCGCATCAGGTCCATCTGGCGCTCCATGTCCGGCTCGATGGCGTCGAGCTGGGCGGCGAACTCGCTGCGGAAGTCCTCCCAGTCCGGCGCCGCGTCGAGGTTGCGGTCGTCGAGCAGTTCGTCGAGCAGGATGGGGTGGCGGGTGAGGAACTGCGCCGCCCAGCGCGAGGCGCCCACCAGTTCCGCCACCCGGCGCAGGGCCTGCGGGTACTGCTGCAGCAGCGCGAGGTAGGCGCCGCGCCGGCTGATCGCTTCCATCAGGTCCAGGCAGCGGGCCAGGGTGTCGTCCGGCGTCTTGGTGTGGGCGGCGACCTCGACCACCCGCGGCATCAGCGCATCGAAGCGGCTGCGGATGTGGTCGGGCAGCTGGCGGTAGCGCGGCGCGCTGCGGATGGCGGCCAGGCGGCCGGCGGCGGCCTGCGGGTCGCGGTAGCCGAGTTCGGCCAGCGCGGGCGCGCACTGTTCGGCGTCGCCGGCGCAGGCCCACATGTCGTCCAGGGTGTGTTCGCCGTCGCTCGGGTCGCCGAAGACGTCGTCGAAATGGCGGCTGACGACGCGGCGGTGGCGGTCGAGCTCCTCGAGCAGCGCGCTCCAGTCGGCGCAGCCCATCGCGCGGGCGATCAGTGCGCGGTCCGCCTCGCTGTCGGGCAGGTCGTGGGTCTGTGCGTCGTCCAGGTATTGCAGGCGGTGCTCCAGGCGGCGCAGGAAGGTGTAGGCGGCGCCCAGGGCCTCCACCGTGCCCGCGGCGAGGATGCCGCGCTCGGCGAGGCCGGCGAGCACCTTCAGGGTGGGGCGGATCTGCAGGCCGGTCTCGCGTCCGCCGCGGATGAGCTGGAAGACCTGGGCGATGAACTCGATCTCGCGGATGCCGCCCGGCCCCAGCTTGATGTTGTTGGCGCGGTCGCGGCGGGCGACCTCGCGGCGGATCTGCGCGTGCAGGTCGCGCATGGCGTTGATCGCGCCGAAGTCGAGGTACTTGCGGAACACGAAGGGCCGGGCGATCTCCTCCAGCTCGCGCCAGCGCTCGCCGGCCAGCACCCGCGCCTTGATCCACGCGTAGCGCTCCCACTCGCGCCCCTGGGTGATGAAGTAGTTCTCCAGCATGTCGAAGGAGCACACCAGCGGGCCCGAGTCGCCGTTGGGGCGCAGGCGCATGTCCACGCGGAAGACCTGTCCGTGCTCGGTGACTTCGGCCAGCGCCTGGATGAGCTGCTTGCCGAGCTTCTCGAAGAACTCGAAGTTGCTGATCACCTTCTTGCCGCCGGTGTCGCCGTCTTCCGGGTACACGAAGATCAGGTCGATGTCGGAGGACACGTTGAGCTCGCGCCCGCCCAGCTTGCCCATGCCGATCACCAGCAGTTCCTGCTCCCAGCCGGTGGGCGACAGCGGCAGGCCGTAGCGTTCGACCAGCGCTTCGCGCAGCAGGTCGTGGGCGGTACGCACGGTGACTTCGGCCAGCACGGTCATGGCCTCGGTGACTTCCGTCAGGCTTGCGCGTCCGGCGAGGTCGCGCACCAGCACATGGCAGATCACCCAGGTGCGCAGCTCGCGCAGCGCCGGTTTGAGCGTCTCGGTGCAGACGCCGCGTCCGGCGAGGAACGCCTGCATGGCATCCGCGTCCACCGTTTGATCGAGGTGCGCGGCGAGTTGTCCGCCCAGCCAGGGCCGGCTGTCCAGCATGCGGCGCAGGAAGCGCGACAGGCTGGCAGCGTGGCGGATGTCGTCGGGCAGGGCGGAAAGGTCGCAGGACATGGGCGGAAGGCTCGTCAACATTGGTAGAATCGTGCGCCGTGGCGCTTTGCGCCCGCGGACCGGCGGATACGGCGTCGATTGTAGCCAAGCTTGCCGGACAGCGGCCGGCCGCCGGTCGCGCCGCGCAGTCCCGTCCGTTCTTCCCCGAGTCGAGTATCGATGACCGTCCCCGCCGTTCCTCCCGCCGAAGCCCCGCACGAGGGTGCCGTCCTCGGCGTGCGCCGCCGGCAGGGGGAGCGCCTGCTGTTCTGGCTGACGGTGGCCTATTTCGTGTTCGGCGGCCTGTTCCTGGTGTTGCGCGAGGTCGTCGCGCCGCGTATCGGGGATTACCGGGCGGAGATCGCCGTGGCGCTGGAAAGGGCGATCGGCCTGCCGGTGGCCATCGACAGCCTGTCGGCCGAGTGGACCGGCCTGCGGCCGCGGCTGCACATCGGCGGCCTGCAGATCAGCGAACGCGACGGCAGCGCCGCCCTGCGTTTCGAACGTGTCGAGGCGGTGCTGGCCTGGTCCACCGTGCTGCGCCTGCAGCCCCACTTTCATCGCCTCGAGATCCTCTCCCCGCAGCTGGCCCTGCGCCGCGAGGCCGACGGACGCCTGTTCGTGGCCGGCCTGCCGGTGGATACCGATGGCGCCGGCGACGGCGGCTCCCTGGAGTGGCTGCTCGCGCAGCGCGAGATCCTGGTCCGCGACGCGGCGCTGAGCTGGAGCGACGGCCTGCGCGGCGCCCCCGAGCTGCGGCTGGAGAAGGTGTCCTTCCGCCTCGACCGGCGCGGCGGGCGCTACCGCTTCGGCCTCATGGCCGAGCCGCCGGCCGGGCTGGCCTCGCGCCTGGACCTGCGCGGCGACCTGGTGGGCACCGACCCGCGCGATCCGGTTTCCTGGGCCGGGCAGCTCTATCTCGCGCTCGATCACGCCGAGCTCGGCGCCTGGCGGCCGTGGATCGACTACCCGGTGGACATCGACGGCAGTGGCGGCCTGCGCGCCTGGATCGGCCTGGATGCCGACCGGCAGACCAGCCTGAGCGCCAATCTCGCGCTCGACGGCGTCGTCACCCGGCTGGCGCCGGAGCTGCCCGAACTCGATCTGGAGAGCCTGCGCGGACAGGTGTCGCTGCGCCGCTCGGCGGGTGGCGCAACGCTGCAGACCCGCGGCCTGGCGCTGCGCACCGGCGACGGGGTGACGCTGGCGCCGGTGGATATCGACCTCTCCGTGCGCGGGCCGAGCGGCGGCTGGGTGGAGGAGGTGTCCGAAGGCGAGTTCCGCGTCAATCGGCTCGATTTCGCTGCGCTGGCACGCCTGGCCGGTCATCTGCCGCTGGACGAGGCGGTGCGCCGCCGGCTGGCCGCCTTCGATCCGCGCGGAGAGGCGAGCGCGGTACGCATCGAATGGCGGGGGCCGGTGGCCGAGCCGCAGGGCTGGCAGATCCAGGCATCGTTCCGCGGCATCGGCCTGGCCGCGCAGGGCGCGCTGCCGGGCCTCGGCGGGCTGTCCGGCGAGATCGACGGCAGCGAACGCGGCGGGCGCTTCCGCATTGCCGGCGAGGATGCGTGGATCGACCTGCCGGCGGTGTTCCCCGAACCTCGCCTGGCGCTGTCCACCCTGCGCGCCGAAGGCGGCTGGTCGCGGCGCGATGGTGCGCTGGAAGTGACCCTCGATTCCGCCTCCTTCGAGAACGCGGACGCGACCGGCTCGGCCTCGGGGCGCTACCGCCCGGTGGCCGGCGGGCCGGGCGAGATCGACCTCACCGCGCGGCTGCAGCAGGCCGACGGCGCGGCGGTGTGGCGCTACATGCCGCTGGTGGTGAACCAGGACACCCGCGACTGGCTGCGCCGCAGTATCGTCGGCGGCGTCGCGCCCGAGGCGCGCCTGCGCCTGCGCGGCGATCTCGCGGACTTCCCCTTCATCAACGGCGCCGACGGGCAGTTCCTGGTCACCGCGCGGATTGCCGGGGCGCGCCTCGAGTACGCCCCCGGCTGGCCGGCGATCGATGCGATCGACGGCGAACTGCGCTTCGAGGGCGAGAGCATGCTGGTCACCGCCGAGCGCGGCAGCATCTATGGCGTGCGCCTGTCCGAGGTGAGCGCCGCGATCCCCAGCCTGATGGCGCACGGCGGCGAGACCATGACCATCCGCGGCCGCGCCGCCGGGGCGACCGCGAATTTCCTGCGCTTCGTCTCCGAGAGCCCGGTGGCGACCCGCATCAACCGCTTCACCGACGACATGCGTGCCGAAGGTGCCGGCACGCTGGACCTCACCCTGGTGATGCCCTTGCGCCAGATCGCCGACACCACGGTAGAAGGACGCTACCGCTTTGCCGACAATCGGCTGTGGGTGGTGCAGGGCTTGCCGCCGCTCGAGGCGGCCGCCGGCACCCTGCGCTTCACCGGCGACACCATGGCCATCCCGCAGGCGAAGGCGCGCCTGTTCGGCGAGCCGCTGACGCTCACCGCGCGCACCGACGAGGAGGGCATCGTCGGCTTCAAGGCCTCCGGCAGCCTGGCGGTGTCCGCGCTGCGCGGCGAAATGGACTGGCCGGCGCTGGCCCACCTGTCCGGCAGCACGCCGTGGAGCGCGGACATCGCCCTGCGCCGCGAGGGCGTCCAAGTGACGGTGCAGTCCGAACTGGCCGGCATCGCCTCCAGCCTGCCGGAGCCGCTGAACAAGCCGGCCGGCGACCGTTGGCCGCTGCGTTTCGAACTGGTCGGCATGGACGGCGGTCAGCGCGAGCGCATGCGCGCGACGCTGGCCGATCGCATCGACCTGGCCCTGCTGCGCCGGGCCACGCCGCTCGGCTGGGCGGTGGAGCGCGGCGGCCTCGGCGTGTTCCGGCCGCTGCCCAGCGCCGAGGACGGGGTGATGGTCGATGCGCGGCTCGATGCGCTGGACGTGGATGCCTGGCGTCGTGCGCTGCGTGCGCCGTCCGCGGACGAATCCGCCGGCGCGCCCGCGCTGCCGCTGGCCGGGCTCAGGCTGGACACCGGACGGCTGCGCGCCTTCGGCCAGACGCTCAACGACGTCGCGCTGCGGGCCACCGCGCAGTCGGGCGACTGGCGCGGACAGATCGCCAGCCGGGAAGCGAACGGGCGTTTCGAGTGGCGCAACGCGGGGGACGGCGCGCTGCTGGCGCGCTTCGAGCACGTAACGCTGGCGGCCGGCGAGGACGAGGCGGAGGCCGAGGCGGTCGACGACGAGCCGCTGCGCCGCCTGCCGGCGGTCGACCTCCAGGTCAAGGATTTCAAGCTGCGCGACAAGGCGCTGGGCGAGCTCGAGGTCAAGGCGGTCAACCGCGGCGGCGAATGGCAGCTTGAGTCGCTGGCGATCCGCAACCCGGACGCACAACTGAGCAGCTCGGGCGTGTGGCGCACCGGCGCGCGCCAGAGCACCCGGCTCGATTTCCGCCTGGAGACCGGCAACGTCGGCGCGCTGCTGCAGCGCATCGGCTACCCGGACGCGGTGCGCGACGGTGAGGCGGTGCTGGCCGGCAAGCTTGGCTGGCGGGGAGCGCCGATCAAGGTCGACTACCCGTCGCTTGCGGGCAGCATGCAGATCGATGCCGCCAAGGGGCAGTTCAACAAGCTCGAGCCGGGGGTCGGCCGCCTGCTTGGTGTGCTCAGCCTGCAGGCGCTGCCGCGGCGCATCACGCTGGACTTCCGCGACGTGTTCTCGGAAGGATTCGTGTTCGACCGGGTTTCCGGTAGCATCGGCGTGGATGCGGGCGTGATGCACACCGACGACCTGCTGATCCGTGGTCCGGCGGCGCGCATCGCGATGCGCGGGGATACCGATCTGGCGGCGGAGACGCAGGACCTGCGCGTCACCGTGCAGCCGACGCTGAGCGAATCGATCGCCATCGGCGCCGCCGCCGGGCTGATCAATCCGGTGGCCGGCGTGGTGACCTACATCGCGCAGAAGGTACTGAGCGATCCGTTCGAGAAGCTGCTGGCCTTCGACTACGCGATCACCGGCACCTGGGGCGAACCGAAGGTCGAGAAGCTCACCGGCAGTGCCCCGCCGCCCGCCGCGCGGGATGCCGCGCCCTCCGACCAACCCGACCCGGCTGCGCCGCGGTCCGAATCCGCCCGGCAACAATGACACAAGCGCTCGAAAACCCTGCTGTTTCCACGGTGCGCATCGCCGCCGTACAGACCGTGTCCGGCCCGGACGTGGCCGAGAACCTGCGCGTGGCCGGTGAGCTGGTGGCCGAAGCCGCCGCCGCCGGCGCCCGCCTGGTCGCGCTGCCGGAATACTTCCCGCTGATCACCGCCAACGAGACCGCCAAGGTGCGCATCCGCGAGCGCGACGGCGAGGGTCCGCTGCAGGACTTCCTGCGCGAGACCGCGCAGCGCCACAAGGTCTGCCTGGTGGGCGGCACCATCCCGCTGGCCGCCACGGCCGACGACAAGGTGCGCAACAGCACCCTGGTGTATGACGAGCGCGGCGAGCGCATCGCGCGCTACGACAAGGTGCACCTGTTCGGTTTCCGCAAGGGCGAGGAGTCCTACGACGAGTCGGTGACCATCGAGGCCGGCCGCGAGGTGGTGCGCTTCGATTCGCCGGCCGGGCCCACCGGCCTGTCCGTGTGCTACGACCTGCGCTTTCCCGAGCTCTTCCGCGCGATGGGGGCGGTGAACCTGATCATCCTGCCGGCCGCCTTCACCTACACCACCGGGCGCGCGCACTGGGAAGTGCTGCTGCGCGCGCGTGCGATCGAGAACCAGTGCTACGTGCTCGCGCCCGCACAGGGCGGTCGCCACCCGAGCGGGCGGGTGACCTGGGGCCACAGCCTGGTGATCGACCCCTGGGGCGAGGTGCTGGCCTGCCGTGAGGAAGGCCCTGGCGTGGTCGTGGCCGATGTCGACCCGGCGCGCATCGCCTCGGTGCGCGAGAGCCTGCCCGCGCTGCGCCACCGCTGCCTGTGAGCGGCAGTGCCCGATTGATCGTTTTGACGCCTGCCGGGTCCAACCCGGGCAGCCCCAACCTGGATACGCCATGAGTCAAGCCAAGAATGCCCTGAAGGTCGCCGACCGCTACCTGCTGAGCCCCTACGACCTGTCCGCCGAAGGCCTGGAGAAGGTCTTCCGCAAGCTGATGCGCCACGACATCGACTTTGCCGACCTGTACTTCCAGTACCACCGTGCCGAGGCCTGGAGCCTGGAGGAAGGCATCGTCAAGGCCGGCAGCTTCGACATCGAGCAAGGGGTGGGGGTGCGCGCGATCAGCGGCGAGAAGACCGCCTTCGCCTACTCCGACGACATCTCGCTGAACGCGCTGCTGGATGCGGCCACCGCCACCCGGGCGATCGCCGAGGCCGGCAAGCGCCGCAAGGTGCAGATCGCCCCGGCGCGCGGGCGCAACCGGTTGTATCGCGCCGACGACCCGCTCGATTCGCTGGAGGATACCGCCAAGGTCAAGCTGCTCGAACGCCTGGAAGGCTTCGCGCGCGCCGAAGATGCCCGCGTCACCCAGGTCATGGCCCATGTCGCCGGCTCTTGGGAGGTGGTCATGGTGGCGCGCAGCGACGGCCACCTGGCCGCCGACGTGCGCCCGCTGGTGCGGGTGTCGATCACCGTGATCATGGAGGACGGCGGCCGCCGCGAGCAGGGCAGCGCAGGCGGCGGCGGACGCTTCGACTACGGCCACTTCTCCGACGAGCTGCTGCGCGACTACGCGCGCGCCGCGGTGCATCAGGCACGCACCAACCTGGATGCCGCCCCTGCGCCGGCCGGCACCATGACCGTGGTGCTGGGCTCGGGCTGGCCGGGCATCCTGCTGCACGAGGCCATCGGCCACGGCCTGGAGGGCGACTTCAACCGCAAGGGCAGCTCGGCCTTCTCCGGGCGCATCGGCCAGCAGGTCGCCGCCAAGGGCGTCACCGTGGTGGACGACGGCACCATCCCCGACCGCCGCGGCTCGCTCACCATGGACGACGAGGGCAACCCCACCGAGCGCACCGTGCTGATCGAGGACGGCATTCTCACCGGCTACATGCAGGACATGATGAACGCCCGCCTGATGGGCATGGCGCCCACCGGCAACGGGCGGCGCGAGTCCTACGCCCATTTGCCGATGCCGCGCATGACCAACACCTACATGCTCAACGGCGACAAGGACCCGGAGGAGATCATCCGCTCGGTGAAGAAGGGGCTGTACGCGGCCAACTTCGGCGGCGGCCAGGTGGACATCACCTCGGGCAAGTTCGTGTTCTCCACGTCCGAGGCCTACCTGATCGAGAACGGCAAGGTCACCCGCCCGGTCAAGGGCGCCACGCTGATCGGCAACGGCCCGGACGCGCTCACCCGGGTGTCGATGATCGGCAACGACATGGCGCTCGACCCCGGCGTGGGTACCTGCGGCAAGGACGGCCAGAGCGTGCCGGTGGGCGTGGGCCAGCCCACCCTGCGCATCGACGGACTGACGGTGGGCGGAACCGCCTGAACGAGGAGTTTTCCATCCCGCTGGGCCGGCAACGCCGCCCCGCGGGCGCCCGCGTGCGGGCGAAACCGAAGCGGAGTCGGACATGAAGGCACTCAGGATAGGGCTGCTGGCCCTCCTTGCACTGGTTCTCCTGGCGCTCGGCGCGGCGGTCTTCCTGATCGTCACCTTCGACGCCAACCGGCACAAGGACAGCCTGGTCGAACTGGTGCGCGAGCGTTCCGGGCGCGAGCTCGCCATCGGCGGCGACATCGCCCTGTCGGTGTTCCCCCGCCTGGCGCTCACCGCAGCCGACCTCAGCCTGACCGACCCCGACGGCAAGACCCCGTTCGCCGCCATCGAGCAGGTGGAACTGGCGGTGCAGGTCATGCCGCTGTTTCGTGGCGCGGTGCAGGTGGAGCGGGTGCGGGTGATCCGCCCCCAACTCAGCTACCGCCGCGACGCGCAGGGGCGCAGCAATGTTGACGACCTCCTTGGTGCGGCCGCGGCAAGCACCGCCGAGGAGCGTGCGCCGGGCGGTGCCGGCTCCTCGGGACCGGGCCGCAGCGACGATGAGACGGGCGGCGGGGACGGCGCGGGCGGAGAGTTCGCCCTGGACATCGACGGTGTCGAGCTGGTCGATGCGCGCGTGGCGGTGGACGACGCCAAGGGCGGCATCAAGGGCGAGGTCCGCGGCCTGTCGCTGGAACTCGGGCGGCTGGTGTCGGGGACAAGCGCCCCGTTCGCCCTGGCGGCGGATTTCGCCTTCGAGCAGCCCGCGCTGCGCGGCCGGCTGGAGACCGGCGGCGACATGCTGGTCGAAGCGCAGCGCCTCGCGGTGCGCGGCCTGTCGCTGGATCTCGCGCTCACCCCCGCGCAGGCCGCTGCGTTGCGCCTGTCGCTGGCGGGCGACCTCGAACACGCGCTGGATACCGGCAACACCGGTGCCCAGTTCAAGGGCAGGTTCGACGACAGCGCGCTGGAGGGCAGCGTTGAAATAGCGCAAGGCCAGCCGCTGAAGTTCGCGCTCAAGCTCGACCGGCTCGACGTCGACCGCTACACCGCCGGCCCGTCGGCCGCGCCGCAGCCGGTCAAGGATGCACCATCCACTGCACCGGTCGCGGCGGGCGAGGGCGGCAAGGCCGCCGGGGCGCAGGGTAGCGCACGCGGCGATGCCCAGCCGGTGGACCTGTCCTTCGCGGCCGGTGCGCCGCTAGACGGCAGGCTGGAGGTGGGCGAGTTGCGGGCGGCCGGGCTGACGCTCGGCGAGGTCTCCGCACGCCTGGTAGGCGACGGGCGCAGCCTGTCGGTGGCGCCGCTGGCCGCACGCGGCTACGGCGGCACCATGAAAGGCGAGCTGCGCGTCGACGCCGCCGGCCAGCGCGTGCGCGTGCAACAGAGCTTTGCCGACATCCAGGTCGGTCCGCTGCTGCGCGACCTCGCCGGCAAGGACACGTTGGAGGGCCGCGGCAGCCTGGCCTTCGATGTGGACACCCGGGGGCGCACGGTGGGCGAGCTCAAGCGCGCGCTCGCCGGCAAGGCCGAACTGGCGCTGCGCGACGGCGCGATCAAGGGTTTCAATGTCGGCCAGATCCTGCGCGACGGCCAGGCCCTGCTGTCCGGGCAGCGCGACGAGAGCTACCAGTTCCGCCGCACCGAGCAGACCGACTTCAGCGCGCTGGATGCCAGCTTCCGCATCGCCGGTGGGGTGGCGCGCAACGACGACCTGGCGCTGCTGAGCCCCCTGCTGCGCGTGGGCGGCGAGGGTTTGATCGACATCGGCGGCAACCGCATCGACTACACCCTGCGGACCAGCGTGGTGGCCACTGCAGAAGGGCAGGGCGGCGCCGGGCTGGAGAAACTGCGCGGACTCACCGTGCCGGTGCGCATCACAGGCCCGCTGGAGGCGCCTGCGCCGCAGGTGCTGTGGTCCGCGGTGGTGGGCGACGCCGCCCGCCGCGCGCTGGCTGAGCGTCTGCAGGAGAAGCTGGACGAAAAGCGCGGCGAGGGTGGCGATGGCGGCAGCGCCCCGGCCACGCCCGAGGACGCGCTGAAGGAAGAACTGGGCCGTCGGCTGCAGGATCTGCTGCGCTGACCGGCACGCTCGCCGTCCCCGAAGGGCCGGCGACTGAGCGGGCGCGCAAGGCAGCGTTGCAAGCGCGCTGGTCCGGGCGTCAGCCCCAGCCGGTCGCCGGTGCGTCGGGCTCGCCCGGATGGCGGAAGAGCTCTGCGTTCAGGCCGGTACGGCGCAGCAGGCGGTAGAACTCGGTGCGGTTGCGGCCGGCCAGACGCGCCGCATCCGAGACATTCCCCGCAGTGAGCTTGAGCAGGCCGACCAGGTAGTCGTGTTCGAAGCGCTGCTTGGCGTCCGCGTAGTGCAGCGACACCATGCCGTGGCGATGCAGGGCGCGCTCGACCAGGCTGCGGGGAATCAGGGCGGTGGTGCTCAGCGCACAGGCTTGTTCGACCACGTTCTGCAGCTGGCGTACGTTGCCCGGCCAGGCGGTGGTGGCCAGCACCGCCAGCGCGTCCGGCGCGAAGGCGCGGCAGGGGCGCCGGTAGCGCCGTGCGGCGGCGGCGAGGAAGTGCGCCGCCAGCAGGGGAACGTCCTCGCGCCGCTGGTCCAGGGTGGGCAGCGCCAGGTTGACCACGTTCAGCCGGTAGTACAGATCCTCGCGGAAGCGTCCTTCGGTCAGTGCGCGGTCGAGGTCGCGATGGGTGGCCGAGACGATGCGCACGTCGACCGGCTCCGTAGCGGCCGAACCGACCGGACGCACCACGCGCTCCTGCAGCATGCGCAGCAGCTTGACCTGCAGGGCGAGCGGCATGTCGCCGATCTCGTCGAGGAACAGCGTGCCGCCGTGGGCCTGGCGCACCAGGCCGCGCTGCTCGCTCACCGCGCCGGTGAAGGCGCCGCGGCGGTGGCCGAACAGCTCGGATTCCAGCAAGGGCTCGGGAATCGCGCCGCAGTTGATGGCCACGAAGGGGCCGCCGGCCCGCGGGCTGGCGCGGTGGATGGCGCGGGCGAGCAGCTCCTTGCCGGTGCCGCTTTCGCCGCGGATCAGCACGCTGGCGTCGGTGGCGGCCACCAGCCGTGCTTCGGCCAGCACGCGGGCCATGAGCACGCTTTGGCTGACGATCTCGGCGCACCACGCCCGTCCGCTGGCGGCTTCGCTGCCGGTGCCGGCCCAGCACAGCGCACCGGCGACGCATTCCAGCACCTCCTGCGGCCGCTGGGGCGCGGGGAGGTAGGCGGAGACCCCGCGGGCGGTGGCGGCGACCGCCTCGGCGATGCTCCCCGGTGTTGCCAGCACGACGACCGGCAGCGCCGGATGAAGCATACGCAACTCGTCGAGCAGGCCGGGTAGTTCGCCGTCCGGCGGCGGCGAGGCCAGGAGGGCGAGATCGCAGGGGCTGGTGGCCAGGAAGGTCCGTGCCGCCTCTGCGCCGCTCACGCGCTGCACCCGGTGGCCCGCGGCCCGCAGGGCGTCGGCAATGCTCTCGAAGCGGCGCGATCCGTCGTCTGCCAGGAGCAGTTGCGCGGGGGTCGGGCGGTGGGACGGTGCGGTCATCTAGCGGCTTGAATGCGTGGTGAACAGCGGGCTGCGGGGAACGCGATGGAGTTTAGGTGGCGGGGCCGGCGGGCAGGGGCGGCAAGTGCAAGGCAATGTTTCAGTGCACCATGGTGTCGGCATTTGGCGACAGTTCGTAATTGCTGCAAATTCAATTGCTTGCAATGAAAAGTTCACGCGGTTTGTCGTCCGCAGGCGACGGTTTTGCTTCGATTTCGGATCGGCTCTTGCCCCGCTCGTCTCCCAAAGCCATGAATCGAAAGAACATTTTCTCAGTGGCACGGCGCTTGCCATTAGGCCCGGGTTCGCGGCGCCATGCCGGAGCGCCGGACACACCATCAGGAGCGAATATGTTCAACAAACCCACCCTGTTCCCCAAGCAGCCCGAACCCCAGACCGCGCGCGGCGTGCGCAGCGCCCCCGCGAACCCGGTCGGCTCGCTGGCCCAGGCATCGGGCAGCACGACGAGTGTCGCGAAGGAGGTTTCCACGCAGGCCGCTTCCGCACCGGCGACCGAAGAGAAGGAGCTGGCCAAGGTGGCCGAAGGCGGCAACCGCCTGATCGTCGGTCCCGAGGTCAAGCTCAAGGGGGCCGAGATCCTCGATTGCGACACCCTGGTGGTGGAGGGCCGGGTTGAGGCGACGATGGACAGCCGGGTGATCCGCATCGCCGAGAACGGTTCCTTCTCCGGCACGGTGGGCATCGACGTGGCCGAAATCCACGGCCGCTTCGACGGCGAGCTGACCGCGCGCAAGCAACTGATCGTGCATGCCACCGGCCGGGTGAACGGCAAGATCCGCTACGGCAAGATCTTCATCGAGGAAGGCGGGGAGATCTGCGGGGACGTGCAGTCGCTGGCCAACGCGCAGGACAGCGGACGGCCGGCCGAGCGCGAGCCATCCACGCCGCGAGTGGTGGCGGCCGCCGGCTGACCGGGAGCGCCAGACGGGAAGCGTCGCGCCCAAGGTCGCTCCTGCCGGTGCTGCAGGAGCGGCCTTGGCCGCGATGGGGCGGTCGCATCCTCGAAGGCCGCATCGCGGGCAAGCCCGCTCCTACACGCGACCGACCCGCCCTTCGGGGGTCAGCGCGCGGTGACCACCGGGATGCCCTTCAGCGCATTGCCGCGGGTGGCGACGAGTGCCTCCGCGGGTACGGCGCCGGCCAACAGCGGGGTGAGCCCCAGGCGCTCGCACAGCGCCGCTTCCTGCGCGAGCACCGTGCGCAGCCCGGCCATCTTGACGTGGCCGAAGCCGCGCACCTTGTCGGCCAGCGCGGCCAGCGCGATGGCGTCGGCCAGGCGTTCGGCGGACAGGCGCGGCAGCAGCGCTTCCACCTGTTGCGCATAGGCTGCGGCGAGCGCACGTTCCATGCGCCGCTCGGCGGTATGGCCGAAGGGGTCGAACCAGCTGCCGCGCAAGACCTTGCCGCGCGCCAGCCATTTCATGGCACCCAGCAGCCAGGGGCCGTAGCGCACCTTCAATGGCGGCGCGCCGTCCTTGGGCTTGACCAGCAGCGGCGGGGCCATGTGGAAGGACAGCTGCAGCTCGCCTTCGAAAGTTTCCTCCAGCGCGCGGCGGAAGCGCCCGTCGGTGTACAGGCGCGCCACCTCGTACTCGTCCTTGTAGGCCAGCAGCTTGGCGTAGCCGTGCGCCACCGCGCGGGTGAGCGGCAGCGCCGGATCGGCCGCCAGGCGCTCCTCGGCGGCGCGGACCTTGTCCACCAGCGCGCGGTAGCGCGTGGCGTAGGCGGCGTTCTGGTAGGCGGTCAGGTGCTCGACTCGGTGGGCGGTGAGTTCGTCCAGGGTCTTGGCGCGCGGGGCGGGCTCTTCGGCCAGCGCGAGCACGGTGTCCGGTTCCTCGGCGGCCAGGCGGCCGAGGTGGAAGGCCATGCGGTTGGCGTCGATGGCCACGCCGTTGAGTTCGATCGCGCGCTCCAGCGCGGCGAGCGACACCGGCACCAGGCCGCGCTGCCAGGCATAGCCGAGCAGCAGGATGTTGGCGCCGATCGAGTCGCCCAGCAGGCGCAGTGCGAGATCGTAGGCATCCACCGTTTCCAGCGTGGCCGGGTTGTCGTCCGCGCCCACCGCGTAGCGCAGCTTGTCGATCAGCGCGTCGGCGTGCAGGCTGGCCTCCGGGTCGCGCACGAACTTGTCGGTGGGGTTGTGGTGGCTGCTCGCCACCACCCGGGTGCGCCCGCGGCGCACGGTGCCGAGCGCATCCGGCGAGGCGCCGACCACCAGGTCGCAGGCGAGCAAAAGATCCGCCTGCTGGGTGTCGATGCGCACCTGGTTGAGCAGGTCCGGCCGCCTGGCCCAACGGATGAAGGCGAGCACAGCGCCGCCCTTCTGCGCGAAGCCCATGAAGTCGAGCTGCGAGCTGGCCATGCCGTCCAGGTGAGCGGCCATGCTCACCAGCGCGCCCACGGTGACCACGCCGGTGCCGCCCACGCCGGTGATCAGCATGTCGTAGGGCGCCTCGTCCAGATGCGTGGCGGGTTGCGGCAGGTGGGCGATGAGTTCGTCGAGCTTGTCGCGCCCGAGGCGGGCGACGCGCTTTTTCAGCTTGGCGCCTTCCACCGACACGAAGCTCGGACAGAAGCCCTGCACGCAGGAGTAGTCCTTGTTGCAGGACGACTGCTCGATCTGGCGCTTGCGCCCGAGCTCGGTTTCCAGCGGCAGCACCGACAGGCAGTTGGACTGCTGGCCGCAGTCGCCGCAACCCTCGCAGACCTCGGCGTTGATGAAGATGCGGCGGTCGGGGTCGGGGTACTCGCCCTTCTTGCGCCGGCGGCGCTTCTCGGCGGCGCAGGTCTGGTCGTAGATCAGGCAGGTCACGCCTTCGATTTCGCGCAGGGTGCGCTGCACCGCGTCGAGTTCGCTGCGGTGATGGAAGGTGGTGCCGGGCGGGAACAGGCTCTCCTGGCCGGTGTACTTCTCCGGCTCGTCACTGACCACCGCGAGCCGGCGCACGCCTTCGGCCTCGACCTGGCGGGCGATGCGCTCGACGCCGATGACGCCATCGACCGGCTGGCCGCCGGTCATCGCCACCGCGTCGTTGTAGAGGATCTTGTAGGTGACGTTGGCGCGGGCGGCGATGGCCTGGCGAATGGCCAACGAGCCGGAATGGAAGTAGGTGCCGTCGCCGAGGTTCTGGAACACGTGGGGGCGCGCGGTGAAGCGCCCGTGCGCGGCCCAGTCCACGCCTTCGCCGCCCATCTGGATCAGCCCGGTGGTGGCACGGTCCATCCACGAGGCCATGAAGTGGCAGCCGATGCCGGCCTGGGCGATCGAGCCCTCCGGCACCTTGGTGGAGGTGTTGTGCGGGCAGCCGGAGCAGAAGTAGGGCAGGCGGCGCACCGCGTCGGCGATGTTGGAGAGCAGGGGCGGGGCGGTGAAGTCGATGACGTGTTCGCGGCGATCCAGCGCCGGCTTGCGCGTCGCCAGCCATTCGGCGAACACCGGCATGATGCGCGAGGGGCGCAGCTCGCCGAGCGCGGAGAGCAGCGGGCGGCCCTCGGCGTCCGTCTTGCCGACCACCCGCGGGCGCGTGTCGCGGTTGAACAGCAGGTCGTGCAATTGGCGCTCGACCACCGGGGCCTTCTCCTCGATCACCAGCACCTCGGCCAGCCCCTCGACCAGTTGCGCGATGCGGGTCGGCTCCAGCGGGAACACCAGGCCGACCTTGTAGATGCGGATGCCGGCGGCTTCCAGGTCGGCGAGCGTGAGCCCGAGGCGGCGCAGCACCTCGAGGAAGTCGTAGTGCGCCTTGCCGACGGTGACGATGCCCAGATCCGCCTGTGCAGGACGGGTGATCCAGCGGTCGAGGCTGTTCACCCGCGCGAAGGCGCGCACCGCGTCGAGCTTGGCGCTCAGGCGCTGCTCGATGGTCAGGCTGGGCAGGTCCGGCCAGCGGTAGTGCAGGCCGCCGTCCGGGGCGACGAATTCGGCCGGCGGCGGAAAGTGGGTGCGCACCGTGTCGAGATCCACCGTCATGCCGCTCTCGACCACTTCGGACAGCGCCTTGAAGCCCACCCAGTTGCCGGAGAAGCGCGACAGCGCCCAGCCGTAGAGGCCGAATTCGAGGTATTCGGCGACGTTGCCCGGGTGCAGCACCGGCATGCTCCAGGCCTGCATCGCCAGGTCGCTCTGGTGCGGCATCGACGAGGACACGCAGCCGTGGTCGTCGCCGGCCACCACCAGCACGCCGCCGGTGGGCGAGGAACCATAGGCGTTGCCGTGCTTGAGGGCGTCGCCGGCGCGATCCACCCCCGGCCCCTTGCCGTACCAGATGGCGAATACGCCATCGACCGTGCGCTGCGGGTCGGACTCGACCTGCTGGCTGCCGAGCACCGCGGTGCCGCCCAACTCCTCGTTGATCGCCGGCATGAACTGCACGCCGGCGCGGTCGAGCATGGACTTGGCCTTCCACAATGCCTGGTCGTAACCGCCCAGCGGCGAGCCGCGGTAGCCGCTGATGAAGCCGGCGGTGTTGAGCCCGCGCGCGCGATCCAGCGCGGCCTGCATCAGCGGCAGGCGCACCAGGGCCTGGATGCCGGTGAGGAAGACGGTGCCGCGCGAGGCTTCGAGGTTGTCGGTGAGGCGGTAGTCGCCGCGTAGGGGCGCGGGCGAGTTGCCGGTCGCTGCGAGGGTCGCGGACGTGCGAAGGTCAGCACGCCCCGCAACCGGGGTGGTGGTCTGCATGTTTGTCTCTCCACGGGGTCGGGGGCGGTCGGTTCGCCGCTCACCTCTGTCGTGATGAAAGCTTAGTTTCCGATTGTGGAGAGAGGGTTCTCTTTCTGCGCAGATTTCGCCTTCAATGAGTATTATTGACCTACATCAAGTTTATTCTGGAGAACAAACATGCTCGACCGCATGGTGCGTCGCATTCTTTACGAACTGCAGCGCGATGCGCGTCTGTCGGTACAGGAACTCGCCACCCGCATCGGCCTGTCGGCCACGCCGTGCTGGCGCCGGCTGAAGGAGATCGAGAAGAGCGGCATCATCCGCCGCCATACGGTGCTGCTCGACCGCGAGGCGCTGGGTCTGAAGGAATGCCTGCTGGCCCACGTGACCCTGCTGCGCCACGCGGGCAACACGGTGGATGAATTCGAGCGTGCGGTGCTGGAACACCCGGAGGTGATCGAGTGCTACAGCACCACCGGGGATGCGGACTACATCCTCAAGATCGTGGTGCCGGACATGAAGGCCTACGATGCCTTCCTGCACCGCCACATCTTCGGCATTCCCGGGGTGGCCAATGTGCGCACGGCGGTGGTGCTGCGCGAGGTGAAGTACGACACCCTGCTGCCGATCGACCCCGCCTGAGCGGCGCGGCTGCCGGTGTAGGAGCGGCCTTGGCCGCGATGCAGCCTGCGGAGAAACGACGCTGCAATCGCGGCCAAGGCCGCTCCCACACTAATCGTCGTCGCCTTCGTCGCCGATCGTGAAGCGGTGCAGCAGGTCTTCCAGCGCTTTGCGCGCGGTGGGCGATTCGAGGTCGTAGATGCGAAAGCCGGTGGAGAACAGTTCCGGGTTCACGTCGGCGCCGGACCACATGGCCTTGGCCTTGAAGCGTGCGCTGCGCGGGGCGCCCTTGTCGTCCTGGTAGTCCACCCGCAGGCGGTACAGGGTGTCGGTGGCGAGCACGGCGGGGCCATAGACCATGAAGCCGCCGGGGCTCAGGTCGCCCATGCGGCCGATGAAGGTATCGGTGGCATCGTCGAACACGCGGAAGTTGATCGCGATGGAGCGGCGGCGGAACAGGCGGTTGTCCATGATCGGCGGGCTGCCTTGCGTTCGTCAGTTGGTGGGTGTGGTATTGGCGGCGAGCTGCTGCTTGGGCCAGGCCCAGTCGCGCTCCCAGGCGGTGCGCACCAGGTTCGGGTAGTGGGCCTTGCCCAGACTGCCGTTGTAGCGGCCCAGCGCGCGAAAGAGGTCGCCCTTCTCGATGTCCAGGTAGTGGCGCAGGATGGTGCAGCCGTAGCGCAGGTTGGTACGCAGGTGGAAGAGGTTGTCGTCCGGGCTGCCGATCACGCCGATCCAGAACGGCATGACCTGCATGTAGCCGCGCGCGCCGGCCGAGGACACCGCGTACTTGCGGAAGTTGCTCTCGACCTGGATCAGCCCGAGCACCAGTTGCGGGTCCAGGCCCGCGCGGGTGGCCTCGTAGTGCACCGAGGTCAGCAGGTCGATGCGGTAGTTGCGGTCGGGGATGCGCTTTTCCAGCCGGCGCGACATGGTCTCCAGCCAGCGCTCGCGCTCGGCGGGATCGGCGATCAGCAGGCGGGGCGCGGCGGCGTCCGAAACGGCCGCGTGCAGCGCGGCGCGCACGCTCGCCGCCATGGGTTCGTACTGCTGGTTGCCGGCAAAGCCGGCCGCGCTCCCGAGCAGGGCTGCGGCGGCCAGGGTAGAGCGAAGCAGTCGGCGTGCGGCGTGCATGCCGGATTTATAACCTTCAGCGCAGGGCGAGTCTAGCGAGTACGGCCTCGGCCAGGCCATCGACCGCCAGCTTCGTTGCTTCGGCGTCACGGCGGCCCTGGTATTCCACCTGGCCTTCCTTCAGCCCGCGGTCGCCGATGGTGATCCGGTGCGGCACGCCGACCAGCTCCCAGTCGGCGAACATCACCCCGGGGCGTTCGTCGCGATCGTCCAGGATGGCGTCGATGCCGGCGGCGCGCAGCGCCTCGTAGAGCGCGGTGGCGGTGTCGCGCACCGCCTCCGAACGGCCCCAGCCCACCGGGCAGATCACTGCCTGGAAGGGGGCGATGGCGTCCGGCCAAATGATGCCGCGCTCGTCGTGGTTCTGCTCGATGGCCGCACCCGGGATGCGGGTGATGCCGATGCCGTAGCAGCCCATCTCGAAGGGCTTGGGGCGACCGTCCTCGTCGAGGAAGGTCGCGTTCATGGCCTTGGAGTACTTGGTGCCAAGGTAGAACACGTGGCCCACCTCGATGCCGCGCTGGATGGCGAGTTCGCCCTTGCCGTCCGGGCTGGGGTCGCCTGCGACCACGTTGCGGATGTCGGCCACCAGGTCGGGTTCCGGCAGGTCGCGGCCCCAGTTGGCGCCGGTGTAATGGAAGTCCTCGGCGTTGGCGCCGCAGATGAAGTCGGCCATGTTGGCCACCGTGCGGTCGGCCACCACCTTGACCGGCTTCAACAGGCCGATCGGCCCCAGGTAGCCCGGCTTGCAGCCGAAGTGTTCGAGGATCTCGGCCTCGCTGGCGAAGCGGAAGCCGTTCTTGAGGCCTTCCAGCTTGCCGGCCTTGACCTCGTTGAGTTCATGATCGCCGCGCACCAGCAGCAGCCAGACGGTGACGCCGGCGGGCTGACCGGCTTCGTCCACATCGTCGGTGGCCAGCACCAGGGACTTCACCGTGGTCTCCAGCGGTACGCCGAGCAGCGCGGCGACGTCCGCGCAGGTGGCCTTGCCCGGGGTCGGGGTCTTCACCAGGTCGGCGCCGGGGGCGGCACGGCTGGCGAGCAGGGGCAGGGCTTCGGCCAGTTCGATGTTGGCGGCGTAGTCGGACTGCGGGCAGTACACGATGGCGTCCTCGCCGGTGTCGGCGATCACCTGGAACTCGTGCGAACGATCGCCGCCGATGGCGCCGGTGTCGGCCGCCACCGCGCGGTAGGTGAGGCCCATGCGGTCGAAGATGCGGCAGTAGGCGGCGTACATGGCGTCGTAGCTGCGGCCGGCGGCGTCCACGTCGCGGTCGAAGGAGTAGGCGTCCTTCATGGTGAACTCGCGCCCGCGCATCACCCCGAAGCGCGGGCGGCGCTCGTCGCGGAACTTGGTCTGGATCTGGTAGAAGTTCTTCGGCAGCTGGCGGTAGCTCTTCAGCTCCTGGCGCGCGGTGTCGGTGATGACTTCCTCCGAGGTCGGCTGCAGGGCGAAGTCGCGCTCATGGCGGTCCTTGAAGCGCAGCAGTTCGTCGCCCATCTTGTCCCAGCGCCCGGTCTCCTGCCACAGCTCGGCCGGCTGCACCATGGGCATGGTGAGCTCCAGGGCGCCCGCGCGGTCCATCTCCTCGCGCACGATGTTCTCCACCTTGCGGATTACCCGCAGGCCCATCGGCATGTAGGTGTAGATGCCGGCGGCGACCTTGCGGATCAGCCCGGCGCGCAGCATCAGCTTGTGGCTGACGATCTCGGCGTCGGACGGGGCTTCCTTGAGGGTGGAGACGAAGAACTGGGAGGCGCGCATGCTGGAATCCACGAACGAGGGGAGGACGAAGCCCGCGATTCTAGCGCAAGCCGTCCGCGCCATGCGCCGCTGAGGCGGGAACGAAGCGGCGGGCCTTGCTTTCCAAGGAACGGCAAGTGTGGAAGAATCCGCCACAGTCCATGAAATTTTTGAAGGTTTGATCATGCTCGACCGTGAAGGCTACCGCCCGAACGTCGGCATCATTCTGGTCAACGCGCGCAACGAGGTATTCTGGGGCAAACGCATCCGCGAACACTCCTGGCAGTTCCCGCAAGGTGGCATCAAGCACGGCGAATCGCCCGAGCAGGCCATGTATCGCGAATTGTTCGAAGAGGTCGGATTGCGTCCGGAGCACGTGAAGATCCTCGGCCGCACGCGTGGCTGGTTGCGTTACGACGTTCCCAAGCACTGGATCAAGCGGGAATGGCGGAACACCTACCGCGGGCAGAAGCAGATCTGGTTCCTGCTGCGCCTGGTGGGGCGCGATACCGACGTAAGTCTGCGCGCCAGCAACCATCCGGAATTCGATGCCTGGCGCTGGAGTGAATACTGGGTGCCGCTCGATGCGGTCATCGAGTTCAAGCGTGGGGTGTACCAGCAGGCACTGACCGAGTTGTCGCGCGTGCTGTTCCGCTCCAGGCCGCGCGAGGTGCCGCAGGGCTACCGTCCGTCCGAGGCGTCCTGAGCGGCCGCCAAGACTTCGCTGTTCTGCCGATACGACGGCGTCCGCTTTGGACGCCGTCTTTTTTTTGCCCTCGGCGTGCGTGGTCATAGCGCCCACCAATGGCATGGATAGCTCGAATCAATTTCTGCGCGCCGCTGGGCTTGCCTAGGCTGGAATCGTCCCCGCGTCGGGGCGTGTGGTGCGCAGCGCAGAAAAAGGAAGGAGAGAGACATGCAACTCAAGGGCTCCAGGACCGAAGACAACCTCAAGGCCGCGTTTGCCGGCGAATCCCAGGCGAACCGCCGCTATCTCTACTTTGCCGCCAAGGCCGATGTCGAAGGACAGAACGACGTGTCGGCGGTGTTCCGTTCTACCGCCGAAGGGGAAACCGGCCACGCACACGGCCATCTCGAATACCTCGAGGCGGTCGGCGATCCGGCGACCGGCCTGCCGATCGGCAGCACCCGGGCCAACCTGGGTGCAGCCATTGCCGGCGAGACGCACGAGTACAGCGATATGTACCCGGGCATGGCGAAGACCGCGCGGGAAGAGGGCTTCGAGGAAATCGCCGACTGGTTCGAGACGCTCGCCAAGGCCGAGCGCTCGCACGCCAACCGCTTCCAGCGCGCGCTCGATTCCTTGCAGGACTGAGCCGGCGGCGCCCGCGAGGTCCGCTCCTCGCGGGCGCACGCCTGCCGTGTGTATCGCACCGGCGGGGGCGGGCGCCGTCGCGCAGCCCCCGGGCGCGAGGGGCTGTCGGCCGTCTTGGTCGGGTCCGGTTGCGGTTTCCAGGGTTCATGCAGGGAGAGCCGGCCTTGCCCGTGCGGGTGAGACCGGAGGGGGAGGTGCCTGATGAGCATGAGAGAAGGCAGCCTGGAGGCGCCGACGCGCCATCCGGTCGCGTGGCGGGAGGCGGATTTCTACGACGAGGACGCGCTCAACCGCGAACTCGAGCGCGTCTTCGACATCTGCCATGGGTGCCGGCGCTGCGTGAATCTGTGCAATGCCTTTCCGACCCTGTTCGATCTCGTCGACGAGAGCAGTACCGGCGAGGTCGACGGGGTGGCGCGCGCCGATTACGGCAAGGTGGTGGATCAGTGCTATCTGTGCGACGTCTGCTACATGACCAAGTGTCCCTACGTGCCGCCGCACGAATGGAACGTCGATTTTCCGCACCTGATGCTGCGCGCGAAGGCGGTGAAGTTCCGCAAGGGCGAGGTGCGGCGTCGCGACCGCATCCTCAGCAGCACCGACGCGCTGGGCCGGCTGGCCGCCATCCCGGTGGTGGCGCAGACGGTGAATTTCGCCAATCGCAACGGCGCCGCGCGTGCCTTGCTGCAGTCGGTGCTCGGCGTGGACAAGCGGCGCGAGCTGCCGCCCTACAGCCCGGCCCGTTTCCGCCCGCATGCGTCGGTGGGCGAACGCTGGCCGGTGCGCGACGGTCAGCGCACGCCCGGCAAGGTGGCCATCTTCGCGACCTGTTACGTCAACTACAACGAGCCCGGGATCGGGCACGACCTGGTGGCCGTGCTGGCGCACAACGAGCTGCCCACGGTGCTGGCGGAGCAGGAGGCCTGCTGCGGCATGCCCAAGCTGGAGCTCGGCGACCTGGAAGGGGTGGCGCGGCTCAAGGAGCGCAACATCCCGCTGCTTGATCGCCTGGCCGGCGAAGGCTATGCGCTGCTCGCGCCGGTGCCGTCCTGCGCGCTGATGTTCAAGCAGGAACTGCCGCTGCTGTTCCCGGAGGACGAAGCGGTAAGGCGCGTGGCCGAGGCGATGTTCGACCCCTTCGAGTACTTCATGCTGCGCCATCGCGATGGCCTGCTGAAGACCGATTTCAGGCGCGAACTCGGCAAGGTGGCGTACCACATCCCCTGTCATGGCCGGGTGCAGAACGTCGGCCAGAAGACGCGCGAGGTGCTGCAACTGGTGCCCGGTACCCAGCTGACCACGGTCGAGCGTTGCGCCGGCCATGACGGCACCTGGGGGGTCAAGACGGAATACTTCGAGCAGTCGATGAAGATCGGCCGCCCGGTGTTCCGCCAGATGGCACAGGCCCAGCCGGCCTACATCAGCTCGGACTGCCCGATCGCGGGGCGCCACATCCAGCAGGGCATCCGCGACGCTGGCACCGACCTGGGGGCCGAGCGCGCGCATCCGCTCACCCTGTTGAGGATGGCCTACGGACTGGAGGAGGGCGGCCGATGAGCGCGATCGCCAGGGAGTCCCTGCTGAGCCTCGAGGACTATGCGCGCCAGCGTGCCGAGTTCCGTGCGCGGGTGATCGAGCACAAGAAGCGGCGTGCCTTGCGGGTTGGCGACAGCGTGACGCTGATCTTCGAGGACGAACTGACCATCCGCTACCAGATCCAGGAGATGCTGCGGGTCGAGCGCATCTTCGAGGAGGCGGGCATCGAGGACGAGCTCGATGCCTACAATCCGCTGGTTCCGGATGGCAGTAACTGGAAGGCGACCATGCTCATCGAGTACGCCGATCCGCTCGAACGCAAGCACTGGCTGGCGCGGCTGATAGGCGTCGAGGACCGGGTCTGGGTGCGCGTGGCGGGGCATGACGCGGTATTTGCGATTGCAGACGAGGACCTTGAGCGCGAAAATGGCGAAAAGACCTCGTCGGTGCACTTCCTGCGTTTCGAGCTTGAGCCGGCCATGATCGCCGCGCTTGGGGCGGGCGCCGCACTGGCAGTGGGTATCGATCATCCCGCCTGCCGGGTTGCGGTCGACCCGGTGCCCGAAGTCATTCGCTCATCCCTGTGTGGAGACCTGCACGCTTGAAATCGCTGCATCTGCTCATCCGCGGGGGCCTGGCGGCCCTCGTTTGTTTTTCCGGCCCCGTTTCGGCGCAGTTTCTCGCCGACGAGGAGGCAAACGCGAACTGGAAGGAAGGGGAGGTCGAGTTCCCGCCCGCGCCGGCCGAATCCTCGCTGCGCGAGTTCTTCGTCTCCAGCGCCTCGCCCAACACGTTTCTGATCGACGAGCAGACGCTCAGCGTCGGCGAGGACGGCGTGGTGCGTTACGTGCTGGTGGTGCGTACGCCGGGCGGCGCGGAGAACGTGACCTTCGAGGGCATCCGTTGCAACACCGGCGAGCGCCGCATCTACGCCAGCGGACGTCGCGACGGAAGCTGGTCCAGGGCGCGCAACTCCGAATGGGCGCCCATCTCCGACAACAGCTACAACAGACCGCGTGCTGCGCTCGCCAGGGATCACTTCTGCGACGGACCCGCGCCCCCACGGAATCGCGACGAGGTCCTGCGCCGCCTTCAACAGAGCGACGGCGCCAACCCCATCTACCGTTGAGTTTGCCATGATCGACCAGGCCATCATCCAGTTTGATCGCGCACTGCGTACCGTATTCGCCCCCGCCCGCAGCGTACGCCCGTTGCCGGGCGCGGAGCTGCCGGACGCCCCGCTCTCCGATGAGGAAAAGCGCCACGCCGCGGCACTGATGCGCATCAACCACTGCGGCGAGATCTGCGCCCAGGCGCTCTACCAGGGCCAGGCGATGATGTCGCGCGACCCGGGTACGCGCGTCGCCCTGCAGGAGGCGTCGAACGAGGAAACCGAGCATCTGGCGTGGACCGAACAGCGCATCGGCGAACTGGGCGGGCGGAAGAGCCTGCTCAACCCGGTGTGGTACGGCGGTGCACTGGCGATCGGGCTGCTCGCCGGCAAGTTCGGAGACCGTTGGAATCTCGGTTTCCTCGCCGAGACCGAGCGTCAGGTCGAAGCGCACCTCAAGGGGCACCTCCAGACCCTGCCGGCCGACGATGCCCGCTCGCGTGCGATCGTCGAGCAGATGAAGGAGGACGAGATGCGCCACGCCGACACCGCGGTGTCGCTCGGCGCGCTCGAACTGCCCGCGCCGGTCAAATCGGCGATGAAGCTTGCTTCGAAGGTGATGACCCGCACCGCGTACTGGGTCTGACGCGGGGCTAGACCTCGACGATCTCCCACTCATGGGTGATCTCGGCGGTCTTGCCGAGCATGATGGAGGCGGAGCAGTACTTCTCCGCGGACAGGTGCACCGCGCGCTCCACCGCCTCGGGCTTGAGGCCCTTGCCGCTGACCTTGTAGGTGAAGCGGATGCTAGTGAACACCTTCGGGTCGGTGTCGGCGCGGTCCGCCGCCAGGCTCACCTCGCATCCGCGCACGTCGTGGCGGCCGCGCTTGAGGATCAGCACCACGTCGTAGGCGGTGCAACCACCGGCTCCGGCGAGCATCAGCTCCATCGGACGGGGTGCCAGATTGCGACCGCCACCCTCGGGGGCGCCGTCCATTGCCACAACGTGTCCGCTGCCGGTCTCGGCCAGGAAGGTCATGCCGTCCACCCCGGTCCACTTGATCTTGCACTCCATCACTCTCTCCAATCAGCCTGTTGCGTTCCACGCCTGCGGGGCGCTGCGGGCGGCAATTCTACCGGAGCTTTGTACACTGCCAGGTCCGTGGTGCGATGCGCGGGCGCGATCGGCGTGCGGCCGGGCAAGGGCGCGGCTGCCGCCCATCGTGCGCCGTGCCATCCACGGCCGATGATCCTCGGTCCGTCGTTCCCGGGCTCGCCGGAATCCCACTCGGTATGAGGCTCACAACGCTTATAAGTCAGTAGCTTAAAGAGCAATAAATGTAGTTTATAAAAGGATCAAAACAATTATAGTGCAATGCACAAAAACTGCTTGCGCGGCGATATCCGCTTTGGTGTAATCCATCCCAGTCGGATCGCAAACGTCTCCGCGGTCCAAACGGTGTCTCCTCCACCCTCCTCCTTTGGTGTGGATTTAACGCAGTCCCGAGCGGACTGCGTTTTTTTTGCTTGTTTCTCCCTGCATTGGCGATTGACATCGCAATGGCTAGCGCATTAAGATTGCGAGCTTTCCGTTTGGTGGCCGGTTCGCCAGGCCTGACAAAGATCGAGGTTTCGAATGAAAACGTTTTCTGCCAAGCCGCACGAGGTTCAGCGCGACTGGTTCGTTGTTGACGGGACGGACAAGGTGCTTGGCCGGCTTGCCGCCGAAGTGGCGCGTCGCCTGCGTGGCAAGCACAAACCCATCTACACGCCGCACGTCGATACCGGTGACTACATCGTGGTCGTCAATGTGGACAAGCTTCGCGTGACCGGCAACAAGGCGCTGGACAAGAAGTACTACCGTCACTCCGGTTATCCGGGCGGGATCTACGAGACCAACTTCACCAAGCTGCAGCAACGCTTCCCGGAGCGTGTGCTGGAGAAGGCGGTGAAGGGCATGCTGCCCAAGGGTCCGCTGGGTTACGCCATGCTGAAGAAGCTGAAGTGCTACGCCGGTGCCGAGCATCCGCATACCGCTCAGCAGCCCAAAGTTCTCGAGATCTGACAGGAGCCGATAAATGGCCGTGACTTACAACTACGGCACCGGTCGCCGCAAGACCGCGGTGGCCCGTGTATTCATCAAGCCGGGCTCCGGCAACATCGTCGTCAACGGCAAGCCGGTTGACCAGTTCTTCTCGCGCGAAACCGGCCGGATGATCGTCCGTCAGCCGCTGGTGTTGACCGGCAACGAGTCCCGCTTCGACATCATGGTCAACGTGACCGGTGGTGGCGAATCCGGCCAGGCCGGTGCGGTGCGCCACGGCATCACCCGTGCGCTGATCGACTACGATGCCGAGCTGAAGTCCGACCTGCGCAAGGCCGGCTTCGTGACCCGCGATGCCCGTGAAGTCGAGCGTAAGAAGGTCGGCTTCCACAAGGCGCGTCGTCGCAAGCAGTTCTCCAAGCGCTGATCCCTGCGGGGGTTCGCTCGAGCAAAGCCGCCCGCGAGGCGGCTTTGTGCTTTTGCACCGCAAACGAATTCCTGCAGTGCGATAATTGGCCGTGGCATCGTCGCCAGGCAAGGAGGAAAGATGATCAAGGTTGGTGTGGTAGGTGGTACCGGCTATACGGGCGTGGAGCTGTTGCGGTTGCTTGCGCGCCATCCCCAGGTGAGTCTGACCGCGATTACCTCCCGCGGCGAGGCCGGCTTGCCGGTGGCCGACATGTTCCCCAGCCTGCGCGGTCGTGTCGATCTGCGCTTCGTCGCCCCGCAGGATGCGGCACTCGACCAATGTGACGTGGTGTTCTTTGCGACCCCCAACGGTATTGCGATGAAGCAGGCGGCGGAACTGGTCGCTGCGGGCGTTCGGGTGATCGACCTGGCGGCGGATTTCCGTATTCGAGACATCGCCGAGTGGCAGAAGTGGTACGGCATGGAGCATGCTGCGCCCGAGCTCGTCGAGGAGGCGGTGTACGGTCTGCCCGAGGTCAATCGCGAGCAGATCCGCAGCGCCCGCGTACTGGCCAATCCGGGTTGCTACCCGACGGCCGTGCAGCTCGGCTTCCTGCCGCTGATCGAGGCGGGTGTGGTCGATCTCGGGCATCTCGTGGCGGACGCCAAGTCCGGTGTGTCCGGGGCTGGCCGCAAGGCCGAAGTGCATACCCTGTTCGCCGAGGCGGCCGACAGCTTCAAGGCCTACGGCGTCCCTGGACACCGCCACCTCCCCGAGATCCGTCAAGGGCTCGTCCGCGCTGCCGGCCAGCAGGTCGGGCTGACCTTCGTGCCGCATCTGACGCCGATGATCCGCGGCATCCATGCGACCCTGTACGCGAAGCTGAGCAGCGATGTGGATCTCCAGGCGCTGTACGAGAAGCGCTATGCCGCCGAGCCCTTTGTCGATGTACTGCCCGCCGGCAGCCACCCGGAAACGCGTTCGGTCCGTGCTTCGAACATCTGCCGCATCGCGGTGCATCGCCCGCAAGGACAGGACGTCGTGGTGGTGCTGTCGGTGATCGACAACCTGGTCAAGGGCGCTGCCGGCCAGGCGGTCCAGAACATGAACATCATGTTCGGCTGTGACGAGATGCTCGGCCTGGATATCGTTCCGGTCAGCCCCTGAGGGAACCTTTTTCAGTCTGTTACGATCAATTTTGACCAGTGGCGGACAGTTGCCGCATCATTGGCCCCTAGCCCCAGAGAGGAAAGAACATGAACGCAGTAGTCGAAAGCCCGGAAGTGCTCGTTTTCACTGACAGTGCGGCCGGCAAGGTGAAGGAACTGATCGAGGAAGAAGGCAATCCGGCGCTGAAGCTGCGCGTCTTCGTCACCGGCGGTGGCTGCTCCGGCTTCCAGTACGGATTCACCTTCGACGAGGAAGTGGCGGAAGACGATACCGCCTTGGAAAAGAATGGCGTGACGCTGCTGATCGATCCGATGAGCTACCAGTATCTGGTCGGTGCAGAGATCGATTACACCGAAGGGCTGGAAGGGTCGCAGTTCGTGATCCGCAACCCGAATGCCACCAGCACCTGCGGCTGCGGGTCGTCGTTCTCGGCCTGAGTTTGCTCCCGCCCCGGCGGAACTGAGCGGGAATGAATGAAAACGGGGCGCCCCGCTCGGGGCGCCCCGTTTCTATTGGTACGGGCGGTGCGTAGCAGCCTTCCGCTTAGCGCAATGCAGCGACGGTACTGCGGTTGAGCAGGGCGATGCGCGCCACCAGCGGCGAGGTCTGCTCATTGAACTTGGCCAGTTCACCCTTGGTCAGCGGTTGAGCGGCAGGCAGCGCGATACGCATCGGATCGTGCGGCACGTTGTTCACCCGGATCTCGTAGTGCAGGTGAGGGCCGGTTGCCCATCCGGTCTTGCCCACGTAGCCGATCACGTCGCCCTGGTTTACGCGTTGCCCCTTGCGCAGGCCGCGTGCGAAGCCGTTCAGGTGGGCGTAGGCGGTGGAGTAGCGGTCGCGGTGCTGCACGATGATGATGTTGCCGTAGCCGCGCTGGGTGCCCACGAAAGATACCGTGCCGTCGGACGTGGCCTTGATCGGTGTGCCGATCGGGGCAGCGAAGTCGACGCCGGCGTGGGTTCGCCAGTTGCGGTGGATGGGGTGAAGGCGACGTCCGAAACCCGAGGTGACGCGCGAGAACTCGAGCGGAGAGCGCAGGAATGCCTGGCGCAGGCTGCGACCGTCTGCCGTGTAGTATTGTTCGCGCCCGTCGTCGCCGCGGAACAGGACGACAACATGCCGTTCGCCGCGGTTCACGAACTCTGCGGCGAGGATCTTGCCGGTACGCGAGGGGCTTCCCTGATCGTATAGGGTCTCGTAGACCACGCTGAAGGAGTCGCCGCGCCGGAGGTCGGTATGAAAGTTGATCTCGGTGCCGAAGATCTCGGCGAGCTTCGTGGCGACGCTGTCGGGCAGGCCGGCGGCGTCGGTCGCGCCGAAGAGCGAGTGCTGAATGACGCCGCTGCGCATTTCCACCACGGTGGCGAGCGCCTGGGTCTCTTCGCCCCTGATCTGCAGGCCCTCGGCGGTCCGCTCGATGCTGAAGCGGCCGCTGGCCTGGGTGATCGGCAGGCTCAGGGCCCGCAGGCGGCCGTCCGGCTCAACAAGCGCGGTGACCGCCCGTCCGGAGCGAAGCTGGCGAAGCGCGGTGCGCCCTTCGTCGGTGCCGAGCAGGAACGCCAGCGCTTCGGGGTCCGACACGTTGAGACGACGGAAGATCGATTCGATGGTGTCGCCCGGCAGTACGCGTTCGTCGTGAACGAAGGGCAGTCCGCTGCCGGCATCGGCTGCCGTCGGGGCGACGGGCAGTCTCTCGACCACGGTCTGCAGCGGAAAGGGCGGCGGGCTGTCGGGGGTGGTCGCTGTCGCCGCCACGACGCCGAACAGAGAGATGCCGAACAGTGGTGCCAGCACCCAACCGCGCCTTGCCGAAGGCAGATGAGCCAGGAGATCGGCTAGAATCCTTTTCTTTCGGGCCTGCATGGGACTTTTCGGGCAAAAAATTTCCGAGAGTCTAGCAAAGTCTTGTGCAGGTCCGCGTGACGGGCAGGGAGATTTTTTGTAAATGAGCGATGTTGCATCCGCGCTGGCGCTGATCAAGCGCGGCGCCGACGAGATCCTGATCGAGGCCGAACTCGTCGAGAAGCTGAAGAGCGGCCGCCCGCTGCGGGTCAAGGCGGGCT
Source organism: Thauera sedimentorum (assembly GCF_014489115.1). Taxonomy (NCBI): domain Bacteria; kingdom Pseudomonadati; phylum Pseudomonadota; class Betaproteobacteria; order Rhodocyclales; family Zoogloeaceae; genus Thauera; species Thauera sedimentorum. The sequence goes on along the minus strand of NZ_JACTAH010000003.1, from coordinate 1,332 downwards.
TCGACCCTACTGCGCCCGACCTGCACTTCGGGCATACGGTCCTCATCAACAAGCTGCGGCACTTCCAGGAGCTCGGCCACCAGGTGATGTTCCTGATCGGGGACTTCACCGGCATGATCGGCGATCCGTCGGGCAAGAACACCACGCGTCCGCCCTTGTCCCGCGAGCAGATCATGGAGAACGCCAAGACCTATCAGGATCAAGTGTTCAAGATCCTTGATCCGCAGCGTACCGAGATCTGTTTCAACTCCGAGTGGATGAACGGCCTCGGGGCCGCAGGCATGATCCGCCTTGCCTCGCGCAGTACCGTCGCGCGCATGCTGGAGCGGGACGACTTCGCCAAGCGCTACACAAACGAGCAGCCGATTGCGGTGCATGAGTTTCTCTATCCGCTCTGCCAGGGCTACGACTCGGTGGCAATGAAGGCGGATGTCGAACTGGGCGGAACCGACCAGAAGTTCAATCTGCTGATGGGACGGGAACTGCAGAAACATGAAGGACAGGCGCCGCAGACCGTGGTGATGATGCCCTTGCTGGAGGGGCTCGACGGCGTCAACAAGATGTCCAAGTCCCTCGGTAACTACATAGGTATTGCCGAGCCGGCGCGCGAGATCTTCGGGAAGGTGATGTCCATCTCGGACCAACTGATGTGGCGTTACTACGAACTTCTGTCCTTCCGCCCGACAAGCGAAATCGGTGGCTTGCGTCGGGAAGTAGAGGAAGGGCGGAATCCACGCGACGTGAAGGTGATGCTGGCACAAGAGTTGGTCGCGCGATTCCACGGCCTCTCGGCCGCAGAGGACGCATTGCGCGATTTCGAAGCACGCTTCCAGCGCGGTGCGATGCCCGTCGAGATGCCCGAGGTGAGCGTGCAGGTGGGAAGTGAGGGGCTGCCGATCTTCCAGGTCCTGAAGCAGGCCGGACTGACCGGCAGCACCTCGGAAGCGATTCGTGTGATCGGCCAGGGTGGGGTGAAGATCAACGGCGAGCGGGTCGAGGACAAGGGGCTGCTGCTCAAGGCCGGCGAGACCGTAGTGCTGCAGGTCGGCAAGCGCAAGTTTGCTTCCGTGGTGCTCGGCTGAGGTCGTCGGCTCGGACGCGGAGCAGGGCGCCGGCCGCGAGGTCGGCGCCCTTTGTCCTTGATTCGCCGGCTCTTTTGGTGCGGTGCGGGGCGGTGTTATCGGTCGCTTGTCGAAATTCTTCGTTCAGGGGCGTTGACAGTCTTTTCATGGTGTCTATAATGCGCACCTCTTTCGCGCTGCACGGCGCACCGGTGTTGAGCCGGGGTGCTGCGAAAGTCAGTGTTTAAGCGGTTCTTCAGCGGTTTGTTCG
>NZ_JACTAH010000002.1:1398585-1601128 GCF_014489115.1 Thauera sedimentorum | reverse complement strand
AAACCGCTGAAGAACCGCTTAAACACTGACTTTCGCAGCACCCCGGCTCAACACCGGTGCGCCGTGCAGCGCGAAAGAGGTGCGCATTATAGACACCATGAAAAGACTGTCAACGCCCTGAACGAAGAATTTCAACAAGCGACCGATAACACCGCACCGCACCGTACCGAAAGAGCCAGCGAATCAAGGACAAAGGGCGCCGACCTCGCGGACGGCGCCCTTTTCCCATCACTTCAATGCGCGCAAATCAAAGAACCTGATAGACCCTGAGCTCGAAATCACTACCTGATGCACTCGCCTCGAGCGGCTTGAGCTTGTGGATGGAGCCCTGACGATTGATGAACAACGCGCCCGCGCCCGAGAGCGCCCCCGGTGCGGTGAGGATGCGCACGGCCTCGCCCTTGAGCAGCGGGTCGCACAGCAGGACTTCGGACGCGGCGCGCCCGTCGTCGGCAGAGACCAGTTCCGGGCTCTGCGAGATCGTTTCGACGCCGACGAATGGGCCGCTTCCGGTCTGGCGCTTGCGCCGCACGAGGCCGAGATGCCATGCGTCACCCTCCTGTGCCCGCAGACCGACGAGGTCTCCCGTACCGATGCTCGCGTGATCGCCCTGCGGGACGAGGGCGCCTATCCCGCCCCGGCTCGCGTCCTGCATCTGCCAGGCGCCGCCGTCGGAGTCCTGCTGGCCCGCGAGGAGCGCACGGACGGGCTCGAAGCCGCGCACCGCACGCAGTTGTCCGGTAAGCAGGTGACGACGATAGCGCCTTGCAGGCGGGGCGTCTGACCATTGACGCAAGAGAACCTGAAGCGCCACCGAGAGATGGGCGGCGTCGACACCGCCGCCCCCCAGACCCGCCGGCACCACGCCGTGCGACACCTGACCGGACAGGCCGGCAAGGATGGCGTAGGCCCCTTCGGTCAGCAGCGCGAGCGCGCCCTCGGACGGCTGCTCCCCGCGCACGAATCGGCGCGGAGGCACACCAGCCCCCGGGAGAAAGACATACCGGCCCGCCGCCTCTGCGCTCGGCGCAAGCGCCAGATAGGGAACGGCGAGGCCGATCAGGCTATCGACCGCCTCGAGCGCAGCGGGCGGCAACTGGTCGAGCCCTGCACTGAAGTATGCGAAGGTACGCAGGCACTCGAGGGCGGGGGCGCCCGCACCTTCGCTACGAAGCCAAACCGCGCCGACCCTGCGCCACAGGTCAGGGTGCTCGGGTCCGCAGGACTGCAGTTCCCAGCGCAGCCGCTGAGCCGCGGCCCCTGCCAGTCGTACATCGACTTCGGCCCGCAGTTCGGCGGGCAACCCGTCCAGGTCGCTCAATGCACCATAGGTCTCCAGCAAGGCACCGAAGACCCTGCAGGCCTCGTCCGCGAACCTGGGCCAGCCGGCCAGGCCGTGCGCGGGCAGGCGCTCGGTATCGATCATGACGCTCGCTATGCCATTGCGGGCGTCATCTTCAAGCTGGGCGATCAGCGCCAGGCGCGCTGCCGCCGGCAGGCGGTCGGGAGAGCGCAATCCATCCAGGGAGGCGGTCGTCGCCTGAAGGCCGGCGATCGCATGACTCACACCCGGTACGGAGCCGGTGGCGCGCAGCGCCGGTTGAACACCCTCGGTTCCGCCGCCTGCGCTAAGGCCCGATGACAGCATGCACTTCTCCATCCGCAGAAGATTGGCGCGACAGCGCCGTGCACGGCGACCCTGGCGGATTCGCTGACGCGGCAGATACCGTCACGCTGTCGATGCGGCAGATTAGCACAGGCAGTCCGAGCTAGAATCGGTGCTTCTCCGCACAGGACACGATTCATGCGCCAGTACCTCGAACTCATGCAGCATGTGCTGCAGCACGGTCACCGCAAGACCGACCGCACCGGCACCGGCACGCTGTCGGTGTTCGGCTGGCAGATGCGCTTCAACCTGGCCGACGGCTTCCCCTTGCTGACCACCAAGAAACTGCACACCCGCTCCATCATCCACGAACTGCTGTGGTTCCTGCAGGGCGACACCAACATTCGCTACCTCAAGGACAACGGGGTGTCGATCTGGGACGACTGGGCGGACGAGAACGGTGATCTCGGCCCGGTGTATGGCAAGCAGTGGCGCCGCTGGGAAACCGCGGACGGACGCACCGTGGACCAGATCGCACAGCTGGTGGATGGTCTCAAGAACAACCCCGATTCGCGCCGCCACCTGGTGTCGGCCTGGAACCCCGGGGAGGTGAACAACATGGCGCTGCCGCCCTGCCACGCGTTGTTCCAGTTCTACGTGGCCGACGGCCGGCTGTCCTGCCAGCTCTACCAGCGCAGCGCGGACATCTTCCTCGGCGTGCCGTTCAACATCGCCTCCTATGCATTGTTGACGATGATGATGGCGCAGGTGTGCGGCTACGAGCCGGGCGACTTCGTGTGGACCGGCGGCGACTGCCATCTGTATTCGAACCACCTGGAGCAGGCCCGCCTGCAGCTCGGCCGCGAACCGCGCCCGCTGCCGACCATGCGGCTGAACCCGGCGGTCCAGGACATCTTCGCCTTCCGCTTCGAGGACTTCACCCTGGAAGGCTACGATCCGCACCCGCACATCAAGGCCGAGGTGGCGGTATGAGCCACCGGCCGGAAGTTATCCTGATCGCGGCAGTCGCCCGCAACGGCGTCATCGGGCGCGAGAACGCCCTGCCCTGGCGGCTGAAGGCCGACCTCGCGCACTTCAAGGCCGCCACCCTCGGCCATCCCATCCTGATGGGGCGCAAGACCTGGGAGTCGCTCGGACGCCCGCTGCCGGGGCGCCGCAATCTCGTGGTGAGCCGCGACCCCGCCTGGCAGGCAGCCGGTGCGGAAGCCTTCACCAGCCCGGCTGCCGCGCTGGCGGCGGCAGATGGTGCCGAGAAGCTGTTCATCATCGGAGGCGCGGAACTCTACCGCCAGATGATCGAGGACGCCGACACGATCATGCTCACCGAGGTGTGGGCGGACGTGGACGGGGACGCCCGTTTCCCGGACTACGATCGCAAACGCTTCGAAGAGGTGGCCCGCGAGCCCCACCAGGCCGACGCGGACAACGAGTTCGATTTCGACTTCGTCACCTATCGCCGTCTGCGTCCCTGAATGGCAAGAGGCCGCCCACAGGCGGCCTCTCCGTTCCAGCACAGGCAAGCACCCTGCTCAGTCCTGGCGCACGCAATCCACGTAGTACTTCACCGCACCGTCGCGTTCCTCGCGCACCAGGCCGTGGATGTCGGTCTCGAAGCCCGGGAACGCGGCGTTGAAATCGCGCGCGAACTGCAGGTAGCGGCAGATGGTCGCGTTGAAGCGCTCGCCCGGGATCAAGAGCGGGATGCCCGGCGGATAGGGGGTGACCAGCATCGCGGTGACCCGCCCTTCCAGTTCGTCGATCGCCACACGCTCGATCTCGCGATGCGCCATCTTGGCGAAGGCGTCGGTCGGCTTCATCGCCGGCACCATGTCCGACAGGTACATCTCGGTGGTCAGGCGCGCCACGTCGTGCGCCTTGTAGAAGCTGTGGATCTGCGCGCACAGGTCCTTCAGGCCGACCTTCTCGTAGCGCGGATGCTTGGCGATGAACTCCGGCATCACGCGCCACAGCGGCTGGTTGCGGTCGTAGTCGTCCTTGAACTGCTGCAGCTCGGTGACCAGCGTGTTCCAGCGGCCCTTGGTGATGCCGATGGTGAACATGATGAAGAAGGAGTACAGCCCGGTCTTCTCGACGATGATGCCGTGCTCGGCAAGATAACGGGTGAGGATGCCCGCCGGAATGCCCCACTCGGCAAAGTCGCCATCCACGTCCAGGCCCGGGGTGATCACCGTGGCCTTGATCGGATCGAGCATGTTGAAGCCTTCGGCGAGATCGCCGAAGCCGTGCCAGCGTTCGCCGGCCTTGAGCATCCAGTCCTCGCGCGTGCCCATGCCTTCCTCGGCGAGGTACTCCGGCCCCCAGACCTTGAACCACCAGTCGTCCGAACCGAAGTCGGCGTCGACCTTGCGCATCGCGCGGCGGAATTCGACCGCCTCGGCGAGCGACTCCTCGACCAGCGCGGGGCCGCCCGGCGGCTCCATCATCGCCGCGGCGACGTCGCACGAGGCGATGATCGCGTACTGCGGGCTGGTGGAGGTGTGCATCAGGTAGGCTTCGTTGAAGATGTCGCGGTCCAGCTTGCGGGTCTCGGAGTCCTGCACGAGGATCTGCGAGGCCTGGCTGAGGCCGGCCAGCAGCTTGTGGGTGGACTGGGTGGAGAACACCATGGACTCGCGGCAACGCGGACGGTCCGCGCCGATGGCGTGGTAGTCGCCGTAGAAGTCGTGGAAGGCCGCGTGCGGCAGCCAGGCCTCGTCGAAATGCAGGGTGTCGATCTGGCCGTCGAGCAGGTCCTTGATCGCCTCGACGTTGTACAGCACGCCGTCGTAGGTGGACTGGGTGATGGTCAGGATGCGCGGCTTCTTGCCGCTGGCGCCGTTGGCGAACGGGTTGGCCTCGATCTTCTTGCGGATGTTCTCCATCGAGAACTCGGCCAGCGGGATCGGCCCGATGATGCCGTAGTGGTTGCGCGTGGGCGTCAGGAACACCGGCACCGCCCCGGTCATGATGATGGAGTGGAGGATGGACTTGTGGCAGTTGCGGTCCACCACCACGATGTCGCCCGGCGCCACGGTGGTGTGCCAGACCATCTTGTTGGAGGTCGAGGTGCCGTTGGTGACGAAGTACAGGTGGTCGCAGTTGAAGATGCGCGCGGCGTTGCGCTCGGAGGCCGCCACCGGGCCGGTATGGTCGAGCAGCTGACCGAGCTCTTCAACCGCGTTGCACACGTCGGCGCGCAGCATGTTCTCGCCGAAGAACTGGTGGAACATCTGCCCCACCGGGCTCTTCAGGAAGGCCACCCCGCCCGAGTGCCCCGGGCAGTGCCAGGAGTAGGAGCCGTCGGCGGCGTAATGGGTGAGCGCGCGGAAGAAGGGCGGCGCCAGCGAATCGAGGTAGTTCTTGGCCTCGCGCACCACGTAGCGCGCGATGAACTCCGGGGTGTCCTCGAACATGTGGATGAAGCCGTGCATCTCGCGCAGCACGTCGTTCGGAATGTGGCGGCTGGTGCGCGTCTCGCCGTACAGGAAGATCGGGATGTCGGCGTTGCGGAAACGGATTTCCTCGACGAAGGCGCGCAGGCCTGCGATGGCCTTGTCGGCGGCTTCGGACGAGGAGAACTCCTCGTCGTCGATCGACAGGATGAAGGCCGAACCACGACTCTGCTGCTGCGCGAACGAGGTCAGGTCGCCATAGCTCGTCACGCCGAGCACCTCGATGCCTTCCTCCTCGATGGCCTTGGCCAGCGCACGGATGCCCAGGCCCGAAGCGTTCTCGGAACGGAAGTCCTCATCGATGATGATGACCGGAAAATGGAAACGCATCCCTTTCTCTCCAGCGTTCAGTCCGGCCCGGGGCCGGGAAATGGGCATGATACCCGTGTGGTGGTTGCCGCCGCGTGACGGCCGCCTGCTGCCGAAAAGCACAGAGGGCCGGCAAGCGGCCCTCGTAGAATCACCCGTTCCGTGGCTGCCTCAGATCTTGGGCAGGGTCACGCCGGTCTGGCCGAAATACTTGCCGCCACGATCCTTGTAGGAGGTCTCGCACACTTCGTCCGACTCGAAGAACAGCATCTGCGCCACGCCTTCGTTGGCGTAGATCTTGGCCGGCAGCGGTGTGGTGTTGGAGAACTCCAGGGTCACGTGGCCTTCCCACTCGGGCTCCAGCGGGGTGACATTAACGATGATGCCGCAGCGTGCGTAGGTGCTCTTGCCCAGGCACACGGTGAGCACGCTGCGCGGAATGCGGAAATACTCGACGGTGCGCGCCAGCGCGAAGGAGTTCGGCGGGATGATGCACACGTCGCCGGTGAAATCGACGAAGTTGCCCGAGTCGAAATCCTTGGGGTCGACGATGGTCGAGTTGATGTTGGTGAAGATCTTGAATTCGTTGGCGCAGCGCACGTCGTAGCCGTAGCTCGAGGTGCCGTAGGAGACGATCTTGCCGTGCTCGTTGTTGCGCACCAGCTCCGGTGCAAACGGCTCGATCATGCCGTGCTGTTCCGCCATGCGGCGGATCCACTTGTCGGACTTGATGGACATCGGGCGCGGTTCCTTGGCTGCCTGTCCGGCACCTGGGCCGGCGGTGAAAAATCCGCGTAGTGTAGGACAAGCGCCGCCGATTCGAAAGGGACAGTGCGGGGCGCCGCGCAGGCCGCGCCCCGCCGGGCTGCGCTCAGGTGTTCTGCACCACGATGCTGGGGAACTTGTGGGTCATGTCCTTGGCCTTCTCGGCCACCCGCACCGCCACCTTGCGCGCGATCTCGCGGTAGATCGCGGCGATGCGGCCGTCCGGGTCGGCGGCCACCGTGGGCGTGCCGCCGTCGGCCTCCTGGCGGATCTGCAGGTCCAGCGGCAGGGCGCCGAGGAAGGGGATGTCGTAGTCGGCGCACAGCTTCTGCCCGCCGCCAGTGCCGAAGATGTGCTCCTCGTGGCCGCACTTGGAACAGATGTGGATGCTCATATTCTCCACCACGCCGACCACCGGCACGCCGACCTTCTCGAACATCTTGATGCCCTTGCGCGCGTCGAGCAGCGCGATGTCCTGCGGCGTGGTGACGATCACCGCGCCGGTCACCGGCACCTGCTGCGACAGGGTCAGCTGGATGTCGCCGGTGCCCGGCGGCATGTCGATGACCAGGTAGTCGAGGTCCTTCCAGTTGGTGTCCTTGAGCAACTGGTTGAGCGCCTGGGTAGCCATCGGCCCGCGCCACACCATCGGCGTCTCCTGGTCCACCAGGAAGCCGATCGACATCGCCTGGATGCCGTGCGCCTCCAGCGGCTCCATGCTCTTGCCGTCCAGCGATTGCGGGCGCTCGTTGCCGATGCCCAGCATCTGCGGCTGCGACGGCCCGTAGATGTCGGCATCCAGGATGCCCACCCGCGCGCCCTCGGCGGCCAATGCCAGCGCCAGGTTCACCGAGGTGGTGCTCTTGCCCACGCCGCCCTTGCCGGAAGCCACGGCGATGATGTTCTTCACCCCGGAGAGCAACTTCACGCCATGCTGCACCGCATGCGCGACGATCTTGCAGTACACGTCCGCCTCGACCGCGGTCACGCCCGGCAACGCGGCCACCGCGTCGGTGACCAGCTTGCGGACCAGTTCGGTCTGGCTCCGCGCCGGATAGCCGAGCTCCACGCCGAAGCGGACCGTGCCGCCATCGACCGACAGGTTGCGGATACAGCGGCCGGTGACGAAGTCCTTGCCGGTATTCGGATCGAGCACCGATTTCAGTGCCTCGTTGACGTTCTCGACGCTCACGCTCATTTTGTTCTGTCCTCTGTGTCGGGGGAGCCCCGCCTGCGGCAGGCTCGCTGCGCAAAATGATACCGGAGCGCCACGGTGCACTCACCCTCTTGGTTCGCAGGGTTTTTTCTCCCCGCCGCGAAGCGGGTAAGATCGCCGCCCACCAGCCAATTGCAGCCCGCACACCATGCACAACGCCCGCCTGCTGACCTCCGCCCTCGTCTGCGCCGTCCTGCTCGCCGGCTGTGCCACGCAAGGCAGCGCCCCCGCGGGGGCGGGCAGCCGCGAAGCCGCCCAGGCGCGGCCCGCGATCGACTGGCCGGCCGTGCGCGCCGCGCTCGAAGCGGACATCGGCAAGCTGCCGGGCACCGCCGTGCAGACGCGCCCGGACGGCAGCCTGCTGGTGCGCATACCGGCGGCCGACGGCTTCGCCCCGAACCAGACCGAGCCCCGCCCGGCACTCGCCGCCACGCTGCAGAAGCTGGTCCCCGCGCTGCAGGCGCAGGCGCTGGCGGCCGTGGATGTGGTCGGCCACACCGACAGCATGGGCAGCGAACTGCACAACCTGCGCCTGTCGATCGCCCGCGCGGAAGCCGTCGTCGAGTTCCTGCGCAGCCGTGGCATCGCCCTGCTCAGGCTGTCGGCAGACGGCCGCGGCGAGAGCGAACCGATCGCCGACAACGGTACCCCGGCCGGGCAGGCGGCCAACCGCCGGGTCGAACTGATCCTGCGCCCGCTTTATTAGGCACAGGACCGGTCCCGCAGGAAACCGCCGCTCCATCGCGGCGGCTGCCGCTCCTACGCCACAATCGTCGGTGTAAGGGCGTCGGCGTTTGCTAAAATTTCGTTTTTCGCCCGGCCCCTACATCATGTCCCGCAAGATCCTCGTCACCAACGCCCTGCCCTACGCCAACGGCGACATCCACCTCGGCCACCTGGTGGGCTACATCCAGGCCGACATCTGGGTGCGATACCAGCGCATGCGCGGCAACACGGTGCACTACGTGTGCGCGGACGACACCCACGGCACGCCGGTGATGCTGCGCGCCGAGAAGGAAGGCATCACCCCCGAGCAGCTCATCGCCCGCGTGCATGGCGAGCACCTGCGCGACTTCACCGCCTTCGGCGTGGCCTTCGACCATTACCACTCCACCCACAGCCCGGAGAACCGCGCCTACGCGGAAGACATCTACGGCAAGCTGAAGTCTGCCGAACTGATCGACACCCGCGCCATCGAGCAGTACTACGACCCGGTCAAGAACATGTTCCTGCCGGACCGCTTCATCAAGGGCGAATGCCCCAAGTGCGGGGCTACCGACCAGTACGGCGACAACTGCGAGGTGTGCGGCGCGGCCTACGCCCCCACCGAGCTTAAGAACCCCTATTCCGCGGTGTCCGGCGCCAAGCCCGAGCTGCGCACCTCCGAGCACTACTTCTTCCGCCTCTCCGACGAGCGCGCGGTGGCCTTCCTGCGCGAGTGGACGCGCGGCAGCAACGCCGCCGGGCAGCGCCGCCTGCAGGCGGAAGCGGCCAACAAGATGAAGGAATGGCTGGGCGAGGAAGGCGAGAACAAGCTCTCCGACTGGGACATCTCGCGCGACGCGCCCTATTTCGGCTTCGAGATCCCCGGCGCGCCGGGCAAGTACTTCTACGTCTGGCTGGATGCGCCGATCGGCTACCTCGCCAGCTTCCGCCATCATGCCGAGAAGCGCGGCGACATCACGGTGGAGGACTACACCGACGCCGCGCGCGCCGAGGCCGCCGGTACCGAAATGGTGCACTTCATCGGCAAGGACATCCTCTACTTCCACGCCCTGTTCTGGCCGGCGATGCTGAAGTTCGCCGGCTATCGCACGCCCAGCCAGCTGTGCGTGAACGGTTTCCTGACCGTGGACGGCGCCAAGATGAGCAAGAGCCGCGGCACCTTCATCACCGCGCACTCCTACGTCGAGCAGAAGCTCAACCCCGAGTGGCTGCGCTACTACTTTGCCGCCAAATCCAACGGCACCATGGAGGACGTCGACCTCAACCTCGACGACCTGATCGCCAAGGTCAATTCCGACCTGGTCGGCAAGTACGTGAACATCGCCAGCCGCTGCGCGGGGTTCATCGCCAAGCGCTTCGACGGCAAGCTGGGCGCCAGCGACCCGCGCGCCACCGGCGAGTTCGAGACCGCCTTCGAGGCGGCGATCATCGCCCGCGCCTACGAGGAACGCGACTACGGCCGCGCGCTGCGCGAGATCATGCGTCTCGCCGACATGGCCAACCAGTACGTGAACGACCACAAGCCCTGGGAACTGGCCAAGCAGGAAGGCCAGGAGGCGCAGCTGCACACGGTGTGCAGCACCGCGCTGACCCTGTTCCGCGACCTCACCCTGTATCTCAAGCCGGTGCTGCCGGCGCTCGCCGAACAGGTTGAAGCCTTCCTCGCCATCGAGCCACTGACCTGGAACGCCGGCTGGCATCCGCTGCCCGCGGGCCACACCATCAAGGCCTACCAGCACCTGATGACCCGGGTGGAACGCAAGCAGATCGACGCGTTGCTGGAAGCCAACCGCGAATCGCTCGCCCCGGCTGCCGCGGCAGCCACCTCGAAGCCGGCGGAAACCGCCAAGGCCGCGAGCTCGCAACAGCGCCATGCGGAAAAGCAGCAGCACGCCGCGCAGACGGCCGAAACGGCGAAGGAACACATCTCCATCGACGACTTCACCAAGGTCGACCTGCGTATCGCGAAGATCGTCGATGCCCAGCATGTCGAGGGCGCCGACAAGCTGATCCGCCTGTCCCTCGACATCGGCGAGACCGACGAGGCCGGCAACCCGAAGCCGCGCCAAGTGTTCGCCGGCATCAAGTCGGCCTACGACCCGGCCGCGCTGGTCGGCCGCCTCACCGTGATGGTGGCCAACCTCGCGCCGCGCAAGATGAAGTTCGGCCTGAGCGAAGGCATGGTGCTGGCCGCCTCCGACCCGGACGGCAAGACCGGCGGCCTCTACATCCTGTCGCCGGACGTGGGCGCCGCGCCCGGCATGCGGGTCAAGTAAGCCGCCCATGCCCCTGACCATTTCCAAGCGCTGGATCGCGCATCAACGCAACGGCTTCGGACGACTCGTCGTCCGCCCCGCCGTCGTGTGCATGCGCATCCCGCTGGAAACGTTCAGGAGGCACCATGGTTTCGTTCCGCCCCAAACTGCTTGACACCCTGCCCGGCTACGACCGGGCAGGGTTTGCCGCCGACCTGTCGGCCGGCATCACCGTCGGCGTGCTCGCCCTGCCGCTGGCCATGGCCTTCGCCATCGCCTCGGGCATGAGCCCGGCCGCCGGCATCTGGACCGCCATCGTCGCCGGTCTGCTGATTTCGCTGCTCGGTGGCTCGCGGGTGCAGATCGGCGGCCCCACCGGCGCCTTCATCCCCATCATCTACGCCATCGTCGTCGACTACGGGGTGGCCAACCTGCTGGTCGCCACCATGATGTCCGGCGTGATGCTGCTGGCCATGGGCGCCTTCCGGCTCGGCAACATGATCCGCTTCATCCCGCTGTCGGTGGTGATCGGCTTCACCAACGGCATCGCGGTGGTGATCTTCATCTCGCAGATCAAGGACTTCCTTGGTCTGCAGATCGAGCAGTTGCCGGGCGAGTTCTTCGCCAAGATGCAGACGCTGGCCGCCCATCTGCACACCATCCAGCTGCCCACCGTGCTGCTTGCAGTGGCCTCGCTCGCGGTGCTGCTCGGCTGGAACCGCCTGGCCGCCACGCACTTCGCATGGATGCGCCGCCTGCCCGGCCCGCTGGCGGTGCTGATCATCGCCACCGCGCTGAATGCGCTCCTGGCCCTGCCGGTGGACACCATCGGCAGCCGCTTCGGCGGCATTCCGCAAAGCCTGCCGGACTTCGGCCTGCCGGATCTCTCGCTCGGCACCCTGGGCAAGCTGATCGCCCCGGCGCTCACCATCGCGCTGCTGGGCGCCATCGAATCGCTGCTCTCGGCGCGCGTCGCCGACAGCCAGATCGACGACCGCCACGACCCCAACCAGGAGCTGATGGCCCAGGGTGTGGCCAACATCGCCGCGCCGCTGTTCGGCGGCTTCGCCGCCACCGGCGCGATCGCCCGCACCGCAACCAACATCCGCACCGGCGGGCGCACCCCGGTGGCCGGCATGATCCACGCCGGCGTGCTGCTCGCGGTGGTGCTGGCGCTCGCGCCGCTGGCCAGCCACATCCCGCTGGCCACCCTGTCGGCCATCGTCGTGGTGGTGTCGATCAACATGGGCGAATGGCATGCCTTCGCGCCCCGGGAGCTGGCGCGCTTCTCGGTGCAGTACCGCACCATCCTGCTCGGCACCTTCCTGATCACCGTACTCTTCGACCTCACCCTGGCGGTGGAGATCGGCCTGGCGCTGGCCAGCCTGTTCTTCATCTACCGCATGTCCGACCTCACCCGCATCGAGCGCATCCCGCTGGAAGACCACTACGGCGTGCAGGCGCTGTCACGCGCCGACGGCGGTCCGCGCATCCTCGCCTACCGGATGTACGGCAGCCTGTTCTTCGGCGCCGCCAACAAGCTGGAAAACCTGCTGCTGATGCAACACGGCCACCCGGACGTGGTCATTCTCGACATGGGCAAGGTGATCAGCATCGACACCACCGGGCTGGACATCCTGCAGACCCTGCAGCGCAACCTCGACAAGCGCGGCGCGGAACTGATCCTCTGCGACCTCAACTCGCAGCCCGGCTCGCTGGTGTTCCGCTCGGGCTTCCTCGACACGCTGGGCGAGCACAACGTCGCGGCCAATCTCACCGAAGCGCTGATCCGCGCCCAGCAACTCGACGGCCACGACCCGGAGATCTCCTATGTCTGACACCTCATCCACCGCCGGCATCAGCCGCCGCCTGCTCATCGTCGGCCGCGTCCAGGGCGTGTGGTACCGCGCCAGCGCCAAGGCGGAGGCCGACCGCCTCGCCCTGCACGGCTGGGCCCGCAACCTGCGCGACGGCAGCGTCGAAGCCTTGGTGGCTGGCCCCGAGGAAGCCATCGAACGCTTCATCGACTGGGCCTACCAGGGTCCGCCCAACGCCCAGGTCGAGCGCATCGAGATCAGCGCCGCCGACGGCCCGCAGGACACCGGTTTTCACATCCTGCCCGACGTCTGAGCCCCGCTGCGGCACGGCAGCGCAGAACCCTGCCTTCACGTTTTCTTAACGCCTCGCCGACATTTCGCCGACACCGGCAGCCCTAGAGTGCGGGCCATGGCCCACACCTACGCACCCAGCGTCTTCGCCCGCGCGGCTCGCGCCGCGCGCTTCGCTGCCGCCGGTATCGCCGCCACGCTGCTCCACTGGGCCTGCATGGCCGCTTTGATCGCCGTCGGCAGCGATGCCCGGCTGGCCACCGCGCTGGGCGCGCTGGCCGGGGCCGCGCTCAACTACCCCCTGCAGCACAGGCACACCTTCTCCAGCACCCGCGCCCATGGCAGCGCGCTGCCGCGCTACCTGGCCGCCTGCGCCGTCGGCTGGCTGGCCAATCTGCTGCTCTTCGCCCTGCTGCACGGCCCGGTCGCCCTGGCTGCGCCCACCGCGCAGGCGCTCACCACGGTGGCCGTGGCCGCACTCAATTACCTGCTCTACGCGAGGATGGTCTTCCATGAACCTGCACCCGCTCAAGCGGCCGGCTGAACGCCCGCGCGCGCCCGACCTGAGCATCGTCGTTCCCTTCTACAACGAGCGCGAAGTCCTGCCCGCCTGCCTGCAGCGGCTGGAAGCGCTTGCCGCGCGGCTGGCGCTGAGCACCGAACTGGTGTTCGTCGACGACGGCAGCAGCGATGGTTCCGCGGAGCTTCTCGCCGCTGCCCGGCCGCAGCACTGCGAACTACGCCTGCTGCGCCTGAGCCGCAACTTCGGCAAGGAGGCGGCGATGAGCGCCGGCCTGGCCGCCACACGCGGGGCCGCGGTCGTCGTGCTGGACGCCGACCTGCAGGACCCGCCGGAGCTGATTCCGCAGATGCTCGAACACTGGCAGGCCGGCGCCGACGTGGTGCAGATGCAGCGCCGCAGCCGTGCCGGGGAGAGCTGGCTGAAACGCGCCAGCGCCCACGCCTTCTACCGCCTGCTGGCGCGCCTGAGCCCCAGCCCGGTGGCGGTGGATACCGGCGACTTCCGCCTGATGAGCCGGCGCGCGGTCGACGCCCTGCTGCAGTTGCCCGAGCGCAACCGTTACATGAAAGGCCTCTACGCCTGGGTCGGCCTGCCCACGGTGGTGCTGCAGTACGACCGCGCCGCGCGCCATGCGGGGCGCAGCAAGTGGGGCTGGCCAGCGCTCTTCGGCCTTGCGCTGGAAGGCATCACCTCCTTCTCGGTCGCCCCGCTGCGCCTCGCCACCCTTGCGGGCCTGTTCACCGCACTGGCCGGAGCGGCCTTCTGCGCCTGGATCGTCGTCAAGGCCTTGCTGCTGGGCGACCCGGTGGCCGGCTACCCCTCCCTGGTGGCGCTGATCGCCTTCCTCGGCGGGGTGCAGTTGCTGGGCATCGGCATCGTTGGCGAGTACGTCGGCAAGACCTACATCGAAGCCAAGCGGCGCCCGCTCTACCTGCTGCAGGACGAACGCCGCATCCTCCCGGTGGCCTGCGAGCAGACCGCCGCGCAGCCCTGGAACGCCCGTCGCCATGCCTGAGGCCGCCCTGTCCCCGGAGCGCTCGCTGCAGGCGCCTGCCGCCAGCCATGGCACACGCATCGCCGGCAGCCTGCTCTGGCTGGCAGGGCTGGTCATGGCCCTGCGCCTGCTCACCATGGCGCTCCTGCCGATGAGCGACACCACCGAGCCGCGCTACGCGGAAACCGCCCGCCTGATGGCCGAAAGCGGCGACTGGATCACCCCCTGGTTCGAACCCGGCGTGCCCTTCTGGGGCAAACCGCCGCTGTCCTTCTGGGCGCAGGCAGGCGCGATCGACCTGTTCGGCCTGCACGACTTCACGGTCCGCCTGCCGAGTTGGCTGGCCATGCTCGGCATCCTCTGGCTCAGCTGGCAACTGGCCCGTCGCCAGGGCGGGGAGCGGCTCGGGCAGCTCACCGTCCTCATCCTGGCCAGCATGGCCCTGCCCTTCGTCAGCGCCGGCGCGGTGCTCACCGACCCCTTCCTGACCCTGGGCACCACGCTCAGCCTGGTCGCCCTGGCGCTGTCGATGGAGCCCGGCGCGCCCGCCGGATGGCGCTGGGCCTTCTTCGCCGGCCTGGCCATCGGCCTGCTCGCCAAGGGGCCGCTGGCCGTGGTGCTGGTCGGTCTGCCGGTCCTCGCCTGGGGGCTGTGGCAACGCCACTGGCGGGATCTGTGGCGGGCACTGCCGTGGTGGCGGGGCAGCCTGCTCACCGCGCTCATCGTCGTGCCCTGGTATGTTGCCGCCGAACTGAAGACCCCCGGCTTCCTCGACTACTTCCTGGTGGGCGAGCACCTGCGCCGCTTCATCGATCCCGGCTGGGCCGGCGATCTCTACGGCAGCGCGCACGACGAACCGCGCGGCACCATCTGGCTCTTCCTGCTGTGGGCCAGCCTGCCCTGGGGGCCGGTCGGCGCCGTGCTGCTCGGGCGCAGCCTGCTGACGCCGTCCCGGCGCGCCGCCCTGCGCCGCAGCCTCGGCGACTCCGCCCTGCGCCTGCTGATCCCCGCAGCCTTCGCCCCGGCCCTGTTCTTCAGCCTGTCCGGCAACATCCTGTGGACCTACGTACTGCCCGGCCTGCCCTTCCTCGCCATCCTTGTCGCACGCGGCCTGCTGCCCGCGTTGGCGCATCCTCCGAAGCCGTGGACGTTGCCGGGGGCCGCAATGGCGGTGCCTCTGACGGTCACCTTGATCGGGCTGCACTTCGTGGCGCATCCGGAGCAGCTCAGGTCTGCGGCTCCGCTGGTCGATGCGCTGGAGGCGCTGCCGGACGGTGACGCTGCTTCCTTGTATTGGTTGGGCGATTTGCCGTTCTCGGCACGCTATTATTCCCGTGGAGGCGCGCGGAGCATTGCGAGCGACGAGCTGGCAGCTCTGACAGACGGAGACCATGCCATCTTCCTGGCGCTACGCGAGCGCGACCTTGAAGGCCTGCAGACGCGATATGGCCCGCGACTGGAACAACACTACCGCGACGCCCGCCACGTTCTGATACGGCTGGCACCCACGGCAAACAACTGATCCGCGCGGCCGGGTGCAGCGCCCACCGCAAGCTTTCTTCACGATCCTCCCATGCGCCTACTGGTCATCGAAGACAACCGCGACATCCTGGCCAATCTCGCCGATTATCTGAGCCTGAAGGGTTACACCGTCGATTGCGCCGCCGACGGCCTAACCGGCCTGCATCTTGCGGCAACCCAGCATTACGACCTGATCGTGCTCGACATCATGCTGCCGGGCATCGACGGCTTCACCCTCTGCGAACGCCTGCGCGAGGGCGAGCGCAAGGCCGTGCCGGTGATCATGCTCACCGCCCGCGATGCACTGGACGACCGCCTGCAGGGTTTCCGCACCGGTGCAGACGACTACCTCACCAAGCCGTTCGCCCTCCCCGAACTGGCCGCACGCATCCAGGCGGTACTCAAACGCAGCACGGGCGGTCTGCAGCACACCCTTCAGGTAGGCGATCTTTGCTACAACCTCGACACGCTCGAAGTCACACGCGCCGGGACGTCGGTACACCCCGGCCCGATCGGTCTCAGATTGCTCGCTGCGTTGATGCAGAGAAGCCCGGCCGTGGTCCGGCGCGAGGTGCTGGAGGAGGCGGTATGGGGTGACGACCCGCCTGACAGTGATGCCTTGCGCAGCCACGTTCACGCCCTGCGCCAACAGATCGACAAACCATTCGGAAGCCCCCTTCTGCACACGGTGCATGGTATCGGCTACCGCCTCGCTGAGCACTGACAGGCTCCGCCCAACGATTTCTTCACATCTGCCCGACCTTTCCTTCACCTGCACCCGAATAGCCTTGGCGGCTCTAGCACCACTCGGAACCCGCCATGCCCGCGACCGACAGCAACAACCGGATCGAACTTCCGTTCTCCGCCAAGTACGACCCGCAACATTCACAGTCGTACTTCGATAAGCATCGTGGCAGCCTGCGGAGACGCCTCACCAATCTGCGCGACCAACAACTGGCCCGCCGCGCACTGGCACTGGCCGGCCAGCCGCAACAGGTGCTGGACCTGCCCTGCGGCGCCGGCCGCTTCTGGAACACTCTGGCGGAGCACCCGGAACGCCTGATCATCGCTGCCGACAACTCCGCTGCAATGCTCGACGTCGCGGTACGCAATGCAGCCCCCCGCCTGCTGGAGCGCATCCGCCCGCTGCAGACCTCGGCCTTTGCGATCGGCCTGCCGGACCGGGCGGTCGACAGCATCTTCTGCATGCGCCTGCTGCACCACATCGGCCAGCCGGAGCACCGGCTCGCGATGCTGCGCGAATTCCATCGCGTGACCCGCGACACCGTCATCGTGTCCCTATGGGTGGATGGCAACTACATGGCCTGGCGCCGCAAACGTCAGGAAGCGCGGCGCCGGGCGCGTGGCAAGAGCGGATACCAGAATCGCTACGTGATTCCCCGCACTACCGCCGAGGCCGAGTTCGCCTTCGCGGGCTTCGAGATCGTCGCACGGCTGGATTTCCTCCCCGGACAATCAATGTGGCGCGTATATGTACTACGCCGCGCCTGAGCGTCACTACACACACGCCCACACAGCTCGCGATCGCCAGCGGGAATTTCATCCCTTCGATTATTGGTGGTCATTGCCCGGCGACTGGGTGGAAGCACCCAACCAGCGGCGCAACGGATGGAGCGGCGTGGTACGTGCCATCGTCGACGGCGAAGAGGTCTACATCAAGCGACAGTGCAACCACCTGTACCGCAGCCTCCGCCATCCGCTGGGCAGTCCGACGGCGAGTCGAGAGTGGCATTGTCTTCAACGCCTTGCCGGGTTGGGCATCCCCGCACCGAAGCCGCTCTTTCATGGCACCCGCCGCACGGCCGAAGGCATGCAGGCGGTGCTCGTCACCTCCGCGCTGAGCGGCTACCACGCGCTGGATGCCTTGCCCGCCGGCTCGGCGAGCGAACGTCGGGCGGTCGCCAGCGCCATCGGCCATGCGCTAGGTCACCTGCATCGTGCCCGCCTGCAGCACAGCTGCCTGTACGGCAAGCACGTTATGATCCGCTTCGACAGCACCGACTTGCCGCAGGTTGCCCTGCTCGATCTGGAGAAAATGCGCATGCGATTCACCCGAAGGCAGGCCGCCCGGCATGATCTGGAGCAACTTCAACGACACCAGCGCTTCCTGTCCCCCGACGACTGGCAGCTCCTGCTAGACGCACACGCGCGCGCACTCGTGGCACTCTGACTCCGTGATCCGGCCCCGATGAAGGCTTCGCTCTCCCGCCGGCTGTTCCGCACCATCCTCGTCATTGGCCTGATCAACGTGCTGGTGACGCTGGTGGCGGTGGACTATGTGTACGAGGACGTGGAGGACACCATCCTGCTTCGCGAACTGGCGCTGGAGCGCGACTTCCTCCAAGCGGCGATCACCGGGCCGCAGCCGCAGAGCTGGCAGACTGCGGTGCTCACCGCCACCTACCTGCCCGCGGGCGCCAGCCCGGACGCACTGCCCGCGCTTTTTCTCCACCGCAGCGTCCCGTTCTCAGCGGAGGTGCAAGTCGGCGAACGCACCTACCTGCTCTCCATCGAGCGCACCGCTACCCCGCCGGGCGTGCTCTACCTGGCACAGGACATCACTCTGATGGAAAGCCGCGAGACGGTGCTGCAGGTCGGCCTGGCAGCCTTCGCCATCGCGGCCCTGGCGCTGGCGCTGCTGCTCGCGCGCCTCGGCACGCGTCGTATCGTCGCGCCCCTGCAAGAGCTTACCCGACACATTGCGCGCATCCGCCCCGGTACGCCGTTCGCCCGCCTCGAGACCCACTATCGGGAGGCGGAACTCGCCGACATCGCCGACATGCTGAACCGCCTGCTCGCCGAGTTGGACGCCTACGTGCAGAGAGAGAAATCGCTGGTCAGCCTGGCCAGCCACGAACTGCGCACGCCGGTGGCGGTGATCTCGGGCGCCCTTGATGTGCTCGAGCAGCGCGACTCCCTCGGTGCGGCGGACCGCGACACCGTCGCGCGCATCCGTCGCGCGGCGGACGAGATGCGCGCCGACGTAGAAGCCCTTCTCAAGCTCGCACGCCGCGCGGACAAAGACGAACAGCTCGAGCAGGTGGACCTGGCGGCTGCCCTGAAGGGGCTGGTGGAACAACAGAACTGCGGCACCCCGGCACAGCGCTCCAGGGTGCATCTGCGGACGGCACAGCCGGGGCCGGTGGTGGCGGCCGACCCCGCACTGGTGCGGATGCTGCTGCGCAACCTGCTGCAGAACGCATTGCGCCACACCCGCGGGGCTGTACGCATCGATCTGGGCGCGCACAGCCTGAGCATTGCCGACGAAGGCGAAGGTCTGCCGGACCGGGTACGGAAGCGCCTCGCTAGCCCCGGCGACCGCCATGTGCCCGACGACGGCCTGGGGCTGTTCATCGTCCGGCTGATCTGCGAGCGCCTGGGCTGGCTGCTACAGATCCGTCGCAGCGACGCCGGCGGTACAGTGCTGGATCTGCTCTTCCTGCCGGACGCCACTCGCAGTATTCAGGAATAGAGCACTTCAACCGCCTCCGGCGGCAGCCATTCGCGCAGGCTCTCCAGCAGCGCGTCCTCCGGACGCACCCGCCAGCCCTCGCCGAACGGCAGGTCGGCCTCGGCCTCGGCGTTGCGGTAGCGCACCCGCACCGGGCAGCCGCCGTCGCGGAAAGGTGACAGCAGCCCCTGCAGGCGCTCGGCCGCGGCCACCGCGCCGCCGGCGGCCGGCACCTCGCCATTGATGCAGACCTGCAGCGCGCGGGCATGGCGCGCGCGCGCCTCGCCCAGGGTGTACAGGCGGTCGGCGATGATGCGCAGGCCGCCCTCGCCGTTGAAGTCGTCCTTGCTGACCTTGCCCTCGACCACCAGCACCTCGTCGGTGACGATCTTGCCGCGGTTGGCGTCCAGCACCTCGGAGTACACCGCCACCTCGCGCGGCTGGCTGCCGTCGTCGAGCTGGATGAAGGCCATCTTGCCGCGGCTGCCCATCTTGGTGCGCACTTCCATCACCACCCCGGCCATGCTCACCGGCTCGCGCGAGGGTTCGAGCTGCGACAGCGGGCGGCGCACGAAGCGCCGCACTTCGCTCTTGAAGGCGTTGAACGGGTGGCCGGAGAGGAAGAAACCGATCGCGGTCTTCTCTTCCTTGAGGCGGTCGCGCTCGGACCACAGGCGCACCTTGGCGAACTCGGGCGCGGCGCCGGCCGCTTCCGGGATCATGTCGAACAGCCCGCCTTGCAGCGCGTTGGCCGCGGCCTGCTCGGCCGCCTCCATCGCCAGGCCGACGGTGGCCACCAACTGCGCGCGGTCGATGCCCTGGTGGCCGGGGAGCGTGTCCATCGCCCCGGCGCGGATCAGCGCCTCGATGACCCGGCGGTTGACCATGCGGCGGTCGACGCGCTCGCAGAAATCGAACAGGTCGCGGAAGGCGCCACCCTTTTCACGTGCGCCGAGGATGGCGCGCACCGCCGGCTCGCCGCAGCCCTTTACCGCACCCAGTCCATAACGGATGGTCTTGCGGTCGACCGGCACGAAGCGGTAGTCGGATTCGTTCACGTCCGGCGGCAGCACCTTGATGCGGTTGGCCAGCGTGTCCTCGTAGAAGATCTTGATGGTGTCGGTGTTGTCCAGGTCGGACGACATCGTCGCCGCCATGAAGGCCGCACAGTGGTGGGCCTTGAGCCAGGCGGTGTGGTAGGTGACCACGGCGTAGGCCGCGGTGTGCGACTTGTTGAAGCCGTACTCCGCAAACTTGGTCATCAGGTCGAAGAGCTGTTCGGCCAGTGCCGGGTCGTAGCCCTTCTTTTGCGCGCCTTCCGCGATGGTGGCGCGGTGCTTGGCCATCTCGTCGGCTTTCTTCTTGCCCATCGCGCGCCGCAGCATGTCCGCGCCGCCCAGGGTGTAGCCGCCGATGATCTGGCTGATCTGCATCACCTGTTCCTGGTACACGATGACGCCGTAGGTCGGCTCCAGGCAGGCTTTCAGGTCCGGGTGGAAGTAGTCGATCTCCTGCTGGCCTTTCTTGCGCAGGATGAAGTCGTCCACCATGCCGGAGCCGAGCGGCCCCGGGCGGTAGAGCGCGAGCACCGCGATGATGTCTTCGAAGCGGTCGGGGGCGAGCTTCTTGAGGAGCTTCTTCATGCCGTCCGATTCGACCTGGAAGATCGCCGTGGTGTTGGCGTCCTTGAGGATCTGATAGGCGGCAGGGTCCTCGAAGCCCAGGCTCATCAGGTCGATGCGGCTCCCTTCCAGGCGCTGCACGTAATCGAGCGCGAGCTCGATAATCGTTAGGTTGCGCAGGCCGAGGAAGTCGAACTTCACCAGGCCGACCGCTTCCACGTCGTCCTTGTCGAACTGCGACACCGGCGTGGCGTCGTCGCCGTCGGCGATGTAGAGCGGGCAGAAGTCGGTGAGCTTGCCCGGCGCGATCAGCACGCCGCCGGCGTGCATGCCGACGCCGCGGGTGAGGCCTTCGAGCGGCTCGGCCAGGCCCCACAGGGTCTGGATGGCCTCGCCGTCGTTGCCGTCCTTCATCATCTCGCCGATCTGCGGCTCCATCTCGTAGGCCTTGGCGAGCGAGACCGGCTTGGCGCCTTCGATCGGGATCAGCTTGGAGAGACGGTCGCACAGGCCGTAGGGCAGGTCGAGCACGCGGCCGACGTCGCGCACCACCGCCTTGGAGGCCATGGTGCCGAAGGTGGCGATCTGGCTCACCGCCTCCTTGCCGTAGCGCTCGCGCACGTATTCGATGACGCGGTAGCGGTTGTCCTGGCAGAAGTCGATGTCGAAGTCGGGCATGGACACCCGCTCCGGGTTGAGGAAGCGCTCGAACAGCAGGGCGTACTCCAACGGATCGAGGTCGGTGATCTTCAGAGAATAGGCCACCAGCGAACCGGCGCCCGAGCCGCGCCCCGGCCCCACCGGCACGCCGTTGTTCTTGGCCCACTGGATGAAGTCCGCCACGATCAGGAAGTAGCCCGGGAAGCCCATCTGGATGATGGTGTCGGTCTCGAACTTGAGGCGTTCCTCGTAGCGCGGGCGCTGGCGCTCGCGCTCCCCGGCTTCCGGGTAGAGCTGGGCGAGACGCTCTTCCAGGCCGCGCTTGGCCTCCAGCACCAGGAAATCGTCCAGGCTCATGCCGTCCGGGGTCGGGAACAGCGGCAGGAAGTTCTTGCCCAACTGCACGGTCAGCGAGCAGCGCCGGGCGATCTCCACCGCGTTCTCCAGCGCCTCGGGCAGGTCGGCGAACAGCTCGCACATCTGCGCCTGGCTCTTGAAGTATTGCTCCTCGGTGAAGTTCTTCGGCCGCCGCTTGTCGGCCAGCACGTAGCCTTCGGCGATGCACACCCGCGCCTCGTGGGCGCGGAAGTCGTCCGGCTTCAGGAACCGCACCGGATGGGTGGCCACCACCGGCAGGCCCAGCTTGCCGGCGATCTGCACCGCCTGGCGGATGTAGCGCTCGGTGCCGGGGTGGCCGGCGCGCTGCAGCTCTATGTAGAAGGCGCCCGGGAACAGGCGCGCCCACTCCGCCGCGAGCTCCTCCGCCTGCGCGGCATTGCCGTTGGCCAGCGCCACCCCAATGTCGCCGTGCATCGCACCGGACAGGCAGATCAGCCCGCTCGCCGCGCCGCCCTCGAACCAGTCGCGGCGCAGTTCCGCGCGCCCGCGGTACTTGTTGTCCAGGAAGGCGCGGGTGAGCAGCTCGCACAGCTGGCCGTAGCCTTCGCGGTTCTTGCAGATCAGCAGCACGCGCGTGGGCTTGTCGCGCTCGGCGTCGTTGGTGATCCACGCGTCCACGCCGACGATGGGCTTGATGCCCCGCCCGCGCGCGCCCTTGTAGAACTTGACCATGCCGAACAGGTTGGCCAGGTCGGAAATCCCGAGCGCCGGCATGCCGTCATCGGCAGCGGCCTTCAGGACCTGATCGATCTGCACGATGCCGTCCACCACCGAGAACTCGGTGTGCATGCGCAGGTGGACGAAACGGGGTTCGGAGGGATTTGGAAGCTGGGCGGTCATGGGGCGGAATTCTACCCGAGCCGCCGACGCCGTCGCGCCGACGTCACTCCTTGACGCTGAGAAGCACCGACATCTCGGCGCGCTGCAGACCCGCACCATAGGTGGCAATCCACAGCCTGCCACGACCATCGGCAGCAAGTGCGTTGACGTCCGGATCGGGCAAGCCGTCCGCTCGCTCGAACTGGCGGCTGCGCGCACCATCGACGCGCAGCAGGCCTCGTCGCCATGCGCCAAGCCAGTATCCGCCATCGGCCACGACGACCGAGGTGAGATGCTCGCCCGACAGCAGGTGCTCGACCTCCCGCCCGTCGGCATCGAGCAGGAAGAGCCCGCCTCGCGTGGCCACCAGCAGGCGGCCGGCCTCGGCGCGCAGCGCGGTCACTTCGGCCGCTCCATCGGCTCCCGCCCACAACGGCCGCCAGGTCTCGCCGGTCAGCTGCCACACCTCGGCCCCCAGCGCGGCATACAGCACACCGTCCGCCGTCGCTTCGAGCGCTTGGGCGGCACCCGCCGGCAGGCCCGT
Source organism: Thauera sedimentorum (assembly GCF_014489115.1). Taxonomy (NCBI): domain Bacteria; kingdom Pseudomonadati; phylum Pseudomonadota; class Betaproteobacteria; order Rhodocyclales; family Zoogloeaceae; genus Thauera; species Thauera sedimentorum. The sequence goes on along the minus strand of NZ_JACTAH010000002.1, from coordinate 1,578,116 downwards.
CACCGGGCGCAGCTCGCCGTCGCCGTCCATCTGCCACAGACCATCGCCGCCGGCCACGAGGAGCGTGCCGCGATGCACGGCCAGCGCATGAACGCGGCGTGCGAGCGGTGCGCCGCGCGCGGCGGCCATCCGCCATTTGCCGGCGCGATAGTGCAACAATTCGCCGTACCACGAGCCGACCCAGGCCTCGTCCGCGCCGACCACCTGGAGCGCGGACAGCGCATCGACGCGACGCCCGAAACGCGCCCGGTAGCTGGCTGCGTCGAGCAGCAGTTCCGGCTCGTCGCCCTGGTAACGCGCCAGCGTGTACTTCCCCAGCGCCCACATGCGCCCGTCCGGCCCGCTGAGCACCGCCATGCCGGCCTTGTCGATGCCGGTCATCGCCTCGATCGCGTGGGCGGTGCGCACTCGCTCGATCAACTGCGCAGCCCCATTCAGGACGCGCTGGGCGGGCTCGGGCGCCAGCAGCCAGAAGGCCGCCAGCGCGACACACAGGAGCACGGGCACGCCGAGCTCGAAGGCGTAGGGCCGAAGAAAGCGTGCTCCGGCCAGCGGCGCGCGGCGCAGCGGCTTGCCGACCTGCCACGCTTCGCAGGCATAGACCGGCAGCGGATACGCCGCGTGGAAGTCGATGCCCGGTTGCGCGGCGCTCACCTGCAGCTCCCAGTAGCGCACCCGCGGGTCGGCCTGCAGACGGGTCAGAAGCTCCGGTTCATCCGGCAGATCGAAGGCGATCGCCGCCTCGCGCGCGCCGGCCGGCGGCGACAGCGTCCATTCGCGCCGGAAAAGCTCGCGGGCGCGGTGGTGGATGGTGCGGTGTTTGCCCTGCCCGCTGGCCTCGTACCACTCCTCGACGAAGCGCAGCACGAGATCCAGGCGCGCGAAGCGGTTGGGGGAGAAGCCAAGCTCGACCCGGCCACCGGGGCGGAATGGGAAGGCGCCGAAGGACAGCCGGCTGGTGCCGTACTTGAGGTACTGGACGAACCGGTAGGCAGCCACCACCGCGCCGAGCAGCCAGGCGATGTCGAAAAAACCGACCAGCGCGCGCACCACGAAGCGGCCGTCGTCGCTGAGGAAGGCCCACCAGTTCAAGGGCACCAGCAATGCACCAAACAGCACCACGCCAAGCAGCGTCTGTCCCCAGCGTGCCGCGCCGCCGTCGGTGACACCGCACGGGTCCCAGGGGTAGTCGAGCAGCCATGGGCGGTCGGCGTGGCGACTGCGCTGCATCCTGATACGGCGGGCTGCGAGCAGGCCGCGCAGGCCGTGGCCGCACAGTACCGCCCCGGCGAGCGCGAAGGCCACGCCAACGGCGCCGATCACCCACAGCGGCGCATGCGCCCGCCCGGGCAACGGCAGCACGCCGAAGCCGGCCAGTGCGAAATAGGTGCCGACAACGATGAACGGAAGCGCGACCAGCACCGCCAGCCCGCCGTAGGCGGTGCGTGCGATGCGCGTTTCGGTGGCCACGCCCCGGCGTGGCGAGTTGCCCTTCATGTTGTCCCCGGCTGCGAAGGCGGGCCGCCCAGGGCCCGCCGCCAGGGCATTATCCGTCCTTGCGCTCGTCCTTGCGCAGGCGCGCCAGCCAGTACTCCATCTGCCGTCCGGCCGCTTCGCGCCCGCCGAGGCCGAAGGACAGCGCCACCGCCACCGCCACCGCGCCCAAGGTGAGGCCGAAGGCGAGATTGACGATGTCGTCGGCGATGCCCATGGCGCGCAGGCCCATGGCGATCACCAGGCCGAGGATGGCGGCGCGCGCCACCTGGGCCAGGCCGACGCTCTTCTCGCCGCTCGCGCTGGCGATCGCGGCGTGGGCGAGGTTGGCGAGCCAGAAGCCGATTACCAGGATCACGCCGCCGAGCAGGATGTCGCCGCCGAACTGGATGAACATCGCGACGATGTCGCTCACCTGGCCGAAGCCCAGGCGGTTGGCGGCCTCCACGGTAGCGAACAGCATGGCGAAGAACAGCACCAGGCGCCCGACCAGGGCCGAGGCGCTGAGTTCGCCCTTGAAGGCATGCGCAAAGCCCAGGCGGGCCGGCAGTTGGTCGAAGCCCACGCCGGCGAGCAGCTTGCCGATCAGCCCGGCGGCGAAGCGGGCGACGAACCAGGTGACGGTCAGGATCACCGCTGCGGCCAGGATGTGCGGCACCGCGTCGAAGAACTGCTGCAGCATGCCGATGGCCGGCCCCGAGACCGCCTCGATCTGCAGGGCGTCGAGCGCGGCGATCAGGCTGGGCACGAAGACCAGGATGAACACCACGATGCCGGCCAGGCGGGACAGCCGCAGGTCCTCGCCCAGGCCCAGCGTACCGCCGAGCTTGTCCGCGCCCGCGGCCGCCAGCAGGTTGCCCACCAGCCCGCGCAGCACGCTGGCCACCACCCAGCCGACCAGGCCGATGACCGCGGCGGCGAAGATGTTGGGCACCATTGCCAGGGCCTTGTCGAGCATGTCCTGCACCGGTTCGAGCAGGCCGTGCAGGCCCAGCACGCCGAGCACCGCCGGCAGGAACAGCAGCAGCACCAGCCAGAACAGCACGTTCGCCAGATTGCGGCTCATCGGCTCCATGCCGGCCTCGGCCGACAGCTTGTCGTCCAGCGTGGTCGCGGAGAGCGCCTTCTCGGTGAGCGCGCGCAGCAGCGTTGCGGCCAGCCAGGCCACCAGGGCCAGCACGGCGCCGGCGATGAGTTGCGGCACATAGCTGGTGATGCGTTCGAGCAGGGCGGCGAAGGGCGCGGACACGTTCTCCAGGTTGAGCGTGTTGAGCACCGCGATCAGGGTGACCAGCAAGACCAGCCAGAACACCCCGAGGGTCAGTGCGCGCTCGGCGTCCATCTCCTGCCCCACGGCATCCTTCAGCCGCCGGTTCAGCCCGCTCATCGCCAGCAGGCGGCGCAGCGCCGCCCGCAGGCTGACCGCAACGAACCAGCCCACCACCAGGATCGCCAGCGCACCGAACACGGTGGGCAGGCTGCCGCCGAGGCTAGCCCCCAGCGCGCCCCACATCGTTTCCTGTTCCATTCGGAAACCTCCATCGATGAATATGTCCGCAGGACCGCAGCGTAGCGCGGCACCGCTGCCGTCGTCATACGCCAAAGGGGCATGACGACGGCAGTTCATCATTCATGATAGATCGCAGGAGGCGAAGGCAAGTGTGGCAATTCGATAAATTTGCGGTGCCGCAGCAAACCGCATGCACATGCCGCGCAAGCGCGCCCGCGTCAGGGCAGCAGGATGGTCGAGCCCGTGGTGCGCCGGGCCTCCAGGTCGCGATGGGCCTGGGCGGCATCGGCCAGCGGATAGCGCTGGTTGACCTCGATCTTCACCTTGCCGGAGATCACCGCGTCGAACAGTTCGCCGGCCATCGCCAGCAGATCTTCGCGCCGCGCGGTGTAGGTGAACAGGGTCGGGCGGGTGAGGAAGAGCGAGCCCATCTTGGCCAGCAGGCCGATGTCGAAGGGCGGCACCGGGCCGGAGGCGGCGCCGAACAGCACCATGGTGCCGAGCGGGCGCAGGCAGGAGAGCGAATCCATGAAGGTGTCCGCGCCGATCGAGTCATACACCACCGGCACGCCCGCGCCGCCGGTGATCTCGCGCACGCGCTCGGCGAATTTCTCGCGGGTGTAGACGATGGGGTGGTCGCAGCCGTGTGCGCGCGCCAGCGCGGCCTTCTCGTCCGATCCCACGGTGCCGATCACCGTGGCGCCCAGCGCCTTTGCCCACTGGCAGACGATCAGCCCCACGCCGCCGGCGGCCGCGTGGATCAGGATGGTGTCGCCGGGCTGCACCCGGTAGGTGCGGCGCAGCAGGTACTGCGCGGTGAGCCCCTGCAGCATCATCGCCGCGCCCTGCTCGAAGGACAGCGCCTCCGGCAGCTTGACCAGGCGGTCGGCCGGCATGTTGCGCAGCTGTGCGTAGGCACCCAGGGGCCCGCCGGCGTAGGCCACGCGATCGCCCGGGGCGAGATCGCTCACGCCCTCGCCCACCGCCTCGACCACGCCCGCGCCCTCGAGGCCGATGCCGGAAGGCAGGGGCACCGGGTACAGGCCGGTGCGGTGGTAGGTGTCGATGTAGTTCAGGCCGACCGCGTGGTGGCGCACCTGCGCCTCGCCGGCCGCGGGTGGCGGCACTTCGATCGATTCCCACTGCAACACTTCGGGGCCGCCGGTCTGATGGAAGCGGATGGCTTGGGGCATGTGCGTCTCCTTTGTTCTGGGCCGCAGGTGGCGGCGGCTTATCTGACGATGGAAAGGCCGATTCTAAACCGCGACCCGCGACGTTCGTCGTAGTCCAGCAGGGTCTCGCCGTAGCCCTTGAAATACTGCAGGTGCAGGAAGGCGCCCACGCCGGAGAAGATGCTGCGCCGGACCGGATAGGACAGGTCGAGCTGGACGCTTTCCTTGCCCGCGGTGCCGCGGCGCAGCAGCCCGGTCAGCATGAGGCCGTCGTCGCGCCCCGCGCGCAGGCCGAGTTCCGCATAGCCGCGGTAGCGCGCGATGTCCGGATTGTCCTCCTTGTCGAGGTAGAACCAGAACTTGGGCGCAGCGCCCAGGTAGGTGCGCCCGTCGGCCAGGTAGTAGCGTGCGTCGGCACGCAGGAACAGGGTGTCGATGCTGCGCGAATCCTCGCCGTCGCGCCCGTTCGATTCGTGCTCGTAGCCACCGGCAAAGGCCAGCGAACCGCCGCTTTCCGGGTCGCTGGCACGCCACTGGTAGAACAGCGAAGGGCGGAAGCTGCTGTCGCGGAAGGGCTTGGAGTCCGAGGACAGGTCCCACAGCGAGGTCTGGGTGAAGCCGAAGTAGAGCCCGCGGACCACCGGAAAGGCCTCGCCCACCAGGCCATGGTCGTCGAACAGGCGGTAGCGGAAACTGAACTGGAAGCGCGCGGCACGCTTGTCGTGCCCGCCGACCAGGAAATAGATGGGTTCGTGGAAACCGAGCGCAGCCGGGGCGACTGTCTCGTCCGTCCGCAGCGCTTCTCCGTCCAGGGATGAAGACAGCGCGGCGGGCCTCGCCTCGGCGGATGCAGGCTCGAGCGCCGCAACGCCTGCCGGGCGCTCGCCGCTGGCTTCGACCAGCAGCCGGGCCGCCGGCATGTCGCGCAGGGCCAGGGTTGCAACGCCCAGCAGTTCTGCCGGCCAGCGCCCCAGGTAGCGCCGCTGGGTCGCTGTCTGCGGCGCATCGCTGCCGCCTTCCGCCGCTGCAAGCTCGATGGCGATACGGGCGCCGCCGGGGGCCTCGACCTGCGCCGGTAAGCTGTCGGGCCAGTGCTGCGGTGGTGTCGACGCCACCACGACGACCTCGAAGCTTTCCCCCGGCACCACGCGCGGATCGGGCGACGCGAGCAGCCAGGACGAGGCGGCGGCCGGGCCGGTCAGCACGCACCACAGGGCAAGCGCCGCAGCCCGCCACGGTCGCCATGCGCGATGCGCCGCAGCGCCGAACCGGACGATCATCGCCAGTCCTCCCTGCCGTTGGGCACGGCCCGCCGGGCGCCGCGCGTCCTTGTCCGCCACCCGCAGCCCGAAGGCATGCGGGCGGCGCCTGTCCGCCCGCTCAGCGTGCGGAGGCCTCGCGCTGACCCTGCGCATCGACCACCGAGACGGCCGTGATGTTCACCAGCCGGCGCACCGTGGCCGAGGGCGTCAGGATATGCACCGGCAGCGCAGCACCGAGCAGCATGGGTCCGACCGAGACGCCGTCGCCGTTGGCGATCTTCATCAGGTTGAAGGAGATGTTGGCCGCGTCCAGATTGGGCATGACCAGCAGGTTGGCCTCGCCCTGCAGCGTCGATTCGGGATTGACCTTGCTGCGGATCTCGGCGCTCAGCGCGGCGTCGCCGTGCATTTCGCCGTCGCAGATCAGGTCCGGATCCGAGGCGCGCAGGATGTCGCTGGCCGCCCGCATCTTGCGGGCGGAAGCCGACGAGGAACTGCCGAAGTTGGAATGCGACAGCAGCGCCACGCGCGGCTCGATGCCGAAGCGGCGCAGCTCATCGGCGGCCATGCGGGCGATTTCCGCCACTTCCTCGGCATTCGGGCTCTCGTTCACATAGGTGTCGGTGACCGCCAGCATGCGCTTGGGCAACAGCAGGATGTTCATCGCCGCAAACTGCTTGCAGCCCGGCTTGAGACCGATCACGTCCTGCACCTGCTTGAGGTGGTAGTCGTAGGTGCCGAAGGTGCCGCACACCAGCGCATCCGCATCCCCGGTGCGCAGCAGCATGCAGCCGATCAGCGTGGTGTCGCGGCGCATCTTGGCCTTGGCGATGTCCGGCGTCACGCCGTCGCGGCTCATCAGGCGGAAGTACTCGTTCCACAGGTCGCGGTAGCGCGGATCGGACTCCGGATTGACGATGTCGAAGTCGCGCTCCGGCACCAGGTTGAGGCCGATCTTCTTGATGCGCATCTCGATCACGCCCGGACGGCCGATCAGGATGGGGCGCGCCAGGCCCTCATCGACCACCACGCGCACCGCGTGCAGCACGCGCGGGTCCTCGCCCTCGGCGTACACCACGCGCTTCTGCTCCATCGGCACGCGCTTGGCGGCCGAGAACACCGGCTTCATGAGCACGCCGGACTGGTAGACGAAGTCGCTCAGGCTGGCCACATAGGCCGCCATGTCCTCCAGCGGCTTGGTCGCCACGCCGGAGTCCATCGCCGCCTTGGCCACCGCCGGGGCGATCTTGACGATCAGGCGCGGGTCGAAGGGCTTGGGGATGATGTACTCGGGGCCGAAGGACAGCTCCGCGCCGCCGTAGGCCGAGGCGACGATGTCGCTTTGCTCGGCCTGGGCCAGCTCGGCGATCGCCTTCACGCAGGCCAGCTTCATCTCCTCGTTGATCGTGCTGGCGCCCACGTCGAGCGCGCCGCGGAAGATGAAGGGGAAGCACAGCACGTTGTTCACCTGGTTCGGGTAGTCCGAACGGCCGGTGGCGATGATGCAGTCCGGGCGAACGCGCTTGGCGTCTTCCGGCAGGATCTCGGGGTTGGGGTTGGCGAGCGCGAAGATCAGCGGCTTGTCGGCCATCTTCTGCACCATCTCGGGCTTGAGCACGCCCGCGGTGGACAGGCCGAGGAACACATCGGCGCCAACGATGGCGTCAGCCAGGGTACGCGCGTCGGTGACTTGGGCGTAGCGCGCCTTGTTGGCCTCCATCTTCTCGTCGCGGCCCTGGTAGATGACGCCCTTGGAGTCGCACACGAAGACGTTCTCGCGCTTCAGGCCCAGGCCCACCATCAGGTCCAGGCAGGCGATGGCCGCCGCGCCGGCGCCGGAGCACACCAGCTTGACCTGGCCGATGTCCTTGCCGATCAGCTTGAGGCCGTTGATCAGACCGGCCGAGGAGATGATCGCGGTGCCGTGCTGGTCGTCGTGGAAGACCGGGATCTTCATGCGCTCGCGCAGCTTCTGCTCGATGTAGAAGCACTCGGGCGCCTTGATGTCCTCCAGATTCACCCCGCCCAGGGTGGGCTCAAGCGCGGCGATGATGTCGATCAGCTTGTCGGGGTCGTTCTCCGCCAGTTCGATGTCGAACACGTCGATGTTGGCGAACTTCTTGAACAGGCAGCCCTTGCCTTCCATCACCGGCTTGGACGCCAGCGGGCCGATGTTGCCCAGGCCCAGCACCGCGGTGCCGTTGGTGATCACCGCCACCAGGTTGCCGCGGCTGGTCAGTTCGCGCGCCTCCGCAGGGTCGGCGACGATGGCGTCGCAGGCGGCGGCGACGCCGGGGGAATAGGCCAGCGCCAGATCGCGCTGGTTGGTGAGGCCCTTGGTCGGAACGACCGAAATCTTGCCCCGCGTCGGTGCACGGTGATAGTCCAGCGCCGCGGCGATGAAGTCCTGATCCATTGTTCTCCCTCTCGGAATGCTGTGGTTGTCTGCGTCAGGCGCAATGGTGGCCGCATGGCGCGGCCTCGCCTATTGCGAACATCCGCAGCGTATTCGGATTATGTGTGCGCCTCGAAACGGGCGCCCGCTGCAGACCGGGCCACTCCGGCCCGCATGACGCCGGCTTCGGGGAGTGGGCCGGAACGTGCATGACTGACGAAGTCGCAGTTTAGCTCAGCGCCGCCGACTTTGGCAGGGGCGCCCAGGAGGGGAAGATATCGTCGAAAGTGTGACATTTTTCCTCCTTCGATCAACTTTGCCCTGCGCTTTTCGCGCATCCGGCGCCCCCGCCCGGCGGCAACGACTCCCCTCCCCGGATTGGGTGGCATAATCCCTCCCGGTCGCAGGGGAAACCCTTGCGCATCACGTCGTCCGTCATAGTATTCAGGGGGAGTCCGCGGATTGTTCGGCATGCGTTTCGGTAAGCGGGGCAAAGCGTCGACCGACGGCCAGGTCGGCCTCGTCGTCTCGGACGAAAGTGTTACCGCCGTGCACATCCGCCGCGGCGACGGCGAACCGCCGCGACTGCTCGCCCGCTTCGACGGACCGAAGGACGGCGGCAGCGGGACGCTGGCGGCCTGGGTGGCGGAGCACCGCCTGCAGGGCGTGCCGGCCGCGCTCACGCTGGACCACGGCGACTACGTCATCCACCAGCTGGACAGACCCGAGGTGCCCGCCGAGGAGCTGCGCCAGGCGCTGCGCTGGCGGCTCAAGGACCTGATCGACTACTCCCCGGCCGACGCGGTGATCGACGTGTTCGAAGCCCCGCCCGCGCGCCAGAAGCGCATCGAGCCGGTGCAGGTGGTGGCCGCACGGGCCAGCCGCCTCAAGCCCATGGTCGCCACGATCAACGCCACCGGGCTGGACCTGCAGCGCATCGACATTGCCGAATTCGCGCTGCGCAACCTGCTCAGCCGGGCGCTCGGCAGCCTGGAGACCACCGCCGTCCTGCACCTGCGTCCGCAACGCGGCACGCTGCAGATCTGCCGCGACGACAAGTTCTATTTCGCCCGCGCGCTCGACCAGGGCCTCGACGCCCTGAGCTACACCGCGGGCGGCGGCACCTTCGGCGGACTCGCCGACGTGGACGACCGCATCGCCCTGGAAGCGCAGCGCACCATGGACTACTACGACAGCCACTTCGGCCACGGGCCGGTGAAGAAGCTGCTGGTCCTCGGCCGCGGCGCCGAACTGCAGCGCCTGGTCGACTACATCACCAGCGCGCTCGGCCTGGCCACCCGCCTGGTCGGCGCGGCCGACCTGGTCAGCGGCCTGGACGAGAACGACACGGTGGCCGAAGCGATGCCGCTCGCCCTCGGCGGCGCCCTGGGGGTCGCATGAACACCACCGTCCGCCAGGAGGTCAACCTCCTCGACGAGTCGCTGGTCGACCGCAAGCCGGTGTTGCCGGCCATCCAGGTGGTCCTGGCAATCGTCGCGGCGGCGGTCTGCATGGCGGCGCTCGCCGGCTGGATGACCCTGCGCCTGAACGCCCCGCGTGCCGAGCTGGCGCAGCTGGCGCAGCACACCCGCAGTCTCGAAACCAGCGTCGCCGAACTCGCCGCCCGTCTGGACGCACGCAAGCCGGACCCCGGCCTGGCGCTCGAGGCCCGTCGCCTCGAGGTGCAGCTCATGCACCTGCGCCGGCTCGCCGACAGCGCCGCAGCCGGTGGCCAGGCCACTCCGCTGACCGCCTTCGTCGAAGGCCTGGGACGCCAGCGCCCGGAAGGCCTGTGGCTGACCCGCATCCTGGTCGCCAACAGCGGGCGCGACCTGGCGCTTGTCGGCAGCGCCCTGGAGCCCGGCCTGCTGCCGACCTACATCGAGTCGCTCGGCCAGGAGACGGCCTTTGCAGGGCTGGCCTTCGGCGAGCTCAGCCTCGCCCGTGCGCCCGACGACACCCGCCGGATCGACTTCCGCGTCGCCGCCGGCTGCCTGGGTGCCCCCGCGGCATCGGCCGCCTGCGTCGGCCTGGAGGACGCCCGCCAATGAAGAAGGCCTGGACCCGGCTGCTCGCGGCCATCGACCGGCGCTCGCTGCGCGAGCGGGCCCTGCTGCTCGCCGCCGCGCTCGCGGTCATCGTGCTGCTGGCCGACGCGCTGTTCATCGAACCCGCCCGGCAGGCCTACAAGACCGACCAGGCGCGCCTGACCGAAGCCCGCAGCCGCGTGGCCGGCCTGGAGGCCAGCGCGGCGGGCCTGCAGGCCGAACTTGCCGCCGACCCGGATGCGGAAGCCAAGGCGCGCATCGCCGCCCTGCAGGGAGCGATCGCCCAGGCCGACGGCCGGCTGGCGGAGGCCGTCTCCCGTTTCATCCCGGCCGACCGCATGCACGAGGTGCTGCGCGCCCTGGTCACGCAGACCGGCGGGCTGCACCTCCAGGCGCTGCGCAGCCTGCCGCCTGCCGCCCTGGACGGCGGCCCCGCGGACGAGACCGCGGCGCAGGCCGACGCCGACACCGACGCCCCGCCCCAGCCCGCGGCGCGCGTGTGGAAACGCGGCGTGGAACTGCAACTGCGCGGCAGCTACGCGGCGCTGAACGCCTACCTGCACACGGTCGAGCAGCAGCCCTGGCTGCTCAACTGGGACCTGCTGTCGATCGACGGCACGGATTACCCCGAAGCGGCGTTCACCCTGCGCCTGCACACCCTGAGCCTGGACAAGGAGTGGATCGGTGTCTGACCTGCACATGCTTGCCCGCCTCGCCCTGCTGTTCGCCTGCTCGGGCGCGGCCACCGCAGCCAGCGGCGCAGCCGGGATTCCCGACCCACTGGCCCCTCCCGGCCAGATCGCGGCGCCGTCCGCGGCTGACGGTGCCGCACCGCTTGCGGCCGCCAGGCTGCAGGCCACGCGCGTGGGGCCGGACGACGGCTTCGCGGTGATCGACGGCACCACGGTGCGCCGTGGAGAGCGCGTCGGCGATGCGGTGGTGGTGCGCATCGAGGCCGCCTCGGTCACGCTGCGCGGCGACGACAACACCGAACGGGTCCTGCGCTTCGACGCCCCGGGAATGAGCAAACGGCCAGCGGGCCGCAACGGAACACAGCCATGAAGTCCTGCATCGCACGTCCGGCGCTCGCCGCCCTCGCCCTTGCCCTGGCCGCTTGCGCCAGCCCCCGCCCGGGACAGGGCCCCGATTCGCCCTACGCGCAACTGCGCAGCGAGATCGCCGCCCAGGCCCCGGCCGCCCAGGACGCCGCGTTGCCGCCCGAGGTGGCCGCCGCCCTGCTGCCGCCAGTGGCGATCGACATCCCCAAGGCGCCGGAGCGCCGCTTCGACATCGACGTGCGGGACGTGGATGCCCGCACCTTCTTCATGTCGCTGCTGCACGACAGCGCCGAGAACATCGTCGTCCATCCGGCGGTCGACGGCACGCTCACACTCAGCCTGCGCAATGTCAGCGTGCCCGAGGTGCTCACCGCGGTGCGCGACGTCTATGGCTACGACGTGCGCCGCAGCAGCGCCGGCTGGCAGGTGTTCCCGGCCGCCCTGCAGTCGCGCATGTTCAACGTGAACTACATCAACCTGAAGCGCGACGGCCGCACCGAGACCCGGGTCAGCTCCGGCCAGTTGCGCGGCGGCGACGACGACACCGGCAGCGGCAGCAACGGCAGCGCGGGGCGCGAGTCGTCCAATCCGGCCAGCAGCCAGATCGAGACCACCTCGAGCAGCCGCTTCTGGACCGAGCTCGAACAGTCGCTGCGCCTGATCGTCGGCGTCGAAGGCGGTGGCGAAGGCTCCGCCGGGCGTGCGGTGGTGGTCAATCCGCACACCGGCCTGGTGCTGGTACGCGGCATGCCGGCCGAACTGCGCGAAGTGGAGTTCTTCCTGCAATCGCTGCAGGACAGTGTCACCCGCCAGGTGCTGCTGGAAGCGAAGATCCTCGAAGTCGAGCTCTCCGACGGCTTTCAGACCGGCATCAACTGGGCCGGTCTGAAAGCCGGCAAGGACGGCAGCATCCTGGTGGGGCAAGGGCCTGGCTACAGCGGAACGAGCCAGCCGAGCAACAACACCTTGCTCGGCATGCTCGACGAAACTGGAGCGTTCTCGCCATTCACGCAGGGTAACGGGCTCGACGCCAATGCCTTTGGCGGAATCTTCTCCGTCGCCCTGCAACTGCGTGATTTCGGCGCCTTCATAGAGTTGCTCAAGACTCAGGGAGATGTTCAGGTGCTGTCCAGTCCGCGCATCGCCACCATGAACAACCAGAAGGCGGTGATCAAGGTGGGTTCGGACGAGTTCTTCGTTACCCGCATCTCCAGCAACAACACCACCACCGGCACCACCACCACCACCTCGCCGGAGATCGAGCTCACCCCCTTCTTCTCCGGCATCGCGCTCGACGTCACCCCGCAGATCGACGCCAGTGGTGACATCATCCTGCATGTGCGCCCGGCGGTCAGCGAAGTGGTCGACCAGACCAAGACGCTCACTGTGTTCGGCCAGCAACAGACCCTGCCTTTGGCTTTCAGCACCATGCGCGAATCCGACAGCATCGTGCGCGCGAAAAACGGCCAGATCATCGTCATCGGCGGGCTGATGCAGGACTCCCAGCGCGACGGCCAGGCCGGTCTGCCGGTGCTGGGCGACCTGCCGGTGGTCGGCCACCTGTTCCGCCATACCCAGAAGACCCGGCGCAAGACCGAACTGGTGATCCTGCTCAAGCCCATCGTGGTGGACGACAACCGCTCCTGGCAGGACGATCTCGCCGGCGCCACCGGGCGCATCGACGGCCTGCTTTCGCCGGGTGGCATCCCGCCGCGCTGAGCCCCATGTACGAGCAACACTTCGGCCTGCGCGAAGCGCCCTTCCGGCTCACTCCCGACACCGGCTACTTCTACGCCTGGCGGGCACACCAGGAAGCGCTCAACGTGTTGCGCGTGGCGCTCGGCGCGGGCGAGGGCTTCATCAAGATCACCGGCGAAGTGGGCACCGGCAAGACCCTGTTGTGCCGCAAGCTGCTGGCCGCGGGTGGCGACCGCCTGGTCACCGCCTGGCTGCCCAACGCCCAGCTCGAGCCCGACGCGCTGCGCGAGGCGCTCGCCGCCGAGCTCGGCATCTCGGCGCCGCGCGAACTCGGCCAGTACGGCCAGCTCAAGATCATTCACGACCGCCTGATCGGCATCGCCGCGCGCGGCGGCCGGGTGGTGGTGTGCCTGGACGAAGCCCAGGCCATGCCCGACCACACGCTCGAGGCCCTGCGCCTGCTGAGCAACCTGGAAACCGAGAAACACAAGCTGATGACCGTGATCCTGTTCGGCCAGCCGGAGCTCGACCAGCGCCTGGCCGGCGACGGCCTGCGCCAGCTGCGCAGCCGCATCGGCTTCTCCTACCGCCTGCAGCCCCTCGACCTGGATGGCGTGCGTAACTACGTCGCCCACCGCCTGCACGTGGCCGGCAGCCCCCGCGCCGCCACCCTGTTCCGCCCCGCCGCACTGCGTGCGCTGCATCGCGGCAGCCGCGGCATCGCCCGGCTGGTGAACGTCCTCGCGCACAAGGCCCTGCTCGCCGCCTACGGTGAAGGCGCCGCCACGGTCGATACCCGCCATGTGCGCCGCGCGGTGGCCGACACCGAGGACGCCACGCCCCTGCCCCGCTTCGGCTTCTTCCACCTCGGCGGCGCGCTCGCGGCCGTCATCCTCGCAGTGGGGCTGGCATGAGCCTGATCAACGACATGCTGCGCGACATCGACCGCCGCAGCATCGGCCACGAGCTCAAGCCGACGGCACTCGACGACACCGTCACCGTGCCGCCGCTACGCGCCCGCCGCTGGCCGCCCAGCTGGGTGCTGCTGCTCTCGGTGACGGCGGTGCTGGCCACGCTCGCCGCTTTCCTGCTGTACGGCCAGGCGGGACAGCCGGCGCGGCCGGTGCCGGAACCGGCGCAGATGGCCCAGCCCGCCGCCCGCGCCCCCGCAACGCCGGCACCCCCTGCAGCCGCGGCGGAGAGGGCGGCCACCGGCCAGGCTGCCCAGGACACACCGGCTGTCGAACCGCCGGCACCGCCAGCGCGGGTTGAGAACCTCGCTGCAGCCGCAAGCACCTTGCCGCCCGCCAGCGCCCAGCCCGCAGCCGAACCGGCCGCGCCGCAGGAAGCCCCGCCACCCGCAGCCGAGGCCCCGGCGCCTGCCCCGCAGAGCGTGGAGGTGCTGCCCGGCAAGCGCGTCAACCTGCGCAGCGGCCCCGGCACCGAACATCCCGTGCTGCATGTGCTGAGCGCACGCAGCACGCTGCAGCTGCTCGGCGAGTCGCGCGGCTACCTGCAGGTGCGCACCGTCGACGGCACCACGGGCTGGATCAGCGCGGAGTTCACCACCGCCGGCGCGCCCGCCGGTAGCTCCCCTGCGGCCGAAGCCACGCCGGCCGCAGCGACCGTCGCGACAGCCATCGCACCGGCCGAGCCCCCCGCCGAACCACAGGCCGCGCCCGCCCCCGCCGCCCGGCCGCAGATCAGCGCGCCGGCGGCGGAAAGCGCCGGCGATCATCTCAGCCAGGCCCTGCGGGCGCTGGACCGCGGGCAGACGGATCTGGCCGAGCGCGGCCTGCGACGCGCGCTCGAGCTCGACCCCGGCCACGCCCAGTCGGTCAATGTGCTTGCGGCACTGCTGCTGCGGCAGGAGCGGCGTGCCGAACTCGAAGCCCTGCTGCGCAAGCTCGTTGCCGGCGCCGCGGGCGAGCCGGCCCCGGCCGTCCTGCTGGCCCGCCTGCACGCCCAGGGCGGAGACACCGCCGGCGCCCTGCAGCTGATCGAAGCCCTGCCCGCCGAGCGCCTGTCCGCCGAGCAGCTGGCCGTGCTGGCCACCCTGCAGCAGCGCGCCGGCCGCCATGCCGACGCCGTCGCCAACTACCGGCGCGCGCTGGCCGGCGGCCAGCAGCGCGGTACCACCTGGGCCGGTCTGGCGGTATCGCTGGAAGCCCTCGCACAACCCGCCGAAGCCCGCGCCGCCTGGGAAGCCGCGCTGGCCGCAGGCCCGCTCGATGCGCCGCTCGCGCAGCATGCCCGCAAGCGGCTCGCCGCCCTCGGCGGCCACGGAGAATGAGATGAACGACGCCCCCGCCGCCGGCCGCAAACGCATCCGCCTGGGCGACCTGCTGGTCGAGAACGGCATGATCAGCCAGCAGCAGCTGGAAACCGCCCTGGCCGAACAGAAGAAAACCGGCCAGCGCCTCGGCCGCAGCCTGGTCGACCTCGGCTACATCGACGACCAGGCCCTGCTCGACTTCCTCTCCCGCCAGCTGCAGATGCCCTACGTGGATCTGCGCCAGTTCCAGTTCCGCCCGGAGCTGGTGCGTCGCCTGCCGGAGACCCTGTCGCGGCGCTTCCGCGCCATCGTGCTCGACGACAAGGGCGGCGGCTTCCTGGTCGGCCAGGCCGACCCCACCGACATCTTCGCGCAGGACGAGATCGCCCGTATCCTGCAGCGCCCGATCCAGGTCGCGGTGGTACGCGAGTCCGACCTGCTGGCCGCCTTCGACACCGTGTTCCGCCGCACCGACGAGATCAGCTCGATCGCCGAGCAGCTCGGCGAAGAGCTGGCCGACACCGACATCGACCTCGCCCGCCTCGCGCAGGGCGCCGACGTCGCCGACGCGCCGGTGGTGCGCCTGCTGCAGACCCTGTTCGAGGACGCGGTGCAGGTCGGCGCCTCGGACATCCACATCGAACCGGACGAGACCGTGCTGCGCATCCGCCAGCGCATCGACGGCGTGCTGCAGGAGCAGGTCATGAAGGAGCGCCGCATCGCCGGCGCCCTGGTCTCGCGCCTCAAGCTGATGGCCGGCCTCAACATCTCCGAGCGCCGCCTGCCGCAGGACGGCCGCTTCAACATCCGCGTGCGCGAGCGCAGCATCGACGTGCGCCTGTCCACCATGCCCACCATCCACGGCGAATCGGTGGTGATGCGCCTGCTCGACCAGTCGCAGGGCATCCTCGGCCTGGAGCGCATCGGCATGCCGGCGGACATGGTGCGGCGCTTTCGCCGCGCCATCCACAAGCCGCACGGCATGGTGCTGGTCACCGGTCCCACCGGCAGCGGCAAGACCTCCACGCTGTACTCGGCGCTGTCCGAACTCAACGAACCGGGCAAGAAGATCATCACCATCGAAGACCCGGTGGAGTACCGCCTGCCGCGCATCAACCAGGTGCAGGTCAACTTCAAGATCAACCTGACCTTTGCCGGCGTACTGCGCACCGCGCTGCGCCAGGACCCGGACGTGATCCTGATCGGCGAGATGCGCGACCAGGAAACCGCCGAGATCGGCCTGCGCGCCGCCATGACCGGCCACCTGGTGCTGTCCACCCTGCACACCAACGACGCGGTCAGCACCGCCAACCGCCTGATCGACATGGGCGCCCCCGGCTACCTGGTGGCCACTTCGCTCGACGCCGTGCTCGCCCAGCGCCTGGTGCGCCGCATCTGCCCCAACTGCGCCGAACCGCACGCGCCGGATGCCCACGAACGCGCCTGGCTGCGCAGCATGCCCGAGCTCGACCTGCCGGAAGGCAGCAACGGCTTCCGCCGCGGCGCCGGCTGCATGCAGTGCAACAACACCGGCTACAAGGGTCGCATGGGCGTGTTCGAACTGCTGGAAATCGACGACAACCTGGCCGACGCGCTGCGCCGCTCCGACGCCAGCGCCTTCCACCGCGAAGCACTCGCCAAGCCCGGCTTCCGCACCCTGGCGCAGAACGCGCTGGAGCTCGCCGCCCGCGGCCTGACCACGCTGGAAGAAGTGGTGCGCATCGGCGGCGAGATCGATCCCGACGACATCGAGCCGCTCCCCGCCGCCGCCGAAGCCACCGAGTGATCCCGCATGCCGCGACCTGACCCCACGCCCCGTCCGCGATGAACACCTACCGCTACCGCGTCCGCGATGCCGACGGCCAGTTGCGCGAGGGCCGGCTGCAAGCCGACTCCGAGCAGGCCGCCGCCGCCCAGTTGCTGGACAGCGGCGCGAGCCCGCTGGAGATCGCCGAGGAACGCAGTGGCGGCGGCGAACGCAAGTCGCTGGCCGCGCTGTTCGAGCCCAAGATCCGGCTCGACGACCTGATCCTCTTCAGCCGCCAGATGTACAGCATCACCAAGGCCGGCGTGCCCATCATCCAGGGCCTCGCCCGCCTGGCCGAATCCACCCCCAACCCGCGCTTCGCCGAGGTGCTGCGCGAGATCTCGCGCGACCTCGAGGGCGGGCGCGAGATCTCCGCCGCCTTCGCCCGCCACGCCGACATCTTCGGCACCCTGTACGTCAGCATCCTGCGGGTGGGCGAGATGACCGGCCAGATCGAGACCGCCTTCCACAGCATGTACGACTACCTGCAGCGCGACAAGGTGGTGATCGACCGCGTGAAGGCCGCGATGCGCTACCCGATGTTCGTGATCATCGCCATCGGCGTGGCCATCGGCGTGCTCACCGTGCTGGTCATTCCCACCTTCGCCGACGTGTTCGCCAGCGTGAACATGCAGCTGCCGCTGGCCACCCGCATCATCCTCGCGGTCTCCCAGTTCGCGCGCGACTACTGGCCGCTGGTGCTCGCCGCCATCGCCGCCGCGGTGGTCGCCTTCCGCCGCTGGACCGCCACCGAAACCGGGCGGCTGACCTGGGATCGCACCCTGCTGCGCATCCCCAAGCTCGGCGACGTGCTGCTGCGCGCCACGCTGGCGCGCTTCACCCGCGCCATGGGTGTGGCGATGACCGCCGGCGTGCCCATCACCCAGGCGCTGGCCGGCGTGGCCCGCGCCAGCGGCAACATGTACGTGGCCGAAAAGATCCTCTCCATGCGCAACGGTGTGGAGCGCGGCGACACCCTGCTGCGCACCGCAGCCTCCGCACGGGTGTTCACCCCGGTGGTGCTGCAGATGATCGCCGTGGGCGAGGAAACCGGCCAGCTCGATACCATGATGCTGGAGGTGGCCGACTTCTACGACCGCGAAGTCGAGTACGACATCGCCAACCTCAGCAGCATCATCGAGCCGGTACTCACCGTGGTGGTCGGCATCATGGTGCTGGTGCTCGCGCTCGGCATCTTCCTGCCGATGTGGGACCTCACCCAGCTCGCGAGCCGCCGATGAAACGGCAAACAGGTCACGACCGTGACATATTTCACGCCCGACCAGCCCGACCGGCTGGGCTATACTCGGCCAATATCAATACTGCAAAAGGGGTATTCAGCATGCCGCACCAGGCCCGCCAATCCGGCTTCACGCTCATCGAACTGGTCATCGTCATCGTCATCCTCGGCATCCTCGCCGCCGTGGCGATCCCCAAGTTCATCTCGCTGCAGCGCGAGGCGCGCATCGCGGTGGTGGATTCCTACTATTCCACCGTGCGCTCGGGCGCCAACCTGGTGTTCGCCAAGATGGCCGCCGCCGGCCTGCACACCGACAACGCCGCCTGCGTGAACCTCGCCTCCGGTGCCACCAACGCCGCCCAGAACAACGCTGTCTGCGACGTTGGCGGGGAAGGCGTCAATACCGTGTACGGTTACCCCGCCGCTGCCGAGAACAGCCTGCGTCCGCTGTTCGACGACCTGCCCAGCCGCTGGACCTTTGCCGGCGGCACCGCCCAGCTCGACGGCATCGCCACCTGCAGCGTCGCCTACGCCGCCCCGGCCGGCGCCGGCGGACGCCCGACCATCACCCGCGACACCAGCGGCTGCTGAACCCTTCCACCATCCATACCGGAGCATCCAGCATGAAACAGCAACAAGGCTTCACCCTGATCGAACTCGTGGTCGTCATCGTCATTCTCGGCATTCTGGCTGCAGTGGCGGTGCCGAAGTTCGTAGATCTGTCCGACGAGGCGGAGGCTGCCGCCCTACAAGGTGTAGTGGGAGCAATGAACTCCGCCATGAGCATCAACTACGCGGGTTGCGCCGTTAAGGGCCACACCCCTGAAGCGAACAAGTGCGTGGCAGTGGATAACTGCGACGATGTCGGCAGTGTCATGCAGGGAGGGGTGCCGTCTGGTTATACGCTTACGGCGGGCGCTATCGGCGCCAACAATGGCGATACTGCGAACTGCACGGTTACTCAGACCAGCACCACGAATACCGCAACGTTCCAGGGTATTCGCGCAGGTACTTGACCAGACGATGCGTAGCCCGGATGAATGGCGTCGCAATCCGGGCTCGGCCTCTGGACTACCAGAGCCGTGCCCCGGATTCCGCTGCGCTTCATCCGGACCAGGACTGCATCCGCCGCGGGGAGACATCCGCCTCTCCCGCGGCTTCACCCTCATCGAACTCGTCATCGTCATCCTGCTGCTTGGCATCCTCGCCGTGGTGGCGGTCCCGCGCCTGAACACCGGCGACTTCGACGAGTACGGCTACGCCGAGGAAGCCGCCGCGGCGCTGCGCTACGCGCGCCAAGTCGCGGTAGCGCGCAATGCCGCGGTGACCGCGGTGTTCGGCGGCGGCGCCTACCGCATCTGCACTGCCGCAGCCTGCCCGGCGAGCGGCGGCACCTACCTGCTCAATCCCGGCAGCGGCCGTCCCTGGGACGGTTCCGGCAGGGGGCGGGGGCAGGCGCCGGCGGGTGTCACCGTGGGCAGCGCCACGCTGTCCTTCGACGGCCTCGGCCGCCCGGGCGCCGGCGCGCTCATCGCCATCGGTTCGCGCACCATCACCGTGGAAGCGGAGACCGGCCATGTGCGCTGAACGCTCCCCTTCCCGCGGCTTCACGCTGATCGAACTCATCGTCGTCATCGTCGTATTGTCGGCCGGGCTGGTCGGCATCCTCGCCGCCTTCAACAACACCGTGTCCAGGAGCGCCGACCCGATGCTGCAGCAGCAGGCCATCGCGCTCGCCGAAGGCTACCTGGAAGAGATCATGGGCATGCGCTGTCCGGGCGCGAGCCCCGGCGGCACGGTGCGCGGCGAATGGGCTTTCGTCGCCGACTACGACGGCGTGGACGACCAGCCGCCCGTCGACGTGTCGGGGAACCCGCTCGCCGGCCTCGGCGGCTACCGCGTACAGGTGACGGTGGCCAGCGACTCCCTCGCCGGCGTGCCGGGCTGTCGCATCACCGTGGTCGCCAGCGGCGAAGGCGCGCGCAGTGAACTTGCCGGCTTCCGTGCCGAGGACTGACGGAGCCGCCGCTGTGACCCGCCACCACCCCGCACCGACCGCCACCCAGCGCGGCTTCACGCTGGTCGAGCTGGTGGTGGTGATCATCATCCTCGGTATCCTCGGCGGGCTCACCGCCGGCATCCTGCTGCAACCCTTCCGCGCCTTCGAAGACCAGGCGCGCCGCGCCGGACTGGTGGCCGAGGCCGACCTGGCGCTCACCCGCATGGTGCGCGAGCTGCGCATGGCGCTGCCCAACAGCGTGCGCATCGCCGGCGGGGGCAGCTACCTGGAATTCATCCCCACCAGCGATGGCGGCCGCTACCGCGCGCTGCCCGACCCGGCCGACCCCGCCTCCGATCCGCTGGATTTCGCCACCGCCGACAGCAGCTTCGACGTACTCGGCGGGCTCGCCGCAGGCGCGGCGGCCGGCGACCAGTTGGTGATCTACAACGCCACCGCCACAGGGCCGGCCGCCAACGCCTACATCGGCGACAACCGCGCGACCATCGCCGCTTTCGCCGGCGGAACGATGACGCTGAGCGCCGCCACGCTGTTCGCCTTTCCCTCGCTCGACGCCCAGCGCTTCGACGTGGTGCCGGCCAGCGGCCCGGTGAGCTATTTCTGCGCCGGCGGCCAGCTGCGCCGCCACACCGGCTACGGCTACGGCGCCGCGCAATCCACCGCCTTCGGCACCGCCCACGGCGCCCTGCTGGCCGAAGGCGCAACGCTGTGCCAGTTCAGCTACCAGCCCGGCGACCATGTGCGCAACGGCCTGGTCACCCTGCGCCTGGGCCTCACCGCCGACGGCGAAACCGTCAACCTGCTATACCAGGCCCAGGTGGTGAACGCCCCATGAGACGGCAGCGCGGTTTCTCCATCATCGCGGTAGTCTTCATCCTGGTCGTGCTGGCCGGCCTGGGTGCGGTGATCGTGCAACTGGGCGCCACCCAGCACCTGGGCACGCTGATGGCACAGGAGGGCCGCCAGGCCTGGTACGCCGCGCGGGCCGGACTGGAGTGGGGTCGGCACCGGGCGACGAACGGCCAGCCCTGTACCGGCACGCTCAGCTTCGCCGGTTTCGACGTCAACGTGACCTGCAGCAGCAGCCTGGTGACCGAGGGCGACGACCAACTGAACGTGTTCCGCATCGCCAGCGTGGCCACCGCAGCGAGCGCCTCGCCTGCCGGCGCGGCCACCCGGGAAGCGACCATGACCCTGTGGATCACACCATGACCGAGCGCTCCTTGAACCTGCCCGCATCCAGCCGGCGCCTCGGGCGCAGCGCCATTCGGGCACTGCTGCTGGCCTTGTGCGTCGCACTTCCGGCGCATGCCGCCAACTACGTCCTGAACGGCAACCCCGGCAACCCCGGCAACTACCCCACCTGCAACGGCGGCAGCTGGTCCGCCTCGGGCAGCACCCGGACCTGCAGCGGCAGCATCACCCTCGGCGCCGGGGACAGCATCTCGCCGAATTCGGATCTCACCCTGATCGTCCATGGCGGCATCACGCTTCAGGGCAGCAATACCCTGGGCAGCGCAGGCGACAGGCTCGATGTGCAGACCCAGTGGGGGGCGATCCAGGTCGACGGCAGCGACAACACCTTGTATGGCGACCTGCGCTCCACAGGCTGGGGCGCGATCAACCTGAACGGCACGACCCTGGACGGCACGGTCACCACCAACGGCCCGTCCAGCCTGGTCAACTCCTCGGTGAGCGGTGCGGTGAGCGCCAGCAACGGCGTCAGCACGACCAACGCCACCGTCGGCGGCAACATCACCGCGAACACCGGCAGCATCACCCTCAACGGCGGGACGGTAAGCGGCAACGTACACTCGAACTGCTGCACGGTCAGCGCCACCGGCACCGACATCACCGGCAACATCAGCAGCAACAGCAACTCGATCTCGATCTCGGGCGGGACGATCCAGGGCGACATCACCGCCAGCAGCAACACGATCACGCTCACGACCAGCACCTCGGTGGTCGGCAACGTCACCGCCGGTGGCTGGGCCGGCAGCCTGACGATCGACAACAGCAGTGGGGTCGTCGGCATCTGCATCCCTGACCATCCCCGCTGCAACGCGTCGGCCCTGCCCGCCCCGGTCGCCGCCTATGCCATGGACGAACCGGCATGGAGCGGCGCGGTAGGCGAGGTGGCCGACAGCAGCGGCAACGCCCGCCACGGCAGCGCGATCAACGGCGCCGGGACCACCGAGCCGGGCGCGATCTGCCGCGCGGGGCACTTCGACGGCAGCAGCCACGTCCAGGTGAGCAATCTCTCTTCCGTGCTGTCCGGCACCGCCAGCCTGAGCTTCTGGATCCGGACCACGCAAACCGGCAACAACACCAACTGGGCCGCCCCCGGCGTCGCAGGGGTAGAGCAAAGCGGCGGCACCAACGACATCTTCTGGGGCTGGCTGGACGCCTCCGGGCGGATCGGCATCTCGAAAGGCAACGACAACAACGCCAGGTCGACAGTGGCGATCAACAATGGCCAGTGGCGCCACGTCGTGCTCACCCGCAGCGCCTCGTCGGGCGCCTACACCATCTACATCGACGGCAGCCTGGATCGCAGCGGCACCACCGGTTCCGGGCAGGTCAACACGCCGTTTTCGAGCATAGGGCGGATCGAGAACACCAACGCCAGCGAGTCCGCCGCCCATCTGGTTGGCGATCTCGACGAAGTGCTGGTCTTCGACCGCGTCCTCGATGCGGGCCAGGTCGCCGACATCCACGCCAAGCAGGCCGCCGGCAAGAACCTCGACGGCTCGGAGCGCGAGTGTCCGCAGGCCCTCCAATGCGTCTCCGACGGTTTCGGCCGCAGCGAGCTCGGCGACGACTGGTCGGTCACCAACCGCAGCGGCAGCTTTGGCAACCCGCGCATCGTCAATGGCCGTCTGCGCCTGACCAACACCAGCGGCAATGTCGCCACCGCGGCGACCTTCCAGCGGCTCTTCCCCTCCGGGAGCAATCGGGTGACCCTCGAGTTCGACTACTACGCCTACGGCGGCAGCGGGGCCGACGGCATTGCGGTGGTGCTCTCCGATGCCTCGACCACGCCATCGCCCGGCGCCTACGGCGGCTCGCTGGGCTATGCCAACGGCCACGGCATCGACGGCTTCTCCGGCGGCTGGCTGGGCATGGGACTGGACAGCTACGGCAACTACTCGAACCCCACCGAAGGGCGCAGCGGCGGCCCCGGGCGCCGCACCAACTCCATCGCTCTGCGCGGTTCAGGCAGCGGTCCGAACGGATACGCCTATCTTTCCGGCACGACCACCCTCTCGCCCACCGTTCGCAACAACGTCGGCCACCGCTACCGCGTCACGGTGGACAGCCAGGTCGCGGGACAGTCCTGGGTGACCATCGAACGCGACAGTGGCAGCGGCTTCCAGACCCTGATCGGCCCGGTCGACGTGCTGAGCAGCGCCGGCCAGGCCGCGGTGCCGGAGAACCTGCTGCTCACCCTGACCGGTTCGACCGGCGGCAGCAACGACAATCACGAGATCGACAACCTCGAGGTCTGCGCGCTGCGCATGGAACCGCTGGAACCGCAGGTTCACCATTTCCGCATCCTGCACGACGGCGCGGGGCTGACCTGCGCGCCGGAAACGGTGACCATCCAGGCCTGCGCGAACAACGACTGCAGCACGCCCTACACCGGCAGCGTGGACCTCAGCCTGCAGCCGGCGAACAGCGGCGGGCAGTACTGGCTGGGCGGCAGCAACGCCAAGTCCTTCAGCGGCGGCAGCGCCGACTTCCAGCTACGCCGCAACAGCACCGGCACGGCCACGCTCGGCATCGCCTCCGCCACCCCCGCGGCGGCCAACGTCACCCGCTGCTTCCGCAACGGCGTGGAGGGCAACTGCAGCCTTAGCTTCGCCGCCAGCGGGCTGGTGTTCGACGTGCCGACGCTGATCGCCGGCAAGCCGGCCGACGTGGTGATCAGCGCCCGCCGGACCGACCCCGCCAACCCGGACAGCTGCGCGCCGGGGATGACCGGCACCCGCACCGTGGGCTTCCGCAGCACCTACGACGACCCTGGCAGCGGCAGCGCGCGGGTGCATGTGGACGGCAACGCGGTGAGCAACGGATCGGGCTGGACCAACCTGCCGCTCGAATTCGATGGCAACGCCGATGCGACCATTAGCGTACGCTACGACGACGCCGGCCTGATGAGCCTGTACGCCCGCTACCAGGGAACGGCGGCCAATGAGGACGCGGGCCTGACGCTGAACGGCAGCGACGGCTTCGTGGTCAAGCCGGCCGGCCTGTGCGTGGAAAGCCCGGCCCCCGCGGCGGCTTGCGCGGCGGCCGACCACACTTGCAGCGCCTTCGTCGCAGCCGGCACCGACTTCGACCTGGAGGTCCGCGCCGTGGCCTGGCAGTCGGACGCCGACGCCGACCTGTGCACCGGCAATCCGACCACGCCCAACTACCGCCAGAGCGGCCTCGCCCTCGACGCCACGCTCATCGCCCCGGCCGCAGGCAGCCCTGGCAGCGTCGGGACCGCCACGATGGCCTTGGGTGCCGCGGACGCGGGCGAACGTACGTTGGCGCAGTCGATCTCCGAGGTCGGCGTGTTCCGCTTCACCGCCACACCGCCCGCCGGGGCCTATTTCGGCGAAACCGTGGCGGGCGGCGAATCG
The DNA here is from genome assembly GCF_014489115.1 of Thauera sedimentorum. Taxonomy (NCBI): domain Bacteria; kingdom Pseudomonadati; phylum Pseudomonadota; class Betaproteobacteria; order Rhodocyclales; family Zoogloeaceae; genus Thauera; species Thauera sedimentorum. The sequence goes on along the minus strand of NZ_JACTAH010000002.1, from coordinate 1,553,506 downwards.
GCGCCACTCGGCCGCTTCATCCCGGCGCGACTGGCCGTCGCCGGGAACACCCCGCTGTTCGACCACGCCTGCGCGGCCGGCGGCTTCAGCTACCTGGGCCAGCCCTTCGGTTTCCTGGTCGATCCGCAGGTCACCGTCACCGGCCTGAACGCAGCCGGCGGCGTGACCAGCAACTACGGCGGCCCCTTCTGGCGGCTGGCTTCCAGCCTTGCCGGCCGCAGCCACGAGAACGCGGCCGCCGGCACGGCCGCCACCCTGGGCGTGGACGCGGCAGGCACGGTGGGCTGGGCCGGCACCGGCGACTATGACGGCGCCGGACAGGCCACCCTCACCGGCGTACAGCTCAACTACGGCAAGCCGCTCGGCCCCGAGGCGCCCTTCGACGCCCGCGTCCATCTGGACCTCGCCGCCGCCGACCTGACCGACGGCGACGGCGCCTGCCACGACCCCGACGCCGACGGAAGCTGCGAAGGCTTCAGGCTGGCGGACATCGGCGGCACCCAGTTGCGCTGGGGCCGGCTGGCGGTCGAACGCCGCCACCAGCACCTTGAAACCGAGGGCGTGACGCTGCCGCTGCGCGCCGAGCAGTTCGACGGCAGCCGTTTCGTGCTCAATGCGGACGACAGCTGCACGGCGTTCGGGGCGGTTTCGCTGCTGCGCCTGGACAACAACCTGCAGGCCGGCCAGACCGACGGCGACATCGCCATCGGCGGCGGCAGCACCACCCTGAGCGGGACAGGCACGTTCGGCGCCGGCCTGCTCCAGCTCGGCCTGTCCGCGCCGGGCGCCGGCAATGCCGGCTTTGCGGACCTCAGCGCGCTGCTCGGCGCCGCCGGCCTGCCCTGGCTGCGCTACGACTGGAACGGCGACGGCGCGCACGACGACGACCCGCGCGGACGCGCCTCCTGGGGTCTGTATCGCGGCAACCCGGCGGTGATCCGCACCCGCGAAATCTGGCGCTGAACAAGGCCGCCGCGCATGCTGCAACGCGCAAAACGCCCGCACAGACCCCGTCCTTTATGGGCATAATCACGCCAGCCATACGGGAGGAAGACGATGCGACGCGTGGTATTCAATCAGAAGGGCGGCGTGGGCAAGTCCACCATCACCTGCAACCTGGCGGCCATCGGCGCGCACAAGGGTCTGCGCACGCTGGTGGTTGACCTCGACCCGCAGGGCAACTCGACCCAGTACCTGTTGGGCAGCGACGGCACCGAGCTCGACACCACGCTGGCGGATTTCTTCGACCAGACGCTGAACTTCAAGCTCAACCCCAAGGGCACCGAGGAGTTCATCGTCGCCTCGCCCTTCGAAGGCCTGCACGTGATGCCCTCGCATCCGCAGCTCGAGGAACTACAGGGCAAGCTGGAGTCGCGCTACAAGATCTACAAGCTGCGCGACGCACTCGACGAGCTGGCCGAAGACTACGACTGCGTGTGGATCGACACCCCGCCGGCGCTCAACTTCTACACCCGATCGGCGCTGATCGCCGCCAATGCCTGCCTGATTCCCTTCGACTGCGACGACTTCTCGCGCCGCGCACTGTATTCGCTGCTGGAGAACGTGGAGGAGATCAAGGCCGACCACAACCGCGAGCTGAACGTGGAAGGCATCGTGGTGAACCAGTTCCAGCCGCGCGCCAGCCTGCCGCGCAAGGTGGTCGATGAGTTGGTGGCCGAGGGCCTGCCGGTGCTCGACCCCTACCTGTCGGCCTCGGTGAAGATCAAGGAATCGCACGAGCAGGCGCGGCCGATGATCCACCTCGACCCGCGCCACAAGCTGTCGCAGGAATTCCTCGACCTGCACGACAAGCTGGCGCGCAAGTACGGCGCCTGACCCGTGTAGGAGCGGCCTTGGCCGCGATGCGGGCAGGGCGATAACGGACACCGCATCGCGGCCAAGGCCGCTCCTACAGCCTCGTCAGTTGCAGGGTTCCAGCTTGGCCACGCCGAGCAACAGCCACTTGATGCCGGCATCTCCGAAGTTGATCTGTACCCGCGCATCCGCGCCGCTGCCTTCGGCGGCGATGATGACGCCCTTGCCGAAGCGCGCGTGACTGACCAACTGGCCCACCTGCAGGCCGCCGGTATTCTTGCGCGGCGGCACCGGCGCGGGGGGCGCGGCAGGACGCGACGAGAAAGCGCCGCGCGGCGGCTCGTAGTAGCCGCCGAAGCCGGTCGCTGCGCTGCCGCGCGGTTTGGGCGGGGTGATCCAGCGGGTGAGCGGCTCGGGGATCTCCTCCAGGAAGCGCGAGCGCAGGTTGTAGCGCGTCTGCCCATGCAGCATGCGGCTCTGCGCGAAGGAGAGATACAGGCGCTGGCGCGCGCGGGTCACCGCCACGTACATCAACCGGCGCTCCTCCTCCAGCCCCTCGGCCTCGAGGATGGCGTTCTCGTGCGGGAAGAGGCCCTCTTCCAGACCGGAGAGGAAAACCGCGTCGAACTCCAGGCCCTTGGCCGCATGCACGGTCATCAGCTGCACCGCGTCCATGCCCTGGTCGGCCTGATGCTCGCCCGCCTCCAGCGAGGCGTGCGCGAGGAAGTCCGCCAGCAGCGCATGATCGGCGCCCAGCGCCCCGGCGTCGGCCTGCGATTCGGCGACGAAGTTGGCCGCAGCGGCGATCAACTCGTCCAGGTTCTCCAGGCGCTCGCGGCCCTCCTTCTCGGCCTTGTAGTGCGCGCGCAGGCCGGAGCTGTCGAGCACGTGGTCGACCAGCTCCGGCAAAGGCAGGCGGGCGGTGTCGCGGCGCAGGTCCTCGATGAGCCGCACGAACTGCGCGAGCACCGTGCCCGGCTTGCCGGCCAGGTGCGGCACCGTGGCATAGAGGCTGGTGTTGTACGTGCGGGCGGCCTCCTGCAGCGCCTCCAGCGAGCGCGCGCCGATGCCGCGGGTGGGGAAGTTCACCACCCGCGCGAAGGCAGTGTCGTCGTCGGCGTTGGCGATCAGGCGCAGGTAGGCGAGCGCGTGCTTGATCTCCTGGCGCTCGAAGAAGCGCAAGCCCCCATACACCCGGTAGGGGATGCCGGCGGAGAACAGCGCATGCTCCAGCACCCGCGACTGGGCGTTGGAGCGGTACAGCAGGGCGATGTCCGAGCGCAATGCGCCCTCGCGCACCAGTTGCTGCACTTCCTCGACGATCCAGCGCGCCTCGTCGCTGTCGCCGAAGGCCTCGAACACCCGGATCGGCTCGCCAGCGCCCTGCTCGGTCCACAGGTTCTTGCCCAGGCGCCCGCTGTTGTGGCGGATGATCGCGTTGGCCGCGTCCAGGATGTTGCCATGCGAGCGGTAGTTCTGCTCCAGGCGGATCACGTTGGCAACCTGGAATTCGCGCTCGAAGTCGCGCATGTTGCCCACTTCCGCGCCGCGGAAGCGGTAGATGGACTGGTCGTCGTCGCCCACGCAGAACAGGCACGCGCCCGGCGTGCCGCTGGCCGCATCGCCCGCTGCGAGCAGCTTCAGCCAGCGGTACTGCAGGCGGTTGGTGTCCTGGAACTCATCGACCAGGATGTGGCGGAAGCGGCGCTGGTAGTGGCGGCGCACCGGCTCGTTGCGCTCCAGCAACTCGTAGGTGCGCAGCAGCAACTCCGCAAAATCCACAACTGACTCGCGCTGGCACTGTGTCTCATACTCGCGGTAAAGCTCCACCCGGCGCCGGGTGTAGTCGTCCCAGGCCTCGACCGCGTCGGGCCGCAGGCCGGCTTCCTTCTGGGCGTTGATGAAGTGCTGCAGCTCGCGGGGCGGGAACTTCTCGTCGTCGACGTTGAACGTCTTCAGCAGGCGCTTGATGGCGGCGAGCTGGTCGGCCGAGTCGAGGATCTGGAACAGCTGCGGCAGGCCGGCGTCGCGGTGATGGGCGCGCAGCAGGCGGTTGCACAGGCCGTGAAAGGTGCCGATCCACATGCCGCGGGTGCTGATCGGCAGCATCGCCGACAAGCGGGCGAGCATCTCCTTGGCGGCCTTGTTGGTGAAGGTCACCGCGAGGATGCCGGCCGGGTCGCACTGCCCCGAGCTGATCAGCCAGGCGATGCGGGTGGTCAGCACGCGGGTCTTGCCCGAGCCGGCGCCGGCGAGGATCAGCGCGTGCTGCGGCGGCAGGGTGACGGCTTGGTGTTGTTCGGTGTTGAGATTGGCGAGCAGGTCGGACATCGAGGGCTTCCTTGTGTGCCGCAATTCTAACCGCCAGCTCCGCCGCAGCGCCGCCAAGGCTGCGGACGGAGGAATTGTTGCATTGCAACAACAAACCGCTTGCAGCAATCCGCCGACTGCACTATTTTGCAGTTGTGCGTAGCAGCATTTTTTGAGTTCGGAAGCACTTGTAATCGTCGTAATCGACCATAAATCAGTAACCTGAAAGAGCGCTGCAGCGCACACATGAGCAGTTCGCGCCGGTCTCGGCCCACAAGGCCCGGCAGGTGCAGGAGGCCGCCATCCGGCCCAAGGAGAATCTCGACATGAAGACACCGAAACTACTTCCCTGGTACGCACGCAAGGCAGGCGTATCCGACGAGCGCGCCGAAGTGCTGTGGCGCCGGGCCGTGCGCGAAGCCACCGCCGAGACCGGCTGGGTGGGCAACCCCGAGTACTGGGGCGCGGCAATGACCCACTTCCAGCATCTCCTCGCCGAAGAGCAGGCCACCTTCTGCGCGCCGCGCGTCACCCCGCTGGTACGCAGCCAGAACCGCATGTGGCGCCTGCCCTTGATCGCCATGGAAGACGTGTTCTCCGCCATCGCAGCCAACTGGCAGCGCAATCTGGACATCTTCCGCAAGGCGGCCTGACCGCCCTGCGACGCCGGGCAGACTGCCCGGCCCACCGTCTCCCTCCTCTCCTTCAACAGGAGTTCGGCATCCGGCGCAAGCCGGGTGCCGCTTTTTTTTGCACATCACGGCTGCCGGCCGCCAGGCCGCAGGCGGCCCGCCGCGGCTACGTGGCACCCCGCCTTCGCGCTATACTTGCGCGTTATTTTCGCGCCGAACCTCAGAGCCCCTCATGCAGGACAAATACCAGCCCGCCGCGGTCGAAGCCGCCGCCCAGCAGCACTGGGACAGCACCCAGGCCTTCCAGGTCACCGAGGACGCCAGCCGCCCCAAGTACTACTGCCTGTCGATGTTCCCCTACCCGTCGGGCAAGCTGCACATGGGCCACGTGCGCAACTACACCATCGGCGACGTGCTGGCCCGCTATCACCGCATGAAGGGCTACAACGTGCTGCAGCCCATGGGTTGGGACGCCTTCGGCATGCCGGCGGAAAACGCCGCGATCCAGAACAACGTGCCGCCGGCGCAATGGACCTACGCCAACATCGACTACATGAAGGGGCAGCTCAAGCGCCTGGGCTTCGCCATCGACTGGTCGCGCGAGCTGGCCACCTGCACCCCGGAGTACTACCGCTGGGAGCAGTGGCTGTTCACCCGCCTGTATGAGAAGGGCCTGATCTACAAGAAGCTCGGCACGGTGAACTGGGACCCGGTGGACGAGACCGTGCTCGCCAACGAGCAGGTCATCGACGGGCGCGGCTGGCGCTCCGGCGCGCTGGTGGAAAAGCGCGAGATCCCCATGTACTACATGAAGATCACCGCCTACGCCGACGAGTTGCTCGAAGCGCTGGACAGCCTCCCGGGCTGGCCAGAGCAGGTCAAGCTGATGCAGAAGAACTGGATCGGCCGCTCCGAGGGCGTGGAGGTGCACTTCCCCTACGATCTGTCCACCATTGGCGAGTCCGGCGTGCTCAAGGTGTTCACCACCCGCGCCGACACGCTGATGGGCGCCACCTACGTGGCGGTGGCCGCTGAACACCCGCTGGCCACCAAGGCCGCGGCGAACAATCCGGAACTGGCCGCCTTCATCGAAGAATGCAAGCACGGCGGCGTGGCCGAGGCCGACCTCGCCACCATGGAAAAGAAGGGCATGCCCACCGGCCTGCGCGTGGTGCATCCGCTCACCGGCGAGTACATGGCAGTGTGGGTCGCCAACTACGTGCTGATGGGCTACGGCGAGGGCGCGGTGATGGCAGTGCCGGCGCACGACGAGCGCGACTTTGCCTTCGCCACCAAGTACAAGCTGCCGATCAAGATGGTCGTGCGTTCCACGCATGACGCCTACGAGAACACCGTGGCGCCGTGGAGCGACGCCTACGCCGAACACGGCAAGCTGGTGAACTCGGGCAAGTACGACGGCCTGCACTTCCAGGACGCGGTCGACGCGATCGCCGCCGACCTCGCCGCCAAGAACCTCGGTGCCAAGCGCACCCAGTACCGCCTGCGCGACTGGGGCATCTCGCGCCAGCGCTACTGGGGCTGCCCGATCCCGATGATCCACTGCGAGTCCTGCGGCGACGTGCCTGTGCCGGACGACCAGCTGCCGGTGGTGCTGCCGGAGAACGTCGAGATCACCGGCCGCGGCTCCCCGCTCGCCAAGATGGCCTCGTTCTACGAATGCACTTGCCCCAAGTGCGGCAAGCCGGCGCGGCGCGAGACCGACACCATGGACACCTTCGTGGAGTCGTCCTGGTACTTCCTGCGCTATGCCTGCGCCGACAACGCCAGCGCGATGGTCGACAACCGGGTCAATTACTGGGCGCCGGTCGACCAGTACATCGGCGGCATCGAGCACGCCATCCTGCACCTGCTGTACTCGCGCTTCTTCACTCGCGCGATGCGCGACGAAGGCCTGGTGGATGTCTCCGAACCCTTCACCAACCTGCTCACCCAGGGCATGGTGGTGGCCGAGACCTATTACCGCGACGCCGAAGGCGGCAAGAAGCTGTGGATCAACCCGGCCGACGTCCAGATCGAACGTGACGACAAGGGCCGTATTGTCGCGGCCAAGCTCGCGGCCGACGGCCAGCCGGTGGTCATCGGCGGCACCGAGAAGATGTCCAAGTCGAAGAACAACGGCGTGGACCCGCAGGCCCTGGTGGACCAGTACGGCGCCGACACCGCGCGCCTGTTCATCATCTTCGCCTCACCGCCCGACCAGCAACTGGAATGGTCCGACTCCGGCGTCGAAGGCGCCTCGCGCTTCCTGCGCCGGGTGTGGAACTTCGGCCACGCCTTCGCCGGCGAGATGCGCGCCGCGCTGCCCGCGACCCGCGCGCTGCCCGCCGGCAAGCTGCCGGCTCAGCTTGCCGACGTGCGCCGCGAGATCCACACCCATCTCAAGCAGGCCAACTACGACTTCGGCAAGCACCAGTTCAACACCGTGGTCTCGGCGGCGATGAAGATCCTCAACGCGCTGGAGAAGGCTCCGCGTGAAGACGCACCCGCCCACGCCGAAATGGCCGAGGAAGGCCTCGCCATCCTGCTGCGCCTGCTGTCGCCGATCACCCCGCACATCTGCCACGCGCTGTGGCAGGACTGCGGCTTCGGTGCCGACATCCTCGCCGCACCCTGGCCGGAGCCGCTGGAAGCCGCCCTGCAGCAGGACGAGATCGAACTGGTCGTGCAGGTCAACGGCAAGCTGCGCGGCAGCATCAAGGTGGCCGCCGACGCGCCCAAGGGCGACATCGAGGCGGCCGCGCTGGCCTGCGAGGCCGCGCAGAAGTTCATGGAAGGCAAGCCGCCGAAGAAGGTCGTCGTAGTACCCGGCCGCCTGGTCAATATCGTGGTCTGAGGCCGAAGCGATGACACAACTTTCCCGCCGCCACCTGCTCACTGCCGCTGGCGCCCTGGCCGCCAGCCACTTGCTCGCCGGCTGCGGCTTCCGCCTGCGCGGCCCGCAGCCGCTGGCGTTCGCCACCATCTACCTGGGCACCAGCGAGAACACCGGCCTGGGCGCCCAGCTCGCCCGCCAGGTCCGCACCTCCGGCTCCACCGAGGTGGTCGGCGATCCGGCCCAGGCCGACGTGCGCCTGCAGATCCTGCGCGACACCTTCGCACGCGAGATTCTCAGCCTCACCGGCGCAGGCAAGGTGCGCGAATACCAGCTCACCCGCGAGTTTGCCTTCCAGCTGGTCGACCGTGACGGTGCGGTGCTGATCCCGCCCACCCTGCTCACCGCCCAGCGCGACTACACCTTCCAGGACGAGCGCATCCTCGCCAAGGAGCAGGAGGAGGGCCTGCTGCTCGCCGACATGCAAAACGAGATCGTGCGCCAGCTGATGCGCCGGCTGGCCGCCGTGCGCAAGTGAACCTCCGTCCGGACCAGCTCGCCGGCCAGCTTTCCCGCCCGCTTGCGCCGCTGTGGCTGCTGCACGGCAACGAGCCGCTGCTGGTCCTCGAAGCCGCCGACGCCATCCGCAGCGCCGCCCGCCAGCAGGGCTTCGACGAGCGCGAAACCCTGGTGGTCGGCCAGGGCTTCCGCTGGGAGGCGCTGGCCCTGGCCGCGGGCAATCTGTCGCTGTTCGGCGGCAACAAGCTGATCGACCTGCGCATTCCCACCGGCAAGCCCGGGCGTGACGGCGGCGACGCCCTGCAGCGCTATGCACGCGCCCTGCCCGAAGGCACGCTGACGCTGATCACCCTTCCTGAACTCGACTGGCAGACGCGCAAGACCGCCTGGTTCACCGCACTTGCCGGCGCCGGCAACACGCTGGAGTTCAACGCCCCGGAGCGCGAGCGCCTGCCCGACTGGATTGCCGGGCGGCTCGCCGCCCAGGGGCAGTCGGCCGAGCGCGATGCGCTGGTGTTCATCGCCGAGCATGTCGAAGGCAACCTGCTCGCCGCCCACCAGGAGATCCGCAAGCTCGGCCTGCTGCACGGCGAGGCGCGGCTGACACTGGACCAGGTGCAGGACGCGGTGCTGAACGTCGCCCGCTACGACATCGACAAGCTGCGCCAGGCCGCGCTGGAAGGCGACCCGGCGCGCTGCGTGCGCCTGATCGAAGGCCTCGCCGGCGAAGGCGCCGCACCGCCGCTGGTGCTGTGGGCGCTGGCCAACGAGATCCGTACGCTGGCCAGCCTCAAGGCCGGGCACGACGCCGGCCAGCCCCTGCCTGCGCTGTTCAAGGCCGAACGGGTGTTCGACGAGCGTCGCAAGCAGGCGCTCGGGCGCGCCCTGCCGAGGCTGTCCACCGGCACGCTGCGCGCCGCGCTGATGCATGCCGCGCGCATCGACCGCATGATCAAGGGCCTGGTCTCCGGCGACCTCTGGGACGAATTCCTCCAGCTCACCCTGCGCCTCGCCCGCCGCTGACACCCGTCCGGGCCGCGCCCACGCCGATGCCCACAAAGGCGGTGTTCGATGCTCTAATGCGTGTTTGATCCTTGCCACACGCATTCCGAAGATGGACGTCCAGCACTACATGCACACCCTCGGCCGCCAGGCCCGCGCCGCCTCGCGCCTGGTTGCCGCCGCCTCCACCGACGCCAAGAACGCCGCGCTCGCGGCAATGGCCGCCGAGATCCGCGCCCGCCGCGCCGAGTTGCTCGCCGCCAACGCGCGCGACCTCGAGGAGGCCCGCGCCGCCGGCCTGGAGCCCGCACTGATCGACCGCCTCACGCTCTCCGAAAAGGGCGTCGAGGCCATGGCCGCCGGCCTTGAGCAGGTCGCCGCGCTGCCCGACCCGGTGGGCGAGATCACCGACGTCAAGCGCCGCCCCTCGGGCATCCAGGTGGGCAAGATGCGCGTGCCGCTGGGGGTGATCGGCATCATCTACGAAGCGCGCCCCAACGTCACCGCGGACGCCGCGGCGCTGTGCCTGAAGTCCGGCAACGCCGCCATCCTGCGCGGCGGCAAGGAGGCGCTGCACAGCAACCAGGCGATCGCCGCCTGCGTGCGCACCGGGCTCACCGCCGCTGGCTTGCCCGAGCACGCGGTGCAGGTGGTCGACACCACCGACCGCGCCGCGGTGGGCGAGCTGATCGCCATGCCCGAATTCGTCGACGTCATCGTGCCGCGCGGCGGCAAGGGGCTGATCGAGCGTATTTCCAAGGACGCCCGGGTGCCGGTGATCAAGCACCTGGACGGCAATTGCCACGTCTATATCGACGACGAGGCCGACCCCGCCAAGGTGGTGCCGATCGTCGAGAACGCCAAGACCCAGCGCTACGGCACCTGCAACACCGCCGAGTCGCTGCTGGTGGCGCGCACCGTGGCCGACCTCTACCTGCCCGCGATCGGCCGCATGCTGGCCGGCAAGGGCGTGGAGATGCGCTGCTGCGCCGAGTCGCTCGCCCTGCTGCGCGAGGCCGGCGTCGCCGCCGAGAACCTGTGCGAAGCCGCCGAGAGCGACTGGCGCGAGGAATATCTCGCGCCGATCATCGCGGTGAAGGTGGTCGACGGCCTGGACGAGGCGATCGCCCACATCAACACCTACAGTTCCGGGCACACCGAAGCCATCGTCAGCGAAAACTACACCAGCGCGATGCGCTTCCTGCGCGAGGTGGATTCCGCCTCGGTGATGGTGAACGCCTCGACCCGCTTCGCCGACGGCTTCGAGTACGGCCTGGGCGCCGAGATCGGCATCTCCACCGACAAGATCCACGCGCGCGGCCCGGTCGGCCTGGAAGGCCTGACCAGCCAGAAGTGGATCGTGTTCGGCAACGGCGAGGTGCGCCGCTGAAGCACAGCCACCGCTTTACCGCTTTCGCCGGCCTGCCGTGAGGGGCCGGATCACCCGACAGGGCCGCACGCGGTCCTGTCGTGCTTTGCAGCATGGCAACACCACAACCAAAAAAACTTGAGGAGACAGACCATGAAGCATCTCATCCGCACAGCACTGACGACCTTGGCCCTGTGCGCAACCACGGTCCATGCCGCCGTGGAGGTCGCCGGCGTGCGCTTCGACGAGCGGGTCACCGTGGCCGCGCAGCCGGCGGAGCTCAACGGCGCCGGCCTGCGCACCCGCTTCACCTTCAAGGTGTATGCGATGGGCCTCTATCTGCCGGCGCGCAGCCAGTCCGCCGAGGCCATCCACACCACCCCCGGCGAGAAGCGCATCCGCATCGTGCTGCTGCGCGACGTAGACGCCGACACCTTCGCTGACGCGCTGGTCGACGGCTTGAAGAAGAACCACACGGCCGAACAGTTCGCAGCGCTGCAAGCGTCGGTCGATCAACTGCGCACCGCCCTGCTGGAACTGGGTGAGGCGCGCGAAGGCACGGTGGTCGAACTCGACGCCCTGGCCAACGGCAGCACCCGCCTGAGCGTGGATGGACAGCAGCGCGGTGCCGACATCGCCGCGCCGGCGTTCTACCCGGCGCTGCTGCGCATCTGGCTGGGTGAGCGCCCGGTCGACGACGACCTCAAGCGCGCCCTGCTCGGCCAGGCCGACTGAGCGAACTCCCTCGCCCCCGATGCCGCGCCCGCCCCGCAACGCCCGTCCGGTCGAACAGGCCCTGCCTGCAGCGGCCCGCGCAGCGCTCGACGAATTCTGCGATGCGCTGTGGCTAGAACACGGACTGGCACGCAACACCTTGGCGGGCTACCGCAGCGACCTCGCCCAGTTCGCGGGCTGGATGGACCGCCGGGGCGGCACGCTGGACACCGCCTCGGCCGCCGACCTCGCGGCCTATCTGGCCGAGTTCAGCCGGCGTGCCAAACCGGCCAGCCAGCGCCGCCTGCTCTCCGCCTGGCGGCGCTATTACCGCCAGCAGGTGGCGCGCGGCCGCCTGTCCGCCGACCCCACCGCGCTGCTCGACTCCCCCCTGCCCGGCCAGCGTTTCCCCAAGACCCTGTCCGAGACGCAGGTCGAAGCCCTGCTCAACGCCCCCGACATCGGCACGCCCCAGGGGCTGCGCGACCGCTGCATGCTGGAGGTGCTCTACGCCACCGGCCTGCGCGTGTCCGAACTGGTCGGCCTGCAGGCCTTCTCGGTCGGTTTGGCCGAAGGCGTGCTCAAGGTGATGGGCAAGGGCAGCAAGGAGCGCCTGGTTCCGCTGGGCGAAGAGGCCGTCGACTGGATTGCGCGCTACCTGCGGGAGGCGCGCCCTGCCCTGCTCGCCGGGAGAACCAGCGACGACCTTTTCGTCAGCCGTTTCGGCAAGGGGATGAGCCGGCAGATGTTCTGGCGCCTGATCAAGCACTATGCGGCGAATGCCGGCATCGAGCCGGCACGCATCTCGCCACATACGCTCCGTCATGCGTTCGCCACCCATCTGCTCAATCATGGCGCCGACCTGCGCGTGGTGCAGATGCTGCTCGGCCATGCCGACATTTCCACCACCCAGGTCTACACGCACGTCGCCCGCGAACGCCTCAAGGCCCTGCATGCGGTTCACCACCCGCGCGGCTGAAGCGGACGAAAACCTGCATCGGCATTCGTGGTCGCATAATCACTGCCCTGCGACCGCCGTGCGGACGCCGTAAATTCGCTGCTTCGAGGTAGATCCATCATGAGCAAGAACAATCTGCATTCGCCCGAAACACCCGCGACCCGCTTCCTGCGCCAGCACGGCGTGGCCTATTCGAGCCATCCATACGAATACGAAGAGCACGGCGGCACCAAGGTTTCGGCCCGCGAACTGAATGTGCCCGAGCATTCGGTAGTAAAGACACTGATCATGGAGGACGAAAAGGCCGCGCCCCTGGTCGTCCTGATGCACGGCGATCTCACCGTTTCAACCAAGGAACTGGCGCGCCAGGCCGGGCGCAAGCACATCGAACCCTGCAAGCCGGAAGTGGCCAACCGCCACACCGGTTTTCTCATCGGAGGCACCTCGCCTTTCGGCACCAAGCGCCGGATGCCGGTATTCATGGAGAAAACCATACTCGATCTGCCTCTCGTCTATATAAATGGCGGGCGGAGGGGTTTTCTCGTCGGGGTTCACCCGCACGATATCCTCAAGATCCTGCAACCCCAGATCGTGAGCGTCGGGCAATAATTCTGTTTTCCTCGTGGATAACTTTGTTTCTCCGGGTTTTTGCTGGCAGAATAATCCGCATCACGCGAATGCATACTTCGGCATCCATTCCGTGTCGGCGTTAGCCAATACAACCCGATTCGAATAAAGGAGAAACCATGGATCTTTCGACGCTGTCGCTGACCGAATTGCGCCGCCTGCAAGGCAAAATTGACACCGAAATCCGTCGTCGCAGCGACACCGCCCGTCGCGATCTGCTGAAGAAGATGCAGAAGATGGCGGCAGAGGAAGGCCTCTCCCTGTCCGACGTGATTGCCGGCGCGACAAACGAAAAGAAACCCGCTGCCGCCAAGCCGCGGCGCGCAGCCAAAGGCAGCGCCAAGAAAACCGGCAAGGTGCCGCCGAAATATCGCCATCCCGAGGACGCTTCCCTGAACTGGAGCGGCCGGGGCCGCAAGCCGCTGTGGGTCGAAAGCTGGATTGCGGAAGGCAAGGCGCTCGACGCATTGCTGATCAAGGCGGCCTGACGCCGGCAACCGGGGGAACAAAACGGACGGGGCGGTGAATCATCACCGCCCCGTCCGTTCATTCACAGGCACTGGCCCGCCGCGAATCAGCCAGCGGTTTCGGGCAAGGTATTGCCTTCGCGACCGCGCTGGATGAATACGCCTACGCGGCGCACGCCTTTCATCACCCCGATCTTGGCAATGCGGATCTTCACCCAGGGCGCACCGAATTCATCGAACAACAGATTGACGACGAATTCGCCCAGGGTCTCGATCAGATTGAAATGGCGCGCCGCAAGCTCGGCGCGGATGCGTTCGATCACTACCGCGTAGTCGATGGTGTCGGCAATGTCGTCATGCTCGGCGGCCGCGTCCGGAACACCGAAGGTGAGATTCAGTTCCACCATCTGCGGTGCAGCCTTTTCGCGCGGATAGATGCCCACGCTGGCCTGCACGCGCAGCTCTTCGATAAAAATGAAATCCATGGCGCTTCCCGCTTAGAATCCCGCAATTGTAGCCCCCCGGCGGTCCTTGCCGGCATTCCCCGTCCCACCCGTTCTTCGTGGAATCCAGATGAATCTGTTCCTGCTTCTCGTCGCCGCCTATCTGCTCGGCTCGGTGCCCTTCGCGATCATCTCCAGCCGGGTGTTCGGCCTGGCCGACCCGCGCAAGTACGGCTCGGGCAATCCCGGGGCGACCAACGTCCTGCGCAGCGGCAACAAGGCTGCGGCGCTGCTCACCCTGGTAGGCGACTGCCTGAAGGGCGCGGTGGCGGTGTGGGCTGCACAGGCCCTGGGATTCTCCGCCGCCGAAGCCGCCCTCGCCGGCCTGGCCGCTTTCTTCGGCCACGTCTTCTCACTGTTCCTGCGTTTCAACGGCGGCAAGGGCGTGGCCACGGCGCTGGGCGTTCTGCTCGGCATCAGCCCCTGGCTGGCGCTCGTCTGCCTGGGTGTCTGGCTGGCCACGGCGCTGATCACCCGCTACTCCTCGGCCGCCGCGCTGGCAGCGGCCGTGAGCGCGCCGCTGGCGGGTCATTTCCTGGTCGGTTCGCCGGCGGTGGTCGCCATGCTCCTGGCCATGGCCGCGGTGCTCGTCTGGCGGCATGCGGCCAATATCCGCCGCCTGCTGGCCGGTACCGAGGGCCGCATCGGCGGCAAGTCCGGCAAGGCAGGCTGAACGCCTGCCGCTCAGGCCGGCTTCTGCAGTTCCGCCAGCGGCCAGCGCGGGCGGATACGGATCTCGCCCTCGGCCGAGCCGCGGTCGCCGGCCGCCAGGCGCAACGCGCCGGCAAAGGCGATCATCGCGCCGTTGTCGGTACACAGCTCGGGCTCGGGGTAGTACACCCGCCAGCCGCGCCGCTTCGCCGCCTCGTCGAGCTGCGCACGCAAGCTGCGGTTGGCACCGACCCCACCCGCCACAACCAAGCGCTTGAGCCCGGTACGCTTCAACGCGGCGAGCGCCTTCTTGACCAGAACCTCGACGACCGCTTGCTGGAAGTCCGCTGCCAGATCGGCGGCGTCTCCCGCGCGCCAATCTGGCGCGGAAACCACGTTGAGCACCGCGGTCTTGAGCCCGCTGAAGCTGAAATCGAGATCGCCGGACTTGAGCATCGGCCGCGGCAAGCGGAAGCGCCCGGCCTTGCCCTCTTCGGCCAGGCGGGCCAGCTGCGGGCCGCCGGGATAGCCGAGGCCGAGCAGCTTGGCAGTCTTGTCGAAGGCCTCGCCGGCGGCGTCGTCGAGCGACTCGCCGAGCAGTTCGTATTCGCCCACGCCGGTCACCCGCATCAACTGGGTATGGCCCCCGGAAACCAGCAAGGCGACGAAGGGGAACGCTGGCGGATCGACCGACAGCAGCGGCGACAACAGATGGCCTTCGAGGTGGTGAACCGGCAGGGCGCGAACGCCCAGCGCCATGGCCAGCGATTCCGCCACCCCCGCACCGACCAGCAGTGCGCCGGCCAGCCCGGGGCCGGCAGTGTAGGCCACCGCATCGATCTCGTCCTGCGCACAACCCGCGGCGGCCAGCGTTTCGCGCACCAGCAGCGGCAGGCGGCGAATGTGGTCGCGCGAGGCCAGTTCGGGCACCACGCCGCCATAGGCGGCATGCAGGTCGATCTGCGAATGCACGCGATGGCCCAGCAGGCCACGCTCGGTGTCGTAGAGCGCCACCCCTGTCTCGTCGCAGGACGATTCGATTCCCAGTACTTTCATGATCCTGGCCACATCTCCGGAGGCGGCATTCTACTGCAGCGCATCACGAGCCCCGCAGCACCTTGCCCACAACGTGTCGTAGTGACACCCGAATGCAAGGTGCTTCGACATACAATCCCAGGCGGGAAAGATGCCAGGCGGGCCGCATGAAAATCGCGATCATCGACGACACACCGCTCAACCTGGTGTTGATGGAGAAGCTGATCGGCCATCACCCGGGCTGGACGCCGGTGACCTTCGGCGTTCCCGGCACCGGCCTGCAGTGGTGCCTGGCCCACGAACCCGACCTCATCATCGTCGACTACATGATGCCGGGCCTCGACGGCCTGGAGTTCATTCGCCGGGTGCGCGCCGAGCATGCCCGCGACGACGTGCCCATCCTGATGGTGACCGCCAGCGACGAGCGCAAGGTGCGCTACGACGCGCTGGAGGCCGGCGCCAACGACTTCCTGATCAAACCGATCGACGCCCACGAGTTCAACCCGCGGGTGCGCAACATGCTGATGCTGCGCGAGGCGCATCTCGCCACCCGCACGCGCGCCGAGACCCTCGCCGCGGAGGTTCGACGGGCGACCGAAGAGATCCACGCACGAGAGCGCGAGACGGTCACCCGCCTGGCGCGGGCAGCCGAATTCCGCGACCCGGAGACCGGTGCGCACATCCAGCGCATGGCGCACTACTCCGCGCTGATCGCCCGCCGCCTCCAGCTGGATGCCGACTACGCCGATGCCATCCTGCAGGCCGCGCCCATGCACGACGTGGGCAAGCTCGGCATCCCGGACTACATCCTGCTCAAGGCCGGCCGGCTGACCGCGGAGGAAATGGCCATCATGCGCCGCCACCCGGTGATCGGCCACGACATCCTCAAGGATTCGAGCTCGGCGATCATCCAGCTGGGCGCGAGCATCGCGCTCTCCCACCACGAGAAGTTCGACGGCAGCGGCTACCCTAACGGCCTCGCAGGCGCGGACATCCCGATCGAGGGGCGGATCGTGGCGGTGGCGGACGTGTTCGATGCACTGACCTCGGAGCGCCCGTACAAACCCGCCTGGTCGCTGGAGCGGGCAGTCGCCTGGCTGGAGGACGGTCGCGGACGGCACTTCGACCCGGTGTGCGTGGACGCCCTGCTGTCGAACTGGAGCGAAGTCCTGCGCATCCGCGACCGCTTCGGCGCCGAGGTCTGAGCGAGCGCCGGCGGCTGCCGCTCAGCCGCGCTGGATCAGCTCGACCTTGTAACCGTCGGGGTCCTCGACGAAGGCGATCACCGTGCTGCCGTGCTTCATCGGCCCCGCCTCGCGCACCACCTTGCCGCCGCGCGCGCGGATGTCCTCGCAGGCCTTGTAGGCATCGGGCACCGCCAGGGCAATGTGGCCGAAGGCGTTGCCCAGTTCGTAGGACTTCGTGTCCCAGTTGTGGGTCAGCTCGATGACCGCACCCTCGGTTTCGTCCTGGTAACCGACGAAGGCCAGCGTGAAGCGGCCGTCCGGGTAGTCCTGGCGGCGCAGCAGGCGCATGCCGAGCACCTCGGTATAGAAAGCGATCGAGCGATCCAGGTCGCCGACCCGGAACATGGTATGCAGCAGGCGCATGGTGTTCAGTCCTCCTGGTTGATGGGATGGTCGTCGCCGGGCGCAATCGCCGGCAGGCACGCGGCCGCGGCACGGAGTTGCCGACGGGCCTCGCGCCAGTCCGGGTAGACCGACTCGACGACGGACCAGAAGCGCGGAGAGTGGTTCATTTCCACCAGGTGAGCCACCTCGTGCGCCACCACGTAGTCGGCCAGGGCCGGCTCAAGGTGGATCAGCCGCCAGTGCAGGCGAATGCCGGACACCCG
The DNA here is from genome assembly GCF_014489115.1 of Thauera sedimentorum. NCBI lineage: Bacteria > Pseudomonadati > Pseudomonadota > Betaproteobacteria > Rhodocyclales > Zoogloeaceae > Thauera > Thauera sedimentorum. The sequence continues at coordinate 1,536,216 of NZ_JACTAH010000002.1, read as the reverse complement.
GCTGCAGCTGCCCCAGCGCGTACGGGCGCTGCTCAGGCGCACAGGCGGCACCGCCAGGTCGAGGCGATGGCAGTACTCGGCCACCCGGCCGGCGAACCAGGCCAGTGCGCGCTGGCGCAGGGCGCGCACCAGCGCCACGGCAGGCTCGGCGGCCGAGGCCGGCAGCACGAGTTCCTCGAGACCGTCGCCCCCGGCCCGCCAGCGGGCGCTCCGCCCGGAGCCGTCCAGGCGCAGCCGGCAAGTCTGCCCAAGCAGCGGAAAGCAGGCGCCCTCGACGGCCGCGAAACGATTCGGCTGCGGCCGCGCAGCGATTGCGTCGAGCTTGGCCAGCAGCCAGCGTCCATGAGTGGCGACGAAGCCTTCCGCCTCGCCGGCCGTGCAATAGAGCGGCACAGCCACCCGCACGCCGCGGGCATCGACCTGCAAGGCCAGGGTGCGGCGCGCGGAGCGCCGCAGTCGGTAGGGGATCTCCCGCCCTTCCAGAGAGATCCGCCGCTGCTCCTCGGGCGGCAGCGCGGCTGTGCGGCGACGCTGCAGCAGGCCCGCGCTCAGGCGCGCTCCTCCCACGGATGGCCGCGCCGCGAGATGTCGGCCTTGATGCGCGCCATGGCCTCGGCGACACGCGCCGCCGTCCCCTTCATGCCGAGTTCCAGGCTGCGCCGCTCCCCGGCGCCGGCCAGGGTGGGCAGGCTGAACAGCGTGGCGTCAGGGAAATCGACGGTGATCTCGCGCATCAGGTCGATCAGCTGGCCCTCGTAGGCGTCCCATACGGTGATCGACTGCTCGACGTAGTCCTCGGCGTGGTGCAGGTGGGCATAGTGGGTGTCCAGCACCCATTCGACCATGGGCCAGGCCATCTGCGGGAAGCCGGGAACGAACCAGTGCTCGCGGATGGCGAAGCCCGGAATGCGGTTGTAGGGATTGGGGATGATCGTGCTGCCGACCGGAAAGGTGCCCATCTGCAGGCGCTCCGGGGTGACTTCCGCGCCGAAGCGCGCGCGGATTTCGGCTTCCGCCTCCGGGTGCAGGGCGATCTCCACGCCGAGCGCCGCCGCAGCAGACTGGCGGGTGTGGTCGTCGGGCGTGGCACCGATACCGCCGAAGCTGAACACCACGTCGCCAGTGGCGAAGCTCTGCTGCAGGGTTTCGGTCAGGTGCGCGCGGTCGTCACCGGCATAGCGCGCCCAGGCGAGCTTGAGCCCGCGCGCGCCGAGCAGCTCGATGAGCTTGGCCAGATGCTTGTCGCTGCGCCGGCCGGAAAGGATCTCGTCACCGATGATCAGGGCACCGAAGGCCATCACTTGCTCCCGCTGGTCGGCACCGGCGACGCATCCAGGATGGACACACCGCGCTCGGCCCGCTCGCGCCGCAGGGCTTCGAGCATGTAGTGGACGAAGGCCAGGCCGCAGAACGCGGGGGCCACGATATTGACGAAGGGCACGTAGGCGAGCAGCGCGCACAGCCCGCCCAGCAGCAGCATCTGCGCCCGCAGGTCGCGCCGCAGGGCGAGCATTTCGGCAGTGTCAGCATGCAGCATCAGCGCGTCGTAGCCGAAGGCCTTCTGGTTCAGCCAGGCGGTGAGGCCAACCGAAGCGACCAGGCCGAAGCCGGGAATCAGCCAGAACGGCAGCGACACCAACAGACCGACCAGGAACAGCACCGCCGCAAGCGCGGAGTTCCACGCGCTGCCGAGATTCGAGCCGCCGCGCCGCTGCTCGAGATCGGCGTACTCGCGCAGGGCCACCTTCTCCAGCATGATCGGCAGCGCGATCACCGCCACCAGCATCGCGGCGGTCACGTAGATCATCGGCACGAAGAGCAGGAACACCACGATCTTGGCCAGCACCAGCAACACGCCGCCGGCCACCTCGGATTCGCTGACCCACGGACCAACCCAGGTCCAGCCCTGGACCCAGCTCACCACGCCGTCGACCAGCGCCCCCCAGCTGAAGATTGCCACCACCAGCCACAGCAGGGCCGCAGCCAGTCCGGGCCAGATCAGCTGCCACAGGATGCCGCGCTGCCCGAGGCTGCGCAGCGCGCGGGTGAACGAGACGAAGATCTGCTGCATGGCGCGCGTAGAGGCTGCCTGATCAGCGCATCATGCCGCCGGGCAGCATGCCCTTGAGACCGCGCATCATCTTCTGCATGCCGCCCTTGGAGAACTGCTTCATCATCTTCTGGGTCTGCTCGAACTGGTTGAGCAGGCGATTGACCTCCTGCACCGTGACCCCGGCGCCGGCGGCGATGCGGCGCTTGCGGCTGGCCTTGAGGATCTCCGGCTTGGCGCGCTCCTGCGGGGTCATCGAGTTGATGATGCCCTCGATCCGGCCGACCGCCTTCTCTTCCGCGCCGCCCTGCAGCTTGCCGGCGGCCTGGGCGAACTGCGCGGGCAGCTTGTCGAGCATCGCGCCGATGCCGCCCATGCTGCGCATCTGGCCGATCTGCTCCTTGAAATCGTTGAGGTCGAAGCCCTTGCCGGTCTTGAGCTTCTGCGCGAAGGCGCGCGCCTTGTCCTCATCCACCCCGCGGCGCGCTTCCTCCACCAGGCCGAGGATGTCGCCCATGCCGAGGATGCGGCTGGCCATGCGCTCGGGGTGGAATTCCTCCAGCCCGGAGAGCTTCTCGCCCACGCCGGCGAACTTGAGCGGCTTGCCGGTGACGTGGCGCACCGACAACGCCGCACCGCCGCGCGCGTCACCGTCGAGCTTGGTCAGCACCACGCCGGTGAGCGGCAGCGCGTCGTTGAAGGCGCGCGCGGTATTGACCGCATCCTGGCCGAGCATGGAATCGACCACGAACAAGGTCTCGACCGGCTTGACCGCGGCGTGCAGGGCCTGGATCTCGGCCATCATCGCCTCGTCGATCGCCAGCCGACCGGCGGTATCGACCAGCAGCACGTCGAAGTAGTGGCGGCGGGCGTAATCGAGCGCGGCCAGCGCGATGTCCACCGGCTTCTGGTCCGGGGTCGAGGGAAAGAACTCGATGCCGGCCTGGCCGGCCACCGTCTTCAACTGCTCGATGGCCGCCGGGCGATAGACGTCGGCCGACACCGCCAGCACCTTCTTCTTCATGCGCTCGGTGAGCAGCTTGCCGAGCTTGCCGGTGGTGGTGGTCTTGCCCGCGCCCTGAAGGCCGGCCATCAGGATCACCGCCGGCGGCTGGGCGGCGAGATCGAGCCCGGTATGGGTGCCGCCCATCAGCGCCTTCAACTCGTCGTGCACCACGCCGACCAGCGCCTGGCCGGGAGAGAGCGAGCCGATGACTTCCTGGCCGACCGCCTTTTCCTTGACCCGCGCGATGAAGTCCTTGACCACCGGCAGGGCGACGTCGGCCTCCAGCAGGGCCATGCGCACCTCGCGCATCGCTTCCTGGATGTTGTCCTCGGTCAGGCGGGCCTGGCCGCGCAGGGATTTGACGACCTTGGACAGGCGCTGGGTGAGATTGTCGAGCATGTTGTCTGGCGCTTCCGGCGTTGGAGTAAACTGCGGGCTATATGGCCAAGATTCTACTTCATCTCGTTCCCGCCTCGCTGTACGGCGCCCTGGGCCTGTACTTCTGGCGCACCTGCTGGATCGGTAGCGGCAAGAGCACCGCGCGGCAATGCATGTCGACCCGAGAGCGCCTGCTGCTGCTGGCCGCGCTGGCGGTGCACGGCGCCGCCCTGCACGCCGCGCTGTTTCCGGGCGGGCAGATGCGCTTCGGCTTCGGCGTGGCGATATCGCTGATGATCTGGCTGGCGATCTGCTTCTACTGGGTGGAAACCCTGTATGCGCGCCTCGACGGCCTGCACGCGCTGGCGATGCCCGCGGGCGTGGTCGGCGCCTTGCTGCCGGCACTGTTTCCCGGAGAGCACGTTCTGACCAATGCCGGCTCGCCGGCCTTCCGTGCGCACTTCATCATTGCCATGCTGGCCTACAGCCTGTTCACGCTGGCCGCGCTGCACGCCATGCTGATGGCGGTGGCCGAGCGCCAGCTGCACAACGCGCGCTTCACCCGCGCGCTGGCCGGCCTGCCACCGCTGCTCACCATGGAAGCGCTGCTATTCCGCCTGATCGGCATCGCCTTCGTGCTGCTCACGCTGACCCTGGTGTCCGGCATCGCGTTCTCCGAGACGCTGTTCGGGCAGGCGTTCCGCGTGGACCACAAGACGGTGTTCGCCATCATCTCCTGGCTGCTGTTCGGCACCCTGCTGGCCGGTCGCCACCTGCGCGGCTGGCGCGGCCGGGTGGCGCTGCGCTGGACGCTGGCCGGATTCGTCGCGCTCATGCTGGCCTATGTCGGCAGCCGCTTCGTCGTCGAGGTCCTGCTCACCCGGGCAAACTGAGGCATCCGCGCCGGCTTGCCTTGACAGGCGCCACGGGCGGGCGGAATACTCGGCCTTCCTCCCTACCGACGCACCCGCGTGCCCGAATATTCCCTTTCGCTGCAGCTGACTTCGCTGGTCCTGCTGCTCGTGTTCTCGGGGGCCTTCTCCATGACCGAAACGGTCATGATGGCCGCCAACCGATACAAACTCCGCTCACGTGCCGCGGCGGGCCATACCGGCGCCCGCCTGGCCCTCGACCTGCTGGGCAAGACGGACCGCCTGCTGGGCGTCATCCTGCTGTTCAACAACCTGGTGAACATCGCAGCGGCCACCCTGTCGAGCGTGATCACCATCCACCTGTTCGGTGAGGAGCGCTGGGCGCTCGGCGCCGGCACCGTTCTGCTGACCTTCTTCATCCTGGTGTTCTCGGAGATCACCCCCAAGGTCATCGGGGCGCACCATGCGGACCGGCTCGCCCCGATCGTCAGCTATCCGCTCAGCTTCCTGCTGAAGGTGTCCTACTTCGCGGTGTGGTTCGTGAACCTCTTCGTCAGCGGACTGCTGCACGTATTGCGGCTCAAGCCTGTGCAGGAGGAAGGCCACGCCAGCCTGTCGATCGAAGAACTGCGCTCCATGGTGCTGGAGTCCGGCCAGTACATTCCTGCCAAGCACCGCAGCATCCTGGTGAACCTGTTCGATCTCGAGAACATCACCGTGGAAGATGTCATGACCGCCCGCGGCGCGATCGAGAGCATCGATCTGTCGGCGCCGGAAGACGAGATCCGCCAGCATCTGGCCACCAGCTATCACACCCGCCTGCCGGTGTTCGAGGACGACTCGGAACGGGTGATCGGCATCCTGCACCTGCGCCGCCTGCTCGGCCATGTGCTCGACAGCGAGTTCGGCCGCGAGGCAATCCGCGAACTTGTGAGCAAGCCGTATTTCGTGCCGGCCGACACGTCCATCTACACGCAGTTGCAGTTCTTCCAGGAGAACCATCAGCGCATGGCCCTGGTGGTGGACGAGTACGGTGAACTGCTCGGCCTGATCACGCTGGAAGACATCATCGAGGAGCTGATCGGCAAATTCACCACCAGCGTGCCGGACAGCGGCGACCGCGTGAGCTGGGGAGAAGACGGCAGCGTGCTGGTCGACGGCAGCCAGAACCTGCGCGAGCTCAACCGCAAGCTTGGCCTCAAGCTGCCGCTCGACGGTCCCAAGACGCTGAACGGCCTTATTCTCGAGCACCTGCAGGACATCCCCGAGGGCGGCCTGTCGATCAAGATTGCCGACACACCGATCGAGGTGGTACAGACGCAGGACCGCATGGTGCGGACCGTCCGCCTGTTCCGCCCGGCCGCGCCCGGCGCCGAAGCGCCGGCGACACCCGGCGAGGCGTAGACCTGACGGGCCTTTACAAGCCGGAGATCGGCGTGCAAGATCGAATGTCAGTTAGTTAACCACGTTCTCATGGCAGCCAATCCCCAGTCCGCCCTGAGCGGCCTCGCCCGCGCCCTGGTCCAGCACGGACGGCTTTCCGAGGCCGACGCGCTGAGTTGCGCTGCCGGAACGAGCAATGGCTCAACCAACGGCTTCCTGATCGAGCTGGCCCAGCGCGGACTGATCAGTACCCGCGAAGTGGCGCGTTTTGCCGCCGAAACCTTCGGCTACCCCCTGCTCGACGTCTCCACGTTCGAGAAGTCCTATATCCCCAAGGACGCGATCGACCGCAAGCTCACATCGAAGCACCAGGTCGTCGCCCTCGGCAAACGCCAGAACCGCCTGGTCGTGGCGATCGCCGATCCGTCCAACATGCGGGTGCTCGACGAGATCCGCTTCCAGACCGGCCTGCAGGTCGACCTCGTCGTAGCCGAAGCCGACAAACTCGCCCGACTTGCCGAATCGCTGTCCGAAACTGCCGAACAGAGCCTCAAGGACCTCACCGGCGAAGAGTTCGACATGGACCTCCTCGATCAGGAGGGTCCGGCCGAGACGACAGGTGAAGATGCCGCATCCGAGGTGGACGATGCGCCCGTAGTTCGCTTCATCCAGAAGGTGCTGATCGATGCGATCAACGAGGGCGCCTCGGACATCCACTTCGAACCCTACGAGAAGTACTACCGCATCCGCGTGCGCACCGACGGCGTGCTGCGCGAAGTCGCCCAGCCGCCACTCGTCCTGAAGGAGAAGATCGCCGCGCGCATCAAGGTCATCTCGCGGCTGGACATCTCCGAGAAGCGCATCCCGCAGGACGGGCGGATGAAGCTGGTGCTGTCCAAGAACAAGGCCATCGACTTCCGCGTATCCACACTGCCGACGCTGCACGGCGAGAAGATCGTGATGCGTATCCTGGACCCGTCCTCGGCGATGCTGGGCGTGGACGCGCTGGGCTACGAGCCGGATCAGAAGCAGGCCCTGCTGGAAGCAGTCGAGCGCCCTTACGGCATGATCCTGGTAACCGGCCCCACCGGCTCGGGCAAGACGGTGTCGCTGTACACCTGTCTCAACATCCTCAACAAGGCGGGGGTCAACATCTCCACCGCCGAGGACCCGGCGGAAATCAACCTGCCCGGCATCAACCAGGTTAACGTCAACGACAAGGCCGGACTCACCTTTGCCGCAGCGCTGCGTGCCTTCCTGCGTCAGGATCCGGACGTGATCATGGTGGGCGAAATCCGCGACCTGGAGACCGCCGAGATCTCGGTCAAGGCCGCTCAGACCGGCCACCTCGTGCTGTCGACGCTGCACACCAACGATGCGCCCACCACGCTCGAGCGCCTGAAGAACATGGGCGTGGCGCCGTTCAACATCGCCTCCTCGGTGATCATGATCACCGCCCAGCGCCTCGCTCGGCGTCTGTGCACCTGCAAGCAGCCGGTCGATATTCCGATCGAGGTGCTGCTCCAGGCCGGCTACTCGGAAGGCGACCTGGACGGCAGCTGGCAGCCGATGGGGCCGGTCGGCTGCGACCGCTGCAAGGGAAGCGGCTACAAGGGGCGGGTCGGTATCTACCAGGTGATGCCGATCAGCGAAGAGATCGCGCATATCATCATGACCAATGGCAACTCGATGGATATTGCCGAGCAGGCGCAGCGCGAAGGCGTGCGCGACCTGCGTCAGTCCGGTCTGCTGAAGGTGAAGCAGGGCGTCACGTCGCTGGAAGAAGTGCTGGCAACCACAAACGAGTAGAAGGACACCTAAATGGCGACTGCAACCCAAGCCGGCCGCGCAGCGAGAGGCGGCCCCAAGGAAGTGCTCTTCAACTGGGAAGGCAAGGACAAGTCCGGCAAGATCGTGCGCGGCGAAATGCGCGCCACAGCGGAGTCCGTGGTGCAGGCCACCTTGCGTCGGCAGGGCATCATGACCACCAAGGTGAAGAAGCAGCGGATGTCGCGCGGCGGCAAGATCACCGCGAAGGACATCGCCCTGTTCACCCGTCAGCTCGCCACGATGATGAAGTCCGGCGTTCCGCTGCTCCAGGCTTTCGACATCGGCATCAAGGGCTCCGGCAACCCCGCCCTGGCCCGGCTGCTCAACGAAGTACGCAACGACATCGAGACCGGTTCTAGCATGTCGCAGGCTTTCAGCAAGCATCCCATGTACTTCGACAAGCTGTTCTGCAACCTGGTGGCTGCCGGCGAGCAGGCCGGCATTCTCGACAGTCTCCTGGACCGCATCGCCACCTACCAGGAGAAGATCCTGGCGATCAAGGCCAAGATCAAGTCCGCCCTGTTCTACCCGATGGCGGTCATGGTCGTTGCCACCTTGGTGATCGCGGTGATGATGCTGTTCGTCATCCCCGAGTTCAAGAGCGTCTTCTCCAGCTTCGGTGCCGACCTGCCGATGCCGACGCAGATCGTCATCAACATGTCCGACTTCTTCGTCGAGTACTGGTATCTCATCTTCGGGGTGCTGATCGGTGCGGTATTCGCCATCGGGTTTGCCTACAAGCGGTCAACCGCGATGCAGATCGCGCTGGATCGCATGGTACTGAAGCTCCCGGTCGTAGGCGAAGTCATCCGCAAGGCCACCGTGGCGCGCTGGGCGCGCACGCTGTCCACCATGTTCGCCGCCGGCGTGCCCCTGGTGGAAGCGCTGGACTCGGTCGGTGGCGCCTCGGGCAATTACATTTACCTGACGGCCACCAGGCAGATCCAGAACGAGGTCAGCACCGGCACCAGCCTCACCGTCGCCATGCAGAACGCCGAGGTGTTCCCGACCATGGTGGTGCAGATGGTGTCGATCGGCGAGGAGTCCGGCCAGCTCGACTCCATGCTCGCCAAGGTCGCCGACTTCTTCGAGCAGGAGGTCGATGACGCGGTCGCCGGCCTGTCGCAACTGCTCGAGCCGATCATCATGGTCTTCCTCGGCACGGTCATCGGTGGTCTCGTGATTGCCATGTACCTGCCGATCTTCAAGCTCGGTTCCGTCATCTGACCTCATCTCCTGCCGCCCGGTAAACCAACCGGGCGGCCTGCCCCCGCCTCCTCATGATCGAATTCCTGCGCGAGCCGCTCGCCTTCACGACGCTGGCCGCACTGCTCGGCCTGTTCGTCGGCAGCTTCCTCAACGTGGTGATCCACCGCCTGCCGCGCATGCTGGAGCGCGACTGGCACGCCCAGGCCGCCGAGCTGCGCGGCGAGGAGCCACCTGCGGCCGAACGCTTCAATCTCGCCACGCCGCGCTCGCGCTGCCCGCATTGCGGCCACCTGATCACCGCGCTCGAGAACATCCCGGTGATCAGCTACCTGGTCCTGCGCGGACGCTGCCGGCACTGCAGCGCGCCGATCAGCGGCCGCTATCCGGTCGTGGAACTCCTGTCGGCAGCCCTGGCCGGCTACGCTGCCTGGCACTTCGGTTTCGGCCTAGCCGCCGCGGGGGCGATCGTCTTCCTGTGGGTGATGGTGGCGCTGGCCTTCATCGACCTGGACACCCAACTCCTGCCCGACGACCTGACCCTGCCGCTGCTGTGGCTGGGCCTGGCATTCAACCTTGTCGGCACTTACACCGATCTCTCCAGCGCGGTGGTGGGCGCGATGGCCGGCTATCTCTCGCTGTGGTCGGTCTACTGGCTGTTCAAGCTCGTCACGGGCAAGGAAGGCATGGGCTACGGCGACTTCAAGCTGCTCGCAGCCATCGGCGCCTGGCTGGGCTGGCAAGTGCTGCCGCTGACCATCCTGCTCTCCTCGTTGGTCGGCGCAGTGGTCGGCATCGGCCTCATCGTCTTCGCCCGCCACGGACGCAGCGTCCCCATCCCCTTCGGCCCCTATCTTGCCGCCGCCGGCGTGCTGGCGCTGTTCTGGGGCGAGGCCATCACACGGGCCTATCTCGGCGGATTCTGATCCGGCCGAACCGCTTGAAACGCTCGCCCAGCGCCCCCACATCCGGCGCAGGGCCGCACGCCCGTGCTTTCTTTTCCCTTATGCTGCGTTGCGTTAGACTTACGCGCTTGCCTTTCCGGAGGTCGTCATGCCCATTTACGAATATCGTTGCGAGAGCTGCGGGTTCCAGAAGGAACACATGCAGAAGATGAGCGATCCGCTGCTCGACACCTGCCCGTCCTGCGGCAAGGACACCTACGTCAAGATGCTCTCGGCGGCCGGTTTCCAGCTCAAGGGCAATGGCTGGTACGCCACCGACTTCAAGGGTGGGAGCTCATCCGCCCCGGCGAAGCCCGCCGAAACGCCGGCCGCCGCCGGCTGCGGCGGCAGCTGCGCCTGTCACCCGTCCTGAACCGGCAATCACGTGAAGAAGTACTTCGTCACCGGCCTGCTGATCTGGATTCCCCTGGTCATCACCTTCATGGTGCTGGCCTGGATCGTCGGCACCCTCGACCAACTCATCGAGTGGCTGCCCAATGGACTGCAGCCGAGGGCGATACTGGGCTTCAACATCCCCGGCATCGGGCTGGTGGCCAGTGTGCTGATCGTGCTGATCACCGGGCTGGTGGCGGCCAACGTGCTCGGGCAGCGCCTGGTCGCCTACTGGGAGGCGCTGCTCGCCCGCATCCCGGTGGTGAAGTCGCTCTACTACGGCGTCAAGCAGGTCTCCGACACCCTGTTCTCCAGCAGCGGCCAGGCCTTCCGCAAGGCCCTGCTGGTGCAATACCCGCGTCAGGGCTCATGGACCATCGCCTTTCTCACCGGCAAGCCGGGGGGCGATGCGGCCCGCCATCTGCATGGCGACTATGTCAGCGTCTATGTGCCGACGACCCCCAACCCGACCTCGGGCTTCTTCCTGATGATGCCCAGGGAAGACGTCATCGAGCTCGACATGAGCGTGGACGAGGCGCTCAAGTACATCATCTCCATGGGCGTGGTGGCACCGCCGGCACGCCCGCTGGCGCCACGCGCCGCCCTGCTCAACGAATGACCGGCGCCCGACACGGCGCCCCATCCACATCTCACCAAGTCTCTAGCCGGAACACCGATACCATGCGAACCCACTACTGCGGCCAGGTAACCGCCGCCGACCTCGACCAGACCGTCACCCTCTGCGGCTGGGTGCATCGCCGCCGCGACCACGGCGGGGTGATCTTCATCGACCTGCGCGACCGTGAAGGCCTGGTGCAGGTGGTCTGCGATCCGGACCGTCCGGAGATGTTCGCCATTGCCGAATCGGTGCGCAACGAGTTCGTGCTGAAGATGAGCGGCCGCGTGCGCCGCCGCCCGGCCGGCACCGAGAACGCCAACCTGACCTCGGGCGAGATCGAGGTGCTGTGCCAGGACATCGAAGTCCTCAACGCCGCAGCCACCCCGCCCTTCCAGCTCGACGACGACAACCTGTCGGAGAACGTACGCCTCACCCACCGCGTCATCGACCTGCGCCGCCCGCAGATGCAGAAGAACCTGATGCTGCGCTACAAGGTGGCGATGGCCTTCCGCCGCTTCCTCGACGCCCAGGGTTTCATCGACGTCGAAACCCCGATGCTGACCAAGAGCACCCCGGAAGGCGCACGCGACTACCTGGTGCCCTCGCGCGTGCATCCGGGCCAGTTCTTCGCCCTGCCGCAGTCGCCGCAGCTCTTCAAGCAGCTGCTGATGGTGGCCGGCTACGACCGCTACTACCAGATCACCAAGTGCTTCCGCGACGAGGACCTGCGCGCCGACCGTCAGCCCGAGTTCACCCAGGTCGACCTGGAAACCTCCTTCATGGACGAGCAGCAGATCACCGCGCTGGTCGAAGAGATGATCCGCTTCGTGTTCCGCGAGTCGCTCGCGGTCGAACTGCCCGCCCCCTTCCCGCGCATGACCTATGCCGAGGCGATGCGCCGCTACGGCTCCGACAAGCCCGACCTGCGCGTCACCCTGGAACTGGTCGACGTCACCGATGCGGTGGCCGACGTGGCCTTCAAGGTGTTCTCCGGCCCGGCCACCAGCGGCGGGCGCGTGGCGGCGATGCGCGTGCCCGGCGGCAACAGCCTGACCCGCGGCGAGATCGACGAATTCACCAAGTTCGTCGGCATCTACGGCGCCAAGGGCCTGGCCTACATCAAGGTCAATGACGCAACCAAGCCCAACGAGGAAGGCCTGCAGTCGCCGATCGTCAAGAACCTGCACGAGAAGGCGCTCACCACCATCCTGGAGCGTACCGGCGCGCAGTCCGGCGACCTGATCTTCTTCGGCGCCGACAAGACCAAGGTGGTCAACGACGCGCTGGGCGCGCTGCGCGTCAAGCTCGGCCACGAGAAGGGCTATGTCACCGGCGAGGCCTGGTGCCCGGTGTGGGTGGTGGACTTCCCGATGTTCGAGTACGACGAGGACGACAAGCGCTGGACCGCCTGCCACCACCCCTTCACCAGCCCGAAGGACGGCCACCTGGAACTGCTCAAGAGCAATCCGGGCGAGTGCCTGGCCAAGGCCTACGACCTCGCGCTCAACGGCTGGGAAATCGGCGGCGGCTCGGTGCGTATCCACCGCGCCGACGTTCAGGCCGAGGTCTTCGAGGCGCTCAACATCGGCCCCGAGGAGCAGCAGGCCAAGTTCGGCTTCCTGCTCGACGCGCTCAAGTACGGCGCGCCGCCGCACGGCGGCCTGGCCTTCGGCCTGGACCGCATCGTCACGCTGATGACCGGCGCAGAATCGATCCGCGACGTGATCGCCTTCCCCAAGACTCAGCGCGCCCAGTGCCTGCTCACCGACGCCCCCTCCGAGGTCGACGAGAAGCAGCTGCGCGAGCTGCACGTGCGCCTGCGTCAGAAGGTGGAGACCCAGGTCGAGGTCGCCCGCGGCTGATCCTGCCCGTGGCGCTTGTGGCAAGATGGGCGAACGGGCAACCGTTCGCCCATCGTTCGTTTACGGCGGGCGCTCAAGACACCCCCGTTTTCCGCCGATATATCCGGGACCGCCACCCTCTCGCCCACCGCACAGACTCCCGACCATGGCCGATTTCGCAAGCGTTTCCGTGCTGGTCATCGATGCCAACGCCGGCATGCGCGCGCAGTTGCGCACCATGCTGGGCAGCTTCGGCATCGGCACGGTGGAGCTCGCCCCCAGTGCGGCTGCCGCCATCCGCAAGCTGCGCGAAACGCGCTTCGACATCGTGCTCTGCGAGTTCAACCTGGGCGAGGGCCAGGACGGGCAGCACCTGCTCGAAGACCTGCGCACCAACGAGATCATCCCCCTCGCCACGCTCTTCGTGATGGTCACCGGCGAGCGCAACTACGAGCGCGTGGTGAGCACCGCCGAACTCGCACCCAACGACTACGTGCTCAAGCCGCTGGCCGCCCATGCGCTGCGCCAGCGCCTGCAGCGCGCCCTCGACAAGCGGGACATCTTCATGCCCGCCTACCGTCGCATCGAGATGGGCGATCCGCTCGGGGCGGTGGAACTGCTCAAGCAGGCAGAAACCGAGCATCCGCGCCACGCCACCGACCTGCTGCGCCTGCAGGCCGAACTGCATCTGTCGATCGGCCAGGTCGATCAGGCCGAAGCCGCCTACCGTCAGGCGCTGCGGGACAAGGATCTGCCCTGGGCGCGTCTCGGCCTGGCGCGCATCAAGATGCTGCGCAAGCACTACACGGACGCCGAGGAAGTCCTCACCGGCCTGGTCGCCGAGCACGACTATTACATCGACGCTTACGACCTACTGGCCCGTTGCCGCGAACAGGCCGGCCGCCAGAGCGAGGCGCGCGATGCGCTGGTCGCGGCCACCAAGCGCTCGCCGCATCGCGTCGGCCGCCTGCGCCATCTGGGCGAGATCGCGCTGGAAGTCGGCGATCTCGAGCGTGCCGAGCAGGCTCTGGCCGAAGTGGTGCGCAAGGGCAAGGTGTCGGACTTCCGCGACCCCGAGGATCATGTCCGCCTGGTGCAGGCGCAGCTCGGCCAGGGGCGCACTGAAGAAGCACGCGCCACCATCCGCGACCTCGAGCGCAGCATGGGCGGCCAGGCCAAGACACCGATCTGCGCCGCGCTCGCCCGGGCGCTCTACCACGCCGGCACCGGCGAACCCGACAAGGCCCGCGCCGTGCTGCATGAAGCCGTGGTCACCGGGGCGGACAGCGGCGAGCTGTCGACCGGCTTGAAGCAGGAACTGGTCAAGGCCTGCTTCGACAACGACCTCGAGGCCGAAGGCAGCGAACTGGTGCTCGACATCCTGCGCAACGCGGCCGACGAGCGCACGGTGGAAACCACCCGGGCGGCGCTGCGCGCACGCGGGCGCGAACTGCTTGCCGATGAGCTGGAAGAACGCACCCGCGACGAAGTGCGCAGCCTGATCTCGCGCGGCGCCGCCAAGGCCAAGGCAGGCGACTTCGACGGCGCAGTGAGCGAGATGATGAGCGCGGTGCGCAAGATGCCCGGCAACCCGCACGTGCTGTTCAACGCTGCGCTCGCCCTGCTGCGCCATGTGGAGCACCGCGGCTGGAACGAACGCTTCGCCAGCCAGGCCGGGGCGCTGATCGCCCGCGCCCGCCGCTACGACCCGGCCAGCCCGCGGCTGGCGGCGATCTCGGGCTTCATGCACAGCCTGTTCCAGAAGTACGCCATACAGCCGCGCGACACCGCGCGCGGTACGCGCGACGCCGCCTGACTCACCATTTCGATGCGCATCACCGGTTCCTGGCTGCTCGCCCTGCTGTTCGCGCTGGCCACCGCCCTAGCCGCGTGCGCGCCGCCTGCCGGGCCGGGCGACGGTCTGCCGCCCGAGGCACACGCCACGCTGGCGCTGATCCAGTCCGGCGGCCCTTTCCCGTACCGCAAGGACGGCAGCGTGTTCCACAATCGTGAACGCCTGCTGCCCGAGCGCCCGCGCGGCTACTACCGCGAATACACCGTCCCGACGCCCGGCGCCCGCGATCGCGGTGCGCGGCGCATCGTCACCGGCGGGCAGCCGCCCGAGGTGTTCTACTACACTGCCGATCACTACCGCAGCTTTCGCCGCATCGAACCCGCAAGATGAGCCCCGACACCCTGCCGGACCTACCGCCCCTGGACACGCCCGGCGTGCACCCGCTGCCGGCCGACGGTATCGCCGGACTGGTTTCCGCGGCGGGCGCCGCCGGCATCCGCCTGCACCGCATCGACCTGGCCGCCCGCCGCGGCAAGGCCGGCCTGCTGGCAGCGCTTGCCGAAGGCCTGTCCTTTCCAGCCTGGTTCGGTCATAACTGGGACGCGCTTTCCGACTGCCTGGCGGATCTCTCGTGGCTGCCCGAAACCTGCGTGGCGGTCGTTCTCGAGCACGCCGAGCACCTAGCGGAGAGCGACCCGGACGACTACCTCACCATGCTGGAGGTCTTCGCCGAAGCAGCGGAGAGCTGGGCCGCCGAAGGGCGCCGGCTCATTCTCTTCGCCCCTCGTCCGCCCCGGCGCTGCGATTCGCCGCAGCCTGACTGAGCAGTTCCTGCAGGCAGGTCGGGCAGTAGCACCCGGCCCCGGCGTCCGCCGCGGGTACCGCGAAGCCCGCCGGCATTGACGCGCACCAGCACTCGGGCAGTCCGGCCTCCATGCCACAGGTGAAGGCCGCGCCGCAGCGCGGGCAGGTGTTCGTGCTACCCGAATCGGGCAAGCGCCCTGTCGTCGTCATTCCCGCCTCCTGCGGCCGCTTCAAGGCGGTCGATCATACAACGCCCCCCGGCCGGGTTGAATTCGCCTCGGCCACGCCTATATTCGTAGCGATGGGATCCAATGACCCCACCGTCAGCGAGGAGAATGCATCATGGCCAACATCATCAGCCGCGACCCGTTCGAGGATCTGCTGCGCGGCTTCTTCGTCCGCCCGGTCGAGTTCGGCAAGCTGTCCGCCGAGGCGCCGCAGATGCGCGTCGATCTCAAGGAGGACGATACCGCCTACCAGGTCCACGCCGAGCTGCCCGGCGTGAACAAGGACGACATCCACGTCAACATCGATGGTGCGGTGCTGTCCATCAGCGCCGAGCGCAAGCAGGAAAAGGAAGTCAAGGAAGGTGAGAAGCTGCTGCGCACCGAACGTTATTTCGGCAAGGTGTCGCGCAGCTTCCAGCTCGGGCAGGAGGTGGACGAAGCGCGCGCCACCGCCAAGTTCAAGGACGGCGTGCTGGAGCTCAGCCTGCCCAAGAAGGCTGCCGCACCGGCCCGGCGTCTGACCATCGAGTAAGCGCGGCCCGCGGTACTGCGCATCGCCCGGCCGGCCGCGCGCCGCCCGGGCGCGATTTTTTCTACCTGCATCCGCGGTAGAATCGGCGGCAGCCTTCATTCCCGACGGACACCCGCCATGACCGATTCCTGCACCCCCGACACCAGCAGCGTCACCCCCGCGCGCAAGGCCGCGATCCTCGCCGAAGCCCTGCCCTACATCAAGCGCTTCTTCGACAAGACCATCGTCATCAAGTACGGCGGCAACGCGATGACCGACCCGCACCTCAAGGACTGCTTCGCGCGCGACGTTGTCCTGCTCAAGCTGGTCGGCCTCAACCCGGTGGTGGTGCACGGCGGCGGCCCGCAGATCGAGAACCTGCTGGCCCGCGTGGGCAAGAAGGGCGAATTCATCCAGGGCATGCGGGTGACCGACGCCGAGACCATGGAAGTGGTCGAGATGGTGCTCGGCGGCCAGGTGAACAAGGAAATCGTCAATCTCATCAACCAGCACGGCGGCAAGGCGGTGGGCCTGACCGGCAAGGATGCCGGCTTCATCCGCGCCAAGAAGCTGATGATGCAGAAGAAGGATGCCCCCCAGGGCGACCTGATCGACGTCGGCCAGGTGGGCGAGATCACCGGCATCGACCCCAGCCTGATCTCCTTCCTGGACCAGGGCGACTTCATCCCGGTGATCGCGCCGATCGGCGTGGGCGAACAGGGCGAGACCTACAACATCAACGCCGACGTGGTCGCCGGCAAGCTGGCCGAGATCCTCAAGGCCGAGAAGCTGATGCTGCTGACCAACACCCCGGGCGTGCTGGACAAGGCCGGCAACCTGCTCACCGGCCTCACCCCGCGGCAGATCGACGAGCTGGTCGAGGACGGCACCCTGTCCGGCGGCATGCTGCCCAAGATCGGCTCGGCCCTGGACGCCGCCCGCAACGGCGTGAAGTCGGTGCACATCATCGACGGCCGGGTCGAACACTGCCTGCTGCTCGAGATCCTCACCGACCACGGGGTGGGGACAATGATCAAGAGCAAGTAAGCGCACCCCGGCGCCAGCGCCCATGGGTCACGCAGCCACGGCAGGCCTGAACCGCTGGCACGTCCTGCTGGGCCTGCTGATCGCCTACGGCTCGCTCTACCCCTTCGACTTCACCCTGCCGGAAGCGTGGCTGGCCGCGCTCCGGCAACTGCTGGCAGATACCCGCGTGTGGTCCAGCCGGGGCGATGTGCTCGGCAACGTACTGCTCTTCCTGCCCTGGGGGATGGCCGCATCCTGGCAGCCCGGGGCACCAGCGCGCACCCGGCTGCCCGTCCTGCTCACCGGCCTCGCCCTGGCGACCGTCCTGCAAGTCATGCAGATCGCGCTGCCGAGCCGTGATGCGGCCCTGTCGGACATCGTCTGGAACGCCGTGGGCCTGCTGCTCGGGCAGTTCGCCCTGGCGCCCTGGGCTGCACGCATGCGGGGCCGCCCCGGCAGTGCCGCAGGCGGACGGGCGCTTGCCTGGGGCATCGCCGGCCTGTGGCTGGCAGGCGAAACCCTGCCCTTCATCCCCAGCCTGGACCTCGCGCACATCAAGGCCGGACTGAAGGCCTTCGCGGCGCCGGCCTCGCCTTCGCCGGCAGTCCTGCTCGGCGCCTTCGCCGGCGTGCTGGTGCTCGGGCACCTGGCCCTGACGCAACTGGCCAGGCGCCCGGCGCTGATCGCCCTGCTGGCGACCCTGCCGGTTGTGGCCGCCGGCCGCATACTGATCATCCACAACAATCCGCACTGGCTCGAACTGGCCGCTGGCGCCGCCGCCTGGCTTGCGCTGCTGCTGTTGCGCACTCCCGGGCGCATCGCAGCGTTCGCCTTCGTCGCACTGCTGGGTGCGGTGACGCTGGCCGGCCTGGAGCCCTACACGTGGAGTTCGCGCGCCGCCGCCTTCAACTGGCTGCCCTTCGCGGCCTACCTGAACGGCAACATGCTCGGCAACCTGCGCGAACTGCTGGACACCGTCTGGCACGCTGCCGCACTGCTCTGGCTGGCCCACGCCATGAGCGCACGGCTCGCTGGCGTGGGGGGCTTCCTGATGGTCTGGGTGCTGGCGCTGGAGACCATCCAGCTATGGATCCCCGGGCGCAGCGCCGACATCACGCCGGCGCTGACCACCTTGCTCGTCGCCGCGGCGATGGCCCGCCTGACGCGCCAGGCCGGACCGCTCAAGATGGCGCTTTCTGCCGCCTCACCCGCGCAGGCGCCTGCGGTCGCCGGTGATTACATGGCCGCACCTGCGACGGGCGTTCGACCACGGGCCATGTTGGGCTGGGCGCTTGCCGCCTGGCTGGCCGGTTCCGCCCTGCTTGCCTGGCTCATCGGCCAGCCGGGCGTGCCCTACAACCTGCGCGAGCTTTTCCTGGGTGACGGCCATCCGCTTGCGGTGGCGGTGTTCATCCTCGCGGTATTCTCACTCGGCGCCGGCCCCCGGCTGGCGCTCGATCTCGCACAAGCGGCAAGCCGGCCCGCCCTGCGGCTGGCCTTGCTGTTGTCTGCCGGCGGGCTGCTCACCCTGCTGCTGCTGACGGTCAGCGTCACCGGAGAGAGCCTGGACGACATCGCGGGCAGCAACAACCGCTACTGGTGGGTGACCGAACGCGAGGTCTGGGGCGCATGGGCTGCAGAGTTCTTCCGCAACTACCTCACGCCGGAAGTGGTGGCACCCGTGGAGCGCATCGTGCGCTTCCTGGCCCTCTACCTGCCGCCGGCCGCATTCCTCGCCGTCGCGCTGGCCGCCATCGAATTGCGCCTGCCCGCAAGGCGGATCGCCGCCATGGCCGCCGTGCTGTTCCCCCTGCTGTGGCTGTGCAAGGCGGTCGCCTTCGACTGGTCGTCGACCGACAACCTCAACGAACTGATCGCGCCGGACGGGCGCTACGGTCTGGGCGGAGGCGGGTATCTGTACCTGCTGCTGGCACTCGGCGCCGCCAACGTCGCCCTGCTCGTCCGCAACTCGCCGCAGCGGTGGCCCGCACTGGTTTTCACCGCAGCAGCCGTGCCGCTGTCGTGGTGGTTGCTGAAGATGGGCTTGGCCGAGGAAATCGACAAGTACGAACTGGTGTATTCCGGACCGCAGTTCCTGCTCGGCCCCGATCGGGTCAACCTGCTCGAGGAAAGCGCGCTTCAGGGGCGCTGGGCAGCGCTCTACCTCGCACTCGTCGCCACCGGCAGCGCCGGGGTTGCCCTCGCCCGTCGCTTGCGGCCGGCGGCTGCAGGCTGATCAGTTGACGCCCGAATGCGCCTCGGGCGCGGGGTCCTTCCACTTGCCGGCGCGGCGCAGCTTGTCGCGCAGACCGGGCAGAGGGAAACCCTGGGCGTACGCGGCGTGGGCGCTTTCCAGCGCCTTGTCGTACTGCTGCAGGTCGAAGTAACCCAGGCCCAGGTTGTAGTAGGCGTTGGCGTCCATCAATCCCAGCGCCCGGGCCTCGTCGAGCTTGTCACGCGCTTCGGCCGGCTTGCCGGTCTTGGTCAGGTAGAGGCCGTGGATGATCTTCACCATCGCGTCGTCCGGGGCGTAGCGCTCGCCACGGTCGAACCAGCACTCCATGCTCCACTTCGACTCGGTGGGCCGGTTGCGCTTCTCTCGCAGGGCCAGCTTCATCATCGACATCAGCGCGCGATGATGGTTGGGAAACACGTTCAACGTATAACTAAGGTCTCCACCCGGTCCCAGCGAAGTGTTGCCCTTGATCAGGTTTTCCACGGCGGGCGTGAAGTGGGCCCGTTCGACCAAGTTCAGATTCTCCGCGGACGAGCGCCGGTAATCGAAGGGACCGTAATGGTTATTGAACGATCCGCAGGCCATCGCGCCCAGCTGGGCGTGAACCAGCGCCGGCACGGCACTGAGCAGCAGGCCGGCCAGCGCACGGCGCAGTTGTCCCGAAAACCTCATCCTTCACCTCCTCCTGCCGCGACGCCCCTGCTCGACCGGCCCGGCACAAGCCCGTCGACCCAGCTCGCGGTCAACCCGGAGACATCGTCGCACAGTGCAAGATCCGAGAATGTGTGATCTGCCTCGGCCATGCGCACGACACGGGCATTCTCCATCAGGCGCTGCCATCGCGGATCGTTGGCGACCACCTGCTCGAACTCCCGGGCCACGTAGTCCCGCCCGCTGAGCACGACCAGCAGCGGCAACCCCGCACGCACCAGGGCGTGCACCATGCGTTGCGGCAGGCCGTCCGCGGGCGCCGGCACCGACGCCCCGGGCGATGCGGAGGGCTTGCCGCGCGCCTCGCGCAGCTTGTCCAGCACGCCCGCCAGCGCGCGCCCCGGCGACACCCCGCCACGCAGCAGCTTCGCCCAGAACGCGGCGTCGAACACACGCTTCAAATAGTAGTGCCTGAGATAGGTGCGCGCTGCACCCGCGGTGGTTCGGACCCAGGGGTTGAGCAGCACCAACCCCGCCACCCGGCGGTCCTGCGGGGCATACAGGCAGGCCGCGCTGGCGCCATCGCACAGCCCCCACAGCACGACACCGGAGAGCGCCGGCACCCGGGCCACGAAGGCATCCAGCGCCTCACGGATGTCGGCGCCGGTCGCCTCGAAATCGCGCTCGTCGCCGCTCGCATCGCCCATGCCGCGCACGTCAAAGCGCATGCAGGCGATGCCCGCCGCCGCCAGCCTGCGCGCCAGACGGACGAACTGCCGGTGGCTGCCAACCCGGTACTGCGGGCCGCCCACCACCACCAGCACCCCCAGCGATGCACGGGCCTGCACCGGCTCGCTCAGGATGGCGACCATCTCGTCGCCCTCGCAATCGATGAGGAAGGCCGATTCGCGGTAGTTCATGCGCGGAAACGTTCGAGCATGTCGGCGGAGCGCTCGATCAGTTCGGGCACGGTCTCGATCTCCTGGGTCGTCCAGAAGGCACTGCCGGGCACGACGGCGCTGTCCACCGCCACCCCGTCGTTGCGCCACGTTTCCTGCAGGCGCGCGATGGCCGGCGACAGGCCGGCATCGGTCGCAGCCGAGACTTCGAGCAAGGCAAGCGGCCCGGCGCAGCCCTGCGGCAGGCGCAAGCTCGCCGCCTCCAGGCCGGCGCACAGGGCGGGCGACAGCCGATAGCCGGCCACCTCCACCGTCCGCCCGGCCGCCAGTTCGCCGCGCAGCCGGTTGAGCACGCCGCGGGCGTCCTGTTCCCCCAGCATTTCGCCGGCCGCGGCCAGGCGCAGGAACTGGGTCAGGTGCTGCTTGCCGCCGACCACCGGCTGCCACATCAGCCAGGGCGTATGGATGCCGGCGGCCGCAAGCCAGTCGGCCGCCAGCAGGGCCCCGGCGCGCAGACTCCACAGACAGGGACGCCGACCGCTGCGCTCAGCCAGCCAGTGCCATGAAACGGAGACGTCATCGAGCCAGTGCTGCCAGGAGGCGTCGCCGAACTCGCCGTCGCTGTCGCCACAGCCGAAGCCGTCGACCTGCAACACCATCCAGCCCTGGGCAGCAAAACGCCGCGCGGCCAGGGCGGCCATGCGGCGCGACTTGTTCATCTCTTCGGCAAACGGCGCGAGATACAGCAGCGCGCCGGAAACCGTCCCTTGCGGGCGGGTCAATACCGCGAGACGTCCGCCGGCGGGCGTCTCCAGGCGGAAGACCTCCCGCGCGACGGTCACGACCCGCCGGCGAGCTTGCCTTCCACGAAGCCGACCAGCGAGCCCACCGTCGCAAAGGTGGCGCCGTCGATCTCGTCGTCCTCGACGATGAAGCCGAAACGCTCTTCCAGCATGTTGATCACCCCGACCACCGCCATCGAATCGAGCTCCGGCACTGCGCCGAGCAGCGGGGTGCCCAGATCGAAGGAACCGGCGCGTCCGCCCAGGCTCAGCACCTCGTCGATGATGTTCAGGACTTCCTTCTTGATATCCAAAAACTGTCTCCGGCCGTGTCAGTTGCGAAGTGACGGATTCAACAATGCCGCCAGTATCGGGTTGCTATTATAAGGATTCATTGCGCGGCGCCATCGTGACCGAGTTAGCGCCGGCGATCAACCGCAAGGGCCAGGCCTCACCGCACTCATGAAACGCGCGCCAAGCACATGCCATCGCCTGTTTCCGGCAGCCCTGGACGGCTCGCGGAGCCGATTCCCGTGCGGCATTGTGCACTGCATCGGAGCGCCGGTCGCATGACCGCGCTGCCGCGGCGCCCCATCCTGGACTGGCCCAGCTTCGTCGGTACCCGCAGCGCCGGCATGCCTTCGGTGGCCGACCTGCCCCACAAGCGCATGACCACCAGCGGCCGGGCGGCCATCTTCCAGGCGCTCCGCCTGGCCGGACTGGCGCCGGGCACCCCGGTGCTGGTGCCCACCTACCATTGCCCGACCATGGTCGCCCCGGCGGTGCTCGCTGGCCTGCGCCCGGTCTTCTATGCCCTGGACGGCAATGGCCTGCCCGTGCTGGACACCATTCCCGCCGGGCTGGCCCGTGAGGCCGGCGCCATCCTGGTGCCCCACCTGTTCGGCATCGTCCGCTCGCTCGCGGAAGTGCGCCAATGGTGCGATCGGACCGACACCCTGCTGATCGAGGACTGCGCCCATGCCTACTACGGCATGGCCGGCGAGCGCCCGGTCGGCCACTGGGGCGACTACGCCACCGCCAGCCTGTCCAAGTTCCTGCCGGTGCCGGAAGGCGGGCTGCTGGCCTCGGCACACCGCCCCGTGCCACCGCTCGGCCTCCATGCCCAATCCCCGGTGGCGCAGCTCAAGGGCCTGTTCGACGTGCTGCATTTCGCCACCGACCACGGCTGCTTGAAGGGGCTAAGGACACTGGTAGGTACAACCGTGCGTTGGCGCCGGCATGCCTCGGCCGCAGCATCGAGCACGCTGCCGCGCTCAGTGGGCCAGACCGGCACATCCACCTCCACGGAAGCCGATATGAGCCGTCATGCCGCAGCGCCGCTCGCAGTGACCCGCGCACTGCATGGTGTGCTGCCCCGGCGACAGATCGTCGACGCGCGTCGCGCCAATTATCTCGCCCTCGCGGCAGGTCTGGACTCGGGCGCATGCGCCCGGCCGCTTTTTCCATCTCTCGGCGCGGGCGCCGCCCCCTACGCCTTTCCTTACTGGGTCAGCGACGCAGATCGGGTATACGCCGAACTGCGCGATGCGGGAGCACCCGTATTCCGCTGGGACCGCATCTGGCCAGGCACGCCCGTGATACCCGGCGACTCTGCGCCCGATTGGCATGAGCACCTGATTCAGGTTCTTTGCCATCAGGCCCTGCGACCCGACGACATCACGTGGACCATCGCAACGATCAGGCGCATCGTAAATGCGTCCGCAGACGCGTGTCACTCATGAACGCACCACAAGACGCCTCTTGCGCCCGCGCCGCTGGCTCCGAACACCCGGAACAGCTGAGCAGAAAGCCCAACGCTGGAGGAACCTGGACCCTGCTGCCCGCGACGGCGTTTCATGAGCATGCGTGCATGTGGGATCTGCTCAATGACAGCGGCCCCCGGAGCCCGTTTCTCGTTTCCTCATTCATCCACACGCTGCTCACCCATTTTGGCCAACCGGATACACGACTGGCCCTCTGCAAGTGGAGCGATCAAGTAGTAGCCATGGCGCTCCTGCGCCCGACCGGACGGCTCGGGTGGACCTGCTTTCAGCCATCACAGCTGATACTCGCCCCCATAGTGCACGCCGGAGACGCTCCAATCGACGATCTGGCCAGGCACCTGCTCGCAGCCTTGCCACCGGCTACATTGTCGTTGTCGCTCACACAGCTCGATCCGCACATCACGCCTCGCCCGTCCGAAAGCGACCGTGTCGGCACGCTGGACTATATCGAGACCTGCGAGATCTCACTCACGCCGGGTGACTTCAAGCATTACGAAGCCAATCTATCGAAGAACGCACTTGCCAATCTGCGCAAACGCGCGAACAAGGCGAAGCGCGACTACGGCGACATCTCGCTTGACGTTCTCGACTCGAGCGCCGATGTCGAACCGTTTCTCCGCGAGTACGCACGCATCGAATCGGCAGGCTGGAAAGCCGCGGGAGGAACGGCTATCCGGGAAGAGAGCGCCCAATACGACTTTTACCTCGATCTGCTCAGTCGCAGTGCGGCGCGTAATCAGGTCCGAATGTTCCGACTGCGTTTCGGCCACAGGGTCGCCGCCATGGAAGCGGTGCTGATCACTCATGAAACCGCTCTGCTGCTCAAGACCACCCATGACGAGGCATTGCGCCAATACGCCCCGGGGCAACGCCTGTTCTACGAGATTCTGCGCTGGATTACGGACAACCTCCCGACGGTACGACGAGTCGAAACCTACGGCCCCCTCAACGAGAAGCAGCGCACCTTTGCTACGGCGACGAGACGGATGTACCACCTCAACGCCTATCGTCACCGGATCGTCGCAGCGGCCCATCGGTTGCGCATTGGCTTGCGCCAGACGGGCAGCGCGAGTGACGCGTCCCGCGAGGTCTCGACTACGGCAATCTATCCACACACTGCAGCCGCCGCATTCTTTGGCAGCTCGGAGTGGTTCGCACTTCTACGCGCAACGGTCAGGCTCCCGGGCTCCTACGTAGAAGCTCGAACCCCAGTTTCGCCGGCCACCGGGCGCTCACCCTTCATCCTTCCGCTGCAACTTGTCAGCTCGGCGCTCGGCAGGCAAGACCTGACCGCCTGCGCCAATTTCTATTCCGGTCTTTACGCCCCGATCGTGGAGGAGCGCATTCCAGGCGCCCACGCCGCGAGCGCCTTGCATGACCTGCTTCGAACCATCGACTGGGACACGCTCAAGCTGGCGCCCATGGACCGAGAATCGCCGCTATTCGACATCGTGCTCGGCGCACTGGGCGACGCTGGAATACCGCATGACACGTATTTCTGCTTCGGCAACTGGTACCTCCCGGTCGTCTCGCACGATTTTTCGCAGTACCTGGCCTCCCGTCCGTCCCGTCTGCAGAACACATTGAAGCGTGCCCGGCGGCGCTTCGAGCAGGACCCTACCGCACGTTACCAAGTACTGCGCGAGCCCGGACCGGCCCTGGAGGAGGCGATAGAGAGCTTTCGCATGCTCTACCTGAAACGGGGCCGCAAGGAGGAACCGTATCCCGAATTCATCCCGGAACTATGCAGGCATACCGCAGCGAAGGGGCAACTCCGCCTTGGCTTGATCACGCTCGGAGATCTCCCGGTCGCTGCCCAGATCTGGATTGTCTGTGCCGAGACTGCTCTGATATTCAAGCTGGCCTTCGATCCTTCGCGGCGCAACATGTCGGTCGGCACGCTGCTCACCGCACGGATGCTGCAGAGCGCCATCGAGGACGACCGCGTACAAGAGATCGACTATCTGATCGGTGACGATGCATACAAGAAGGACTGGATGACGCATCGACGCGAGCGATTCGGCATCGTCGCCTTCAATCCGCGATCGGCCAATGGACTGGCCGCCGCAGCCAGGCACTACGCGGGACGGCAGATAAGGCGTCTACAAGCGCGCTTTGCCGACCGGCTGATCCAGCGCGATACTGCGCCTGCCGGACGATCTCGATGACGCTCCGGTTTTTGTCTCATCACCATGATTGAAGGGTTCCATGCGTGAGCACTAGTTCGCTGCTTCATGATCTTGTTTTCACCACCGCAAACCATGCGGGAGATGCCCCTGCGCTCACCAGCAGTGGCCCGACGCTGTCTTACGGAGCGCTCGCGGACGAGATAAAGAGCGTCGCCGCCGGCCTGCTGCGCCTCGGCATGGCCCGCGGCGAACGGGTCGCCGTCTATCTCGACAAGCGCGTGGAAACCGTCAGCGCCTGCTTCGGCGCCACCGCCGCCGGCGGGGTCTTCGTGCCGGTCAATCCGGTACTCAAGCCCGAACAGGTGGGCTACATCCTGCGCGACTGCAATGTGCGCGTGCTGGTCACCAGCCCGGAGCGCTTCGCCGCGCTGCAGGACACCCTGGCCGGCTGTCACGACCTGCGCCAGGTCGTGCTCACCGGCGACGGGGCCGCCCTGCCGGCCCCGTCCGGCCTCGGCATGCTGCGCTGGGCCGACCTGCTCGACGCGCCGCCGGCCGCCTGCCACCGCGTCATCGACACCGACATGGCGGCCATACTGTACACCTCCGGCAGCACCGGGCGCCCCAAGGGCGTGGTGCTCTCCCACCGCAACATGGTGAGCGGCGCCAAGAGCGTGGCGCAGTACCTGGAAAACCACGCCGGCGACACCCTGCTCGCCGCCCTGCCGCTGTCCTTCGACGCCGGCTTCTCCCAGCTCACCACCGCCTTCCACGCCGGCGCGCGAGTGGTGCTGCTCAACTACCTGCTGCCGCGCGACGTGCTCAAGGCGGTCGCGCGCGAGCGCGTCACCGGGCTGACCGCGGTGCCGCCGCTGTGGATACAGCTCGCCCAGCTGGAATGGCCGGCGGAGGTCACCGACCACCTGCGCTACATCGCCAACACGGGCGGACGCATGCCGCTCGACACCCTGACCCGGCTGCGCACGCTGCTGCCGCGCACCCGCCCCTACCTGATGTACGGCCTCACCGAAGCTTTCCGCGCCACCTACCTGCCGCCGGAAGAGGTCGACCGCCGGCCGGACTCCATCGGCAAGGCCATCCCCAACGCCGAGGTGCTGGTGCTGCGCGAGGACGGCAGCGAATGCGCGCCCAACGAGCCGGGCGAACTGGTGCAGCGCGGCGCGCTGGTGGCGATGGGCTACTGGAACGACGCGGAGAAGACCGCCGAACGCTTTCGCCCGCTGCCCGCCCAGGCCCCGGGGCGCCAGCACGGGCTGACGCTGCCGGAAGTCGCGGTGTTCTCGGGCGACACCGTGCGCCGCGACGAGGACGGCTACCTGTACTTCATCGGCCGGCGCGACGAGATGATCAAGACCTCGGGCTACCGGGTCAGCCCCACCGAGGTGGAGGAGATCCTCTACGCCACCCAGCTGGTCGGCGAGTGCGCCGCCTTCGGCGTGGCCCACGACACCCTCGGCCAGAGCATCGTCGCGGTGGTCACCCCGCCACCCGGCGGCACACTGGACACCGCTGCCCTGCTCGCGGAATGCCGCGCGCGCATGCCGGCCTACATGGTGCCCGCCCGCTTCGAGCTGCGCGAGGGCGCACTGCCGCGCAATCCGAACGGCAAGATCGACCGCAAGGCGCTATCTTCCGCCTTTGTCTCCTGAACCCAGCCGAGCCCCGATGTCTTCCTCCACCAAGCCCGTCCACACCCCGCTCACCCAGTTCGCCACCGCCGACGGCCAGTTGCTGGTGGGTGGCCTGCCGCTCGCCAGGCTGGCCGAGCGCGTCGGCCAGACGCCCTTCTACGCCTACGACCGCGCCCTGCTTGCCGCCCGCGCCCAGGCCTTGCGCGCCACCCTGCCGCCGGGGCTGAAGATCCACTACGCCATGAAGGCCAACCCCATGCCGGCGCTGGTGGCGCACATGGCGGGCCTGGTTGACGGCATCGACGTGGCCTCGGCCGGCGAGCTCAAGGTGGCGCTCGACGCCGGCGCCAATCCGCAGGACATCAGCTTCGCCGGCCCCGGCAAGCGCGACGCGGAGCTGCACCAGGCGGTGGCCGCCGGCATCCTGGTCAACGTCGAGTCCTTCCGCGAGATCCCGGTGCTTGCCGCCGCCGCGCAGCGGCTCGGCCTGCCGGCGCGGGTCGCGGTGCGCGTGAACCCGGACTTCGAGCTCAAGGCCTCGGGCATGAAGATGGGCGGCGGCCCCAAGCAGTTCGGCGTGGACGCCGAACAGGTCCCGGCGCTGCTGGCGGAGATCGCCGGCGCCGGACTCTCCTTCGAGGGTTTCCACCTCTTTGCCGGCTCGCAGAACCTCAAGGCCGAGGCCATCGTCGAAGCGCAGCGCAAGAGCTTCGAACTGGCGCTACGCCTGGCCGAACATGCACCGGCGCCGGTGCGCTTCCTCAATCTCGGCGGCGGCTTCGGCATCCCCTACTTCCCGGGCGAACAGGCCCTGGACCTGGCGCCGATCGCCGACAACCTCGCGCAGATCTCCGCGCAGGCCGCCGCCCAGCTGCCCCAGGCCGAGCTGGTCATCGAACTCGGCCGCTACCTGGTCGGCGAAGCCGGCATCTACGTCTGCCGGGTGGTGGACCGCAAGGTCTCGCGCGGCCAGACCTACCTGGTCACCGACGGGGGCCTGCACCACCACCTGGCCGCCTCGGGCAACTTCGGCCAGGTCATCCGCAAGAACTACCCGGTCGCCGTCGGCAACCGCATGGATGCCGCGGCCGCCGGGGAGGCCTCGGTGGTCGGCCCGCTGTGCACCCCGCTCGACGTGCTCGCCGACCGCATGAGCCTGCCCGCCGCCGAGATCGGCGACCTGGTCGTGGTGTTCCAGTCCGGCGCCTACGGCTTCACCGCCAGCCCGGAGCGCTTCCTCGGCCATCCTGCGGCGGTCGAGGTGCTGGTGTAGCGCCACCCTTGGCCAGACTTGGCGCAGGTGGATGAACAATGTCACGGCCACGGCCACGTGGGCGCAACGGCATGACATTGCTTTGCTAACCTAGGGTCTGCACCCCCGCTCAACGCCATCGGCACAGGCAAGGGGCGCACACCACAGGCCGCAAACCATCCTCCGGGTCCAGACCCGCGCCGGAGTCCGAATGTCCGCTTCGATCATCGGCCGGCTGAGCGCCGACTCCGCCAGCGAACCGCCTTCCGCCCTCGCGTCCGGGCTTCCGCTCACCCGCCTGCCCGGCGGCTGCTGGTTCAGCCACGCCCGCGGGGTCGAGCACGCCAGCGAGGGGGCTTTGAGCTGCCTGGCGCTTGGCCGGGCAGAACTGCCGCAGGCCGGCAGCGCCGGCCAGGCAAAGGCCTGGCTGGCCGCCTATCGCAAGCACGGCAGCGCCGCCGCCGACGCCGCACGCGGACGCTTCGCCGTATTCGTCGTCGACGACGCGGCGCGCAGCGTGTGGCTGGCCACCGACCGTTTCGGCACCTGGCCGCTGTGCTACGCCGCAGACGAGGACGGGTTCGCTTTCGCCGACCGCGCCGACCGGGTGCCGGGCGGCACGCGCGAACTGGCGCCGCAGGCGGTGTTCGACTACTTCTTCTTCCACGCCATTCCTGCGCCGCACACCATCTTCAGCGGGGTGCACCGCCTGCCGGCGGCACACTGGGCCCACTGGCAGGCCGGCCGGCTGGAAGTCCGCCGCTGGTGGACGCCGCGCTTCGAGGAACCGGCACGCGAGGACTTCGATGCCCGCAAGGCGGAGTTCCTCGGCCTGGTGGAGGACGCGGTGGCGCGCGAGGCGGCCGGCTGCGAGCCCGGCGCCTTCCTCTCCGGCGGCACCGACAGCTCCACGGTCTCCGGCATGCTGTGCAAGGTGCTCGGCCGCCCGGCGCGCACCTGGTCGATCGGCTTCGACGCCGAGGGCTACGACGAGATGGCCTACGCGCGCATCGCGGCCACGCGCTTCGGCGCCGAGCATCATGAACACTACGTCACCCCGGACCAGCTGCTCGACGCCATTCCGCATGTGGCGGCGCACTACGACCAGCCCTTCGGCAACTCCTCCGCCGTCCCGGCGTGGATCTGCGCCGACCAGGCGCGCGCCAGGGGCGTCACCCGCATGCTCGCCGGCGACGGCGGCGACGAACTGTTCGGCGGCAATACGCGCTACGCCAAGCAGCGCATCTTCGATCTCTACGATCACCTGCCCGCCACCCTGCGCAACATGGTGCTGGAGCCGGCCCTCGCCGGTCCGGCCGGCCGCTTGCCCCTGGCCCGCAAGGGGGCGAGCTATGTGGAGCAGGCCCGTGTGCCGCTGCCGGACCGGCTGCAGATGTACAACCTGCTGATGCGCCTGGACCCCGCTCGGGTGTTCGAGACCGACTTCCTCGCGGCGGTCGACCCGCAGGCGCCCTACGGCATCCAGCGCGACGCCTGGACGCTGAGCGAGGGCGCGGCGCCGATCAACCGCCTGCTTGCCTTCGACTGGAAGTTCACCCTGGCCGACAACGACCTGCCCAAGGTGATCGGCACCACCCGGCTTGCCGGCCTGGAGGTCGGCTTCCCGCTGCTGTCCGACGACCTGGTGGACTTCTCGCTGCGCCTGCCGCCCGCCTGGAAGCTCAAGGGCCTGACCCTGCGCTGGTTCTTCAAGGAAGCGCTGCGTGGCTTCCTGCCCGACGAGATCATTGCCAAGAAGAAGCACGGCTTCGGCCTGCCCTTCGGCGTCTGGGCCTGCGAGCACATCGCCCTGCGCGGCCTGGCCACCGACGCGCTGCACGCGCTGGCCGGGCGCGGCATCGTCCGCCCGCGCTTCATCGACGAGCTGCTCAGCTCCCATCTGCCCGCCCACCCGGGCTACTACGGCGAGATGGTGTGGATCCTGATGATGCTGGAGTTGTGGCTCCAGGCGCACACCGAGTCCGCCGCCCAGCCGGAAGAGGCAGCCGTGTCATGACCTCGGTCCGCCGCGCGCTGGCGCTGTCCATGGCCGAGCGCTACGTGCTCATCGCCCTGAGCCTGCTCAGCAACATCCTCATCGCCCGCCTGCTCACGCCCGAAGAGATCGGCATCTTCTCGGTCACCCTCGCGCTGATCGGCATCGCCCACGTACTGCGCGACTTCGGCATCGGCAACTTCCTGATCCAGGAAAAGACGCTCAACGACGATCACGTGCGTACCGCCTTCGGCTTCTCGCTGGTCATCGGCGTCGGGCTGTTCGTGCTGATCTTCACCATCGCCCCGTGGGCAGGCGTGTTCTACAAGGACCCGCGCATCGTCGACACCATCCGCATCGGCGCGCTCAACTTCCTGGTGCTGCCCTTCTGCTCCATCTCGGTCGCCCTGCTGCGCCGCGAGATGCAGTTCGGCCGCCTGGCGGTGGTCACCCTGGGCGCCGCGGCGTTCGGTTTCGCGGTCACCATCACCCTGGCGCTGCAGGGCTTCGGCGCCAACGGCCTGGCCATCGGCGGCGTGGCCGGCAACCTGGCCACCGGCCTCGGCGCCTGGCTCGCGCGCACGCCCCGCCGCATCCTCATGCCCGGCTTTCGCGAGTGGCGCAAGGTGGTCGGTTTCGGGGCGCGCACCTCGGCGGCCAACATCGTCACCACCATCTCACTGGACATCAACGACCTCGCCGTCGGCCGCATCCTCGGCTTCGCCCCGGTGGCCATGATCAGCCGCGCGCAAGGGCTGATGAACCTCTTCCACCGCGACCTGATGACCGCGATCCGCAACGTGGCCTATCCGGCCTACGCGCGCTCGCACCGCGAGGGCGGCGACCTGGAAGCCCAGCACGTGTTCACCGTGGCCACCATCACCGTGCTGGCCTGGCCCTTCTATGCCTTCGCCGCGCTCTATGCGCTCGAACTGCTGCGCCTGCTGTTCGGCCCGCAGTGGGACGAGGCCGCGCCGCTGGTGCCATGGTTCTGCCTGGCCGGGGCGGCGGCGGCCACCTGCAACCTGATCCTGCCGCTGCTCACCGCGCGCGGCCGGGTAGACCTGGCCACGCGCGCCGACCTGGTGGTCCAGCCCATCCGCGCGGCAGTGCTGGTGGTCGGCGTGCTGCTGTTCCAGAACATGCTCAGCTTCGCCGTGCTGTTTGCGCTCATCTTCATCGCCGCGGTGCCCTACCTGTATCACATCAAGGCCCAGGAACAGCCGACGGACTTCCCCGAACTGTTCGCCAAGCTGCGCAAGAGCCTGGCCGTGACCGCGGCGTGCATGGCACCGCCGGTATGCATCGCCGCGCTGGCCCCGAGTGGCGGAACGCCCGGCGCGCTGGCGGCCATGGGACTGTCCGCGGCGCTGTGCGCCGTAACCTGGGTGGCCGCGGCCATCTTCTTCCGCCACCCGATCACCGACGACCCGCTGTTCCGCCGCCTCGTCGGCACAGTGGGGCTGCGGCCGGGTACCTGAAGGCCCGGTTTCTGCATGAGCTTGCGTCGTATGCCCTCGCAGCGGACATCCACTCGTCGTCTAATGCGTAAGACCAAGCCTTTGCGTTCGCCCTGGCTTGTTGCCGACGATGGCCGTTGAGGGAGTAGGCATGCACGACGGATACCGCGCTTCACCCACGCCGCAGCCCGGTTACCGCCCCGGTGTGACCGTGGTTGTCGCTACGTACAACCGGGCCCGTTTCCTGCCCGAAGCCCTGCAAAGCCTTCTGGCGCAGTCCCTGCCGCCAGCCCGCATCGTCGTCATCGACGACGGCAGCACAGACGGCACCGTCGACGCGCTCGCCCCTTTCGTCGACCGGGTCGAGTACCTCCGCCAGGAGAACGGCGGCAAGGCGCGCGCGCTGAACCGCGTTCTGCCGACGGTGGATACCGAGTTCGTGTGGTTTTTCGACGATGACGACGCGGCACACCCGCATGCCATCGAATCGCTCATCGCACCACTGGTCGAGCACCCCTCCGCAGCCTTCAGTTTCGGCACTTTCTCCGAGGTTCGCACCGACGGGAACCTGCTATCCAGCACCCGGCATGCGGTGCCCTATCCACATGCCGATCTATCCGAACACTTCCAGCGCCTCGCGCTTTTCAGAGCGTGCAACATCATGATGTCCGGTGCATTGTTGCGCACGGCGGCCGTATGCGAAGTTGGCGGTTTCGACGAAGACATGCTGCGCGGCCAGGACTACGACATGATGATCCGCCTCGCCTCCCGATATGGACATCGATTCTGCGGCAGGGAAGTGTTCGTCGTCCGCATCCACGACGCACCTCGCGGTCCCTCACGCGAGCTTCACGCAAACGCGGAGCGCGAGCGCATCTGGGCCAAGTACAACGCTCGCATCGGCAACCGGATGATGAGAGAGCTTCCGCTTTCCGCCTTCGCGCCCGATGGTCTCGTTCCCGAATCGCCCGCGGCGCTGCGCGCTGCCCTGCTGACCCGCGCGTGGGCATTGGCGACCAAGCTAGGCACCTCCGTGTCTGTCTCCGACATCCTGAACGCCTTCAAGGCCGACAGCCGCTCACCTCTGACCGCGTCCGAACGACAAGTCCTTGTCGAGGCATTCAACCATATGTTCTTCGCGGAGCAGACCCACCGCGCCGCCATCCGCCTACTTCACCTGCTCCACGCGCCAGCCGCGCGCAACGCCCTGACCCTGCTCGGCAAGGGACTATATTGGGGAGCGCTGAACCACGCGAGCAACTGGCGTAGCAAGTACGCTTCGGGGCTGCTGGGCTGGATCCTTTGCGGCGCCGCCTATGTCGCAAGCCGCGGCGACCAGCAGCGTCCGGCATCGAGCGACGCGTACTGACCGTCAATCAACTGCCCGAGGCGCACATGAACCTGAGCCCATCGCAAACCGCATTCGCCAAGCGCATCCTGAGCACCGTCGGCTACGACTGGGGGCACTGGACGCGCACCGTGATGTACCGCGAATGCAAGGCGCTGATCCGGGAACTCGGACCCGAGCGGCTCGACGCCATGGAGATCTCGGCAGGCGACAAGTTCCAGCAGCTGCCCTTCCGCTCGTTCACCGAGATGAACTACCCGGAGTACGACATCTGCAAGGATCGACTGCCCGGCGAGTTCGACCTCATCATCGCCGACCAGGTCTGGGAACACCTGCTGTGGCCCTACCGCGCCACGCGCAACGTGCACGCCATGCTGCGACCCGGGGGCTACTTCCTGGTCACGACGCCCTTCCTGATCCGCCGCCACGAGATTCCCTACGACTGCACCCGGTGGACCGAGATGGGCATGAAGCACTTCCTGGCCGAATGCGGTTTCGACATCGAGCGCATCCGCACCTGGTCCTGGGGCAACCGCGCCTGCATCAAGGCCAATTTCAGCCGCTGGGCGCGACGCGGCTGGTTCGGTTCATTGCGCAACGAACCGGACTTCCCGGTCACCGTCTGGGCGCTCGCGCAGAACTAACCCGTCCAAGTCCGGTCACGACCCAGGCTGATCCGGCAGGTCGGCATGGGCGTCCCGACCGGGCCCGAGAACATGGCCGACAAGCCCCTTCCCCTGTCAAGACGGCACGACCAGCGTCACGCGCTCATCCGCCGCGCCTTCGTGCTGCCCTCGCGCGACCTGGGGCAACGCGTGGTCAGTGGTGCGAGTTTCACCCTGCTCGGTATCGCCGCGCGGACGCTGCTGACGATCGGCTCTATGGCCATCCTCGCGCGCCTGCTCACCCCGGCTGACTTCGGTTACATCGCGATGGCCGCCGTGGTCACCGAGTTCGCAAGCCTCCTGGCCAGCTTCGGCCTCGGCAACATCCTCATCCAGAAGCGGGTCGTGAGCCGCCTGCAGCTCGATACGGTGTTCTGGGCTGGCACCGCAACCGGGTGCGCGATCGCCGCGCTGGTCTTCCTGGTGTCGTTCGCCACCGAGCTGCTGTTCGCGGAGCCCACCGTCGGCGGCCTCCTGCGAGCGCTGAGCATCACCTTTGTATTGGCCGGCCTGACGACGGTACACGAAGCCGTGCTCGCCCGCCTGATGCAGTTCCATACCGAGTTCTACATCCGCATCGGCGCACTGGGCGTCCGCGCGCTCACCTCCATCGTCTTCGCCTGGCTCGGATTCGGGGTCTGGAGCCTGGTTGCAGGGCCAATCGCCGGCGCCCTGGCGCAGCTCGTGCTGATGTTCATCGCCGTACCCTTCCTCCCGCGCCTGCGCTTTTACGCCGCCTATCTGTTCGCAAACCTGCGGACAGGGGGCAGCTACATGGGTAACACCTTCCTCTACTATCTGATGATGAACGTCGACCTGCTGCTGATCGGCAGGCAACTCGGCGCCAGCATGCTTGGCTACTACCAGAACGCGCGCTCGCTGACCGATGAGATCCGCGGGCGGATCGCCATGCCGCTGCAGCGCGTGCTGTTCCCAGCCTTCTCGGCCATGCAGGCTGATCGGGACCGCCTGCGGCAGTCGGTCTTGAAGAGTTCACGGATACTGGCCGCCATCATCTGCCCGATCGGCTTCGGACTGTCCGCGGTAGCGGAGGAACTCGTGCCCATGCTCTACGGCGACCAGTGGCTACCCATGATCCCGGTGCTGACGATGCTCGGCATCGGTGCGGCCCTGCGCGGTTCGACCTCGATCGCCTCATCGCTCTTCAATGCACAGAACCGCGTTGCGCTATCGCTGCGCTACAACGTGGTCGGGGCGATCATCCTGATCGGCTCCGTCCTCGCCGTCGTCTCCCACGGCCTGGAGGCCGTCACCGCGGCGATCGCGCTCAACGCGATGTACTCGATCGTCGTTCTGCGGGCTAGTTTCGGCCTGATCGGGCTCGACTTCCGCGACTTGCTGCATGTGCTCGCGCGCCCCGTCTTGGCGGCGATCGCGATGTGGATATGCATTGCCGTGCTCCGCACAGCCCTGGCTCCGATGCAATTCTCGACATTCGTCGCGCTGCTGTTGCACGTTTCTACCGGTGTCGTGACCTACTCACTGGCCCTGCACCTGCTATCACGACAGTATTTGACCGACTTCACCGACTTGGTGACGCGAATTCGTGGAAGGCAGCACCGGCGCGCAGACTGAGCGACTCAAAGCCATCCGCAAACGCAGACGTCCCTCGCCACTCGGAGCAGGAAGCATGCACCTCCACTATTTCAGGGATCCGAACGGAAACTTCGGCGACGATCTGAACCCATGGCTGTGGAATCGTCTCCTTCCCGGATTTTTTGACGACGACGCCTCGGAGCTTTTCGTCGGCATCGGCACGCTGCTGAACCACCGCCTCCCCGCGGAACCACGCAAGCACGTCTTCGGCAGCGGGGTCGGCTATGGCGACCTGCCGGTGCAGGACGACCGGCTGGTTATCCATGCGGTGAGAGGACCGATGAGCGCCGCCGCGCTCGGCGTACCGGCCAGTTGCGCAATCACCGATGCCGCCGTGCTCATCAGGCTTGCCGGCACACCCGCACCAAATCCGACAGCGCGCTGCGGCCTGATCGCTACCGGACACAGCATGCTGCAGTTCGACTGGGAGTCAGTCTGCCGTGACGCAGACATCCGCTTCATCAGCTGCCATTGGAGTGTCGACCGCGTGCTTGCCGAGATGAACGCCTGCGAGATCTTGCTGTGCGAGGCCATGCACGGGGCCATCGTCGCGGATGCGCTACGGATTCCCTGGGTGCCGATTTCGCTTTACGGCCGCCTGCTCGAGTTCAAATGGCGGGATTGGCTGGCAAGCGTGAAGATGGAATACGTCCCCCAGCACATCACCCCGCTCTATAACGCAACCGACTTGCCGGTCGCCCAACGCATCAAGAACGCCGCCAAGCGCCAGCTGGCCCGCTGGGGCGCTCTGCCGGCGAAGGCAGCTCCCACCGCACCGCCGAAGCGGAGCTCACAGCGCGACTACGATCGCGCGGTAGGCGACCTCGAGCGCTGTGCCCGCCTGTCCGGATCACTGAGCGCCGAAGAGCAACTGGACGGACACATCGACCGCTATCTTCAGCTCTTTCAAGCGACACTCGGAACCCAACTCCAAGTATCTCGATCCCCGTCGCCGCATCCGAGTACCACACCACAATGAAGATCGCCCTGCTCTGCTCCGGCCTAGGCCACGTCAACCGCGGACACGAAGTCTTCGCCCGCGGCCTCTTCGACCTGTTGCGCGACCATCTCGACATCACCCTCTTCAAGGGCGGCGGCAAGCCGGCCGAGCGCGAGCGGGTGATCGACAACCTGCCGCGCCGCGCGGCCTGCCTGGAGCACATCCACGCGACCGGCTCGCCGAACTGGGCCGAGGCGATCCGCGAGCACGAGCGCTGCCGGATCGAGGCCGTCACCTTCGCCTACGCGGCGCTCAAGCCGCTGCTCGAAGGCGGGTTCGACCTCATCCACTGCCTGGAGCGCGAGGTCTGCGAGGTGATCCACCAGCACCGTCACCTGTTCCGCGTGGTGCCGCGCATCGTGTTCTCCAACGGCGGCGCGATCCCCGCGCGCGACCTGCCGCCGTGCGACGCGGTGCAGGAACATTCGGCCTGGAACCTGCAGCGCAGCGCGCGGGACAAGGCCTTCATGATTCCGCACGGGGTGGACCTCGACCGCTTCCACCCCGGAGTGAGCAGCGACCTGCGCGAACGCCTGGGCATTCCGGCCGAGGCCACGCTGGCCATCAGCGTAGGCACCATCTGCTACTGGCACAAGCGCATGGACTACGTGATCCGCGAGCTCGCACCGCTGGAGCAGGTGCATCTGCTGGTCGTCGGCCAGGAGAACGCCGACAGTGCGGCGATCAAGGCGCAGGGGCAGGCGCTGATGGGCGGACGCATCCACTTCGCCACCCTGCCGCACGACGAACTGCCCCGCGCCTACGCGGCGGCCGACCTCTTCGTGCTCGGCTCGCTGGCGGAGACCTTCGGCATCGTCTACATCGAGGCGCTGGCCATGGGGCTGCCGGTGTTCTGCACCCGCCACCCCAACCAGCGCGCCATCGTGCAGGAAGGCGTGTTCGTCGACATGTCGCAAGACGGCGCACTCACCGCCGCACTGCGCGACACACCCCCGGCGCGGCTGGCCGAACTGCGCCGTCTCGGCCCGGAGATCGCCCGGCGCGACTACGACCTGCGCGTGCTGCGACAGCGCTATCTCGACGAGTACCGGCGGATCGCCGCCACGCCGGGCCAGCTGCCCGCCTGGACCCTGCGCCGCCGCCTGGGCGCCAACCTGCGCAACCTGGCGCGGCGCGCGGGGCGCGTGCTGGACACCTGAGCACCGCAATCGCGGCCAAGTTGCCGCGGGGCAAGCGACACGCCACAACAGCGCTGTATTCCCCTCGCCGCATCGCCCACCCCCGTAGGAGCGGCCTTGGCCGCGATTGCGGCGGTGGTTTTGTCGACGGGCGGATCGCGGCCAAGGCCGCTCCTACGGGGCGCAAGAGACAGCTCGTTCGTCCGGCAAGCCGTTGTCAGCCGGGCAGCATCGCCTTCAGCCGCGCCGCCACCAGGTAGGCCATGGCCCGCCAGCGCCGCGGGTCGTGCCGCAGGGCGGTGAGGTAGGCGCGCCAGGCCACATCGGGGGAGCCCCGATGGTAGTGGCCGTAGCCGAAATCCATCGCCAGCTTGGCCAGTCGCGCCTGCACCCGCGCCGCCGGCACGCTGCTGCCGTCCGGCGCGGTGGCGCCCCATCGGTCGAACGCGGCGGAGATCACCCGGTACTCGTAATCCACCGCCTTGGGCCGGTTGGTCAGGCTGCCCGGCACCGCGCGGTAGTAGGAATAGGTGGCCGCCAGCTTGTCGATACGGCACAGGCGCGAGGTGCGCAGCCAGTAGTCGTAGTCCTCCCCGGCGACCAGCGCGGTATCGAAGAAACCGACTGCCTCGGCGATCTCGCGGCGGATCATCACCGTGGAGGTATGCACGATGCAGTCGAACAGCAGCTTGGTGTAGATCCACCCGGACAGCGCCGGAACGATCTCGCCCGGCTGCGCCGGCGCGGCCATCGCCGGCAGGCGGTAGCGGCCGTCCGCGTCCGCCTCCCAGACCAGCCAGTGGTGATAGACCAGGCCGGTGTCCGGGTGGCGCTGCAGGTAGTCCACCTGGGCGGCGAGCTTGCCGGGAAACCAGCCGTCGTCGGCGTCGAGAAAGCAGATGTAGTCGCCACGCGCCTCGCGCAGGCCGGTGTTGCGCGCCGCGGCCACGCCGGCATTGGGCTGGCTGACGATGCGCACCTCGGGCGCGGCGGCACGCACCAGCTCGACGGTACGGTCGCGCGAGCCGTCATCCACCAGCACGATGTCCAGCGGGGCATAGCCTTGCGCCTGCACGCTGCGGATCGCGTCCAGCACGAAGGCTTCGGCGTTGTAGGCGGGGATGACCACCGACACCAGCGGCGCAGTGCTCCCGGAATCCGTGGCGTTCGCCGGGCTCATGCCTGCTCCGGAGTTCTGCCGGGCCACAGCGCGAACAGCGGGAGCTTGGCCAGCGCCAGCAGGTTGGCCCGGCGCTTGCCGAAGCGCAGCGACTGCAGGTGGCGGCGTGCGGCCTCGCCCAGCTGCCGGTGCAGACGGCAACGATAGCCCCAGTTGAACAGCACGTCGGCCATGTTGTCGTGAATGCGCGCCACGTCCGCCGCGGCAAGGCCCGGATAGGCCAGCATGTGCTGGTAGGCCCGCAGCAGCATCGGTGCGTTCTCGGCGGCCTCCGGTGCGCTCTCGAAGGAGACGTTGCCGCCGTGCAGACAGTAGCGGATCTGCGCGGCCTTGAGGCAGCCGAAGGTCCGGCTGCGCGCCAGGCGCACCCAGAACTCGTAGTCCTCGGCGATGCGCAGTTCCTCGCACATCAGTTCGCGGGCGGCGTCGCGGCGCATCACCACGGTGGACAGGTTGAAGTAGCAGCCGTACTCAAGCAGATGGCTGAAGTAGTCCGCGCCGAACACCAGCAGGCCTTCGTCCTCGAAGCCGACCGGCGCCCGGGCGAGCTTGCGCTCGAAGTTGGGCCCCATGTAGTCGACCGGACGGCCTTCGCATTCGTACTGCGCGCGACCGAACAGCACGCCGAGCTGCGGATGCGCGGCGAAGGCCGCTGCAGCCGCGGCCAGGTGGCCGGGCAGGTAGGCGTCGTCCGAATCGAGCAGCGCCACCAGATCGCCCTGCGCGGCCAGCAGGCCGGTATTGCGCGCACCGGCCGGCCCCTTGCCGCGGGTGTTGCGCAGCACCCGCAGCGGACGGCCGGCGTAGTTCGCCGCCAGCCACGCCACGGTGTCGTCGGTGGAGCCGTCGTCCACCACCAGCACTTCGAGCTCCAGCCCCGGGCCGGCCTGGGCGAGCACGGAATCGACCGCCGCACCGATCAATGCGCGGCGGTTCCAGGTGGGGATGACGACCGAGATCTTCATCGGCTCACACCACCTCCGGGCGGCGCTTGCGCAGATTGCCCAGCATGCGCAGGCCGAAACGCCAGCGCGTGCGGTCCCAGGGGGTGAAGCGGGCGAGCTGGTAGAGGTCGGCGTCGGCGTCGTTCACCCCCCAGTTGGTGCTCAGCGCGGCATCGAAGCCCAGCTCGCGCACCATGTCGACATGTTCGCGGCGGTAGTCGCTGGCGGCCTTGCCGTTGGGATAGGCGAAGAGCGCGACACGCTCGCCGGTCAGTGCTTCGAGCTGCGCGCGCCCCTCGGCGATCTCGCGCCGCGCCTGCGCCGGGGCGCTGCGCGCGAGGATGGGGTGGCTCACCGTGTGCGCACCTATGCCCATGCCGGCCTCGTGCAGTGCGCGCACCTGTGCCGAACCGAGCATGAGGTCGTCCGGCAGCGGGGCGGCGCAGCGTTCGGCCAGCTGCGCCACCGCGTCGGCGCGGGCGGCGGGCTCCATGTGCTTGATCGCCGGGATCAGGTGGTCCAGCGCCGCACGGCGCTCGGCGATGCTGCCCAGCGGCAGCGGCGGCACGCCCGCGAGTCCGCTGTCCAGGCGCTCGAGGCGGGTGTTGCGGACCGCCTCGATCACCGTGTCGTTCCACATCCGCCCGCCGTCGAGGAAGCCGCTGGCGATGAAGAAGGTGGCGTGCATGCCACGGCGCTGCAGCAGCGGTACCGCGTGGAGCAGGTTGTCGGCGTAGCCGTCGTCGAAGGTGATCGCCGCGGCCCGGGCCGGCAGCGAGCGCCGGCGCAGGCGCTCCAGCGCCTCGGCGAGCGGCAGCACCTTGAACCAGTCGCCTATCCAGCCGAGCAGCGCGTCGAAGCGAGCCACGTCGGGTTCGTCCGGAAACAGCGGATCGCGTTGCGGCAGCACGCGATGGAAGATGAGGATGCTCAGGGCGCCGGAGGCTCCCGGCGGCGAGGCCAGCCGCATGGCGAGACGCAGGCTCATGAGTGCTGCCGCCTCGCCACGCTGGTCGCCGCGGCGGCGCCGGGCTGCGGGCGCTTGCGACGCAGCAGGCCGGCGTACTCGAGCAGGCTGCCCGGCGGGTCGCGCTCCCAGCCGCGGGTTTCCACCCAACGCCGGGCGAGCACCACCATGACCATCATGTTGTAGGGCAGGTCGAAGTAGGACAGGCTCAGGAAGGCGCCGCCGGCGGCGAAGCCAACCAGCCCCACCTGCACCATGGCGCCGAGATCGGCCGTCCACCGCGCCTGCGGAATCCCCTTGGCGTGCACCCGCAGCCAACCGGCGGTGCGGTAGGTGGCGATCCACATCGCCAGATAGAGGAAGAGGCCGCCGAAGCCGTGGTTGCCGAGCACCTGGAAGTAGATGCTGTGCGCGGCGATCACGTGGTCGTTGTAGTAGCCGTAGAGATCGAAGAAGTGCTGGTGCTGGTAGCTCATGCCGGCGCCGAAGAGGTGATGCTTGGCCACCTCCCAGGCGACGATCCAGCCGTTGAGCCGGCCGACCGCGGACTGATCCTGCTCGTACTCGGTGATGGTCGCCATGCGCTCCCACCACTCGACCGGCATCATCGGCAGGATGACCAGCGCCATCAGCGCGATCAATGCGGTCATCATCCCCTTCTGCTCGCTGCGCCACCAGAACATGGCCGCCATGGCGATCAGCGCCAGGAAGGCGCCGCGCGAGTGCGAGCCGGCGGCGGCGATCGCGCACATCAGCATGGTGAAGGTGAGCGCGTGGCGCGCCCACTTGTGCTGCACCTGCAGGTACAGAAAGTGCACCATCGGCACCACGATGATCAGCGCCAGGGCGAAGGCGTTGTTGTCCTCGATGAAGGAGCCGCCCGGCCCCCACACCCGGTAGTTGCCGCCATGCAGCGCGGTGAAGATGCCGCCCTTGAGCCCCAGCAGCGCCAGCGAACCCACCGTGACCCAGACGAAGGCCATGATGTGGTGGCGGTTGTTCAGCAGGATCAGCGCGACGAAGGTCATCAGGTAGATCTTCATCACCTTGTCCCACTGCGCGTAGTCGCCGGCGGGATCGACACCGAACAGCCAGGACAGGGTGATCCACACCGAGAACGCGAGGAACAGCCAGATCGGCGCACCCTTGAAGGGCGATTCGCGCTCGCGGGTGAACAGCATGCCGATCAGCGTGACCAGCGCCGCCACCATGGCCACCGGCGCGGTGGTGGCAAAGCCCCAGGCGTAGCGGTGCGGGTTCATGATGCTGATCCAGGTCCACAGCATCACGCCTATCCACGGCCGGCGCAGCGCCATCAAGGCGAACAGCGCGACCAGCGAGATGACCAGGATGTCGCGCATCGGCTCAGGCCTCCACGGCCGCGGGTGCGGCAGCGCCCGCCGTGGCGGGTACATGGCTGACGATGTAGCGGAACTTGCCCGAGCGCTCGGCGGGGATCTCGGCCACCTGCTCCACCTGCACGGTGACGCCCTCGCCCAGGCGGCGGCGGAAGCCCTGCTCGATGGCGGCCACCGCAGCGGGGTCGAAACCTTCGCCGGTGACCAGGTACACCCGGGTCAGCGCCAGCGACTCCTGCACCACCTTGAAGGCCCGCACCCCGGGCAGGTCGCGCACCACGTAGATCAGCGACAGGCCGTGCATCACGGTGCCGTCCGCGGCCACCACGAAGTCGGTGCTGCGCCCCTGGATCTCCTTGAGCAGCGGCAGGCCGCGCCCGCAGGCGCAGGGGGCGTCGTCCAGCACGCCGACGTCGCCGGTGCGGTAGCGGATGAAGGAATAGTCGCGGGTGGCCAGGTGGGTCACCACGATCTCGCCGGCCTGCCCCGGCGGCAGCACGCGGCCTTCGGCGTCGACGATCTCCACCACGATGTCCTCGGCGGTGATGTGCATGCCGCCGGCCGGGCACTGGTGGGCGATGAAGCCGGCGTCGCGCCCGCCGTAGCCGTTGGCCACCGGGCAGCCGAACAGGCGCGAGATGATCTCGCGCTGGTGGTCGTAGAGCCGCTCGGAGGTGACGAACACCACCTTCACCCCGAGGTCGTCCAGGCGCACGCCGCGGCGCTCGGCATGCAGGGCGATGTGGCTGATCGCCGAGGGATAGCCGAACAGCATGGCCGGGCGGCGCTCGCGGATGCGCGCGACGAAGGCATCCACGCGCTCGTCCGACATCTCGAAGGCGGGCAGCAGCTCGGTGCGCATCAGCGCGTCGCGCAGCCCGCGCAGGCGGTCCTGGGCGCCGAGTTCGATCGGCGAGCCCCACACCACGATCTCGCGGTCGCCGATGTCCACGTCCCACCAGCGCGTGGCGCGCCACTTGGCGGCGACGTCGTGGGTGACGCGCTCGGCGCCGATGTAGAAGATCAGCGGCTCGCCGCTGGAGCCGCCGGTATTGAAGCGCGCCAGCGCGCCGGCATCGCCGGCACGCAGGGCGTCGCTGTGCGCGCGGATCAGCGGCTTGGTCAGGAAGGGCAGCGCCTGCAGGTCCGCCACGCCGCGCAGCGCGCGCGGATCGAAGCCCTGGCGGGCGAACAGATCACGGTAGTAAGGCACGTGGGCGCCGACGTCGGCCAGCAGGCGGCGCAGGCGGTCGAGCTGCAGCGCCTCGATGCGTTCGCGCGGCCACCACTGGGACGCCTCCATGGCACGGCGCACGCGCACCGTGTCGTGGCGCTTCAGGCGCTCCTGCAGCGGAAACAGCACCCCGGCGACCAGCCGGGTGTAGAGGTCCGACATCCTTGCTCCTTGCCGCTTGCGCCCGGCACTCAGCCGACCGGGTGCAAGGCGTCGCGATAGGCCGCGGCCAATTCGCCGCGCACGGCCTCCCAACGGTAGCGCGCCACCTCCTCCAGGCCGGCACCGACCAGCCTGTCGCGCAGCGCCGGATCGTCCAGCACGCGCAGCGCCGCGTCGGCCAGCGCTTTGTCCTCTCCCGCCGGCACCAGCAGGGCGGTTCGCCCGTGCTCGACCATGTAGGGCACGCCGCCCACCCGGGTGCTGACCACCGGCACCCCGCTGGCGAGCGCTTCGAGTACCGCGTTGGGCATGTTATCCACAATGCTGGCGTTGAGCATGAGGTCTGCGTCACGATACAGCGCAGCAATCCCGTCGGGATCGAGGCGACCCGTGAAACACACCGCGGCGGCGATGCCGAGCCGGTCCGCCAACGCGCGCAGCGCCGCTTCC
The DNA here is from genome assembly GCF_014489115.1 of Thauera sedimentorum. NCBI lineage: Bacteria > Pseudomonadati > Pseudomonadota > Betaproteobacteria > Rhodocyclales > Zoogloeaceae > Thauera > Thauera sedimentorum. The sequence goes on along the minus strand of NZ_JACTAH010000002.1, from coordinate 1,492,426 downwards.
TGCGGTCCGCTGCCGGCCACCGACAGGCGTGCGCCGGGGTAACGCGCGCGCACCCGCGCGAAGGCCTGCAGCACCGTGTCGATGCCGTAGATCGGCTCCAGGTTGCGGGTCACCACCAGATGCGGCGCCTGCCCGCCCGCCGCACGCTCAGGGTCGGGGTGGAAACGGGCGAGGTTGACGATGTTGGGCACGATGCGCCCGGCCATGCCGTGGCGCGCGAACACCTCCAGCAGGAAGCCGGAAGGCAGCACCAGCGCCGCCGCCCGGCGCATGGTCGGGCGCACCCGCGCCGCCGCCCGGGCAAGAAAGCTGCCCGCGTCGCCACCGCGGTAATTCACCACCACCGGCACGCCGCGCAGCGCGCCGATCCACACCGCGGGCGCGGCGAACAGATGCCAGGACCAGCCCGAGTTGGCCATCACGTGCACCAGCTGCGCACGTCCGCAGGCCCGCCACAGCGCGGCGACATAGGGCAGCAGGCGGAACAGCGCGCGCAGGCCGCGCAGCCCCGCCACCCATGCGGGACGGTAGGGCGCGTTCACCTGCACCACCTCCACCTCGGCGCCCTCGCCGCGCAACAGCTCGGCGAGCTGGCGGGTCTGGTTGGCCATGCCGCCGGCCGGCGGCGGCAGCGGGCCGACCAGCGCGATGCGCAGGCCTTGCCAGTTCATCCTAGAAACCTCAGTTGGACGCGCCCGAGTGTGCGTCTGGCGGGCCGTCTGGCAAGGCGCGACGAAGCCGCATGGTCATTCCCTGCAATGAGAAGCAACGCGGCCAGGCGGCCCGCCAGGCGTGCAATCGGGTGCGTAGCGCGCTCACCGCATCGGTGAGGCTTGGTGAAGGCAGGCAACACAGTGTTCATCTGGCTTTCTGGACATCTACAAACGGTCAACTGCGGTTTCTAGGATCACGCCGGCGGACGCCCGAGCACGCCGGCATAGGCCGGCTGGTAGTTCGCGACGCTGCGCTTCCAGTTGCGCACCTGCTCGACGAACTGCCGCCCGGCGACGCGGATCGTCGGCCAGTCGGCGCGCCGTTCGAGCATCTCGCCCACCGCGGCGACCAGCGCGGGCACGTTGCCGGCGGCGAACAGCCGGCCGGTCTCGCCGTCGCGCACCAGCTCCTTGTGGCCGCCCACGTCCGAGGCAATGAAGATGCGCCCCTGGGCCATGGCCTCCAGCGGCTTGAGCGGGGTGACCAGCTCGGTCAGGCGCATCGAGTGGCGGGGATAGGCCAGCAGGTCGATCAGGTCGTAGTAGCGGCTCACCTCGGCATGCGGCACCCGGCCGGTGAACACCACCTTGTCGGCGATGCCCAGCGCCGCCGCCTGCGCCCGCAAGGCGGCATCCTGCGGCCCGCCGCCCACCAGCAGCACGCGCAGGGCGGGATGGGCGGCGAGCAGGCGGGGCATGGCCTCGAGCAGCAGGTCCAGCCCCTCGTAGGCATAGAAGGAGCCGACGAAGCCGAGCACGGTGGCGCCGTCCAGGCCGAGGCGCGTGCGCAGCACCGGGTCCGGTTCGCCGGAGAGCTGGAAGCCTTCGATATCGACCGCGTTGGGGATCACCGTGACCCGCGCGGCGTCTATTCCGCGCCCGACGATGTCGCGCCGCAGGCCTTCGCAGATGGTGAACACGTGATCGACCCGGCGCAGCGCCCAGCTTTCCAGCGCGCGGGTGGCGCGGTAGCGCAGGCTGCCTTCGCGGGTGGTGCCGTGGTCGACCGCCGCATCCTCCCAGAACGCGCGGATCTCATACACCACCGGGATACCCAGCCGGCGGCCCACGCGGATGGCCGGCACCGCGTTGAGCACCGGTGAGTGCGCGTGCAGGATGTCCGGGCGCAGCGCACGGGCGAGTTCCTCAAGGCGGGACTCCAGCGCGCGCATCAGGCGCAGTTCGTTGAGCCCGGCGGCCGCCGGCGCAGGCACCGGACAGCGGTGGAACAGCAGGCCGTCCACATCCTCCGCAGAGGCCGCGCATTCGCCCTGCTTGGGCGAGGTCAGATGATGGGTTTCCCAGCCGAGCGCGCGCTGTTCGCGCAGGATGGCCGCGGTGCGGAAGGTGTAGCCGCTGTGCAGCGGAATCGAATGATCGAGGACATGAAGGATGCGCATCGTACGCCCCGGGGTTCAGGTTCGCGGTTGCAGGGGGCGCGGCGCCGCCCCGGACGGGGGCCGGGAGGGCTGCGCGCGCAGGCGGGCGAGCGCGAACCGGCACAGCGGATCGCGTGCCAGCACGCGGGAACAGGCTGCAGGCTGGGCTTGGGCCCAGTCGCCCACCAGTTGCTCGACCGTGCCGGGCAGCTGGGCGGGCGGACGCTGCTCGACCGCCAGGAACTGGTGGATGGCGGCATTCTCCAGCCGCCCCTGGGCCTGGCGCAGCCGGCGGCGCCACATCACCGCCAGCTCGCGCGGATGCCAGCGCGGACCCGCATGCGCGACATCCCAGCTTGCGCCATCGACCACGTGGATGCGTCCGCTCTGCCACGGGTGCCGGGCGGGGTCGAGCGCGAAGCACAGCAGCGCGCCGACCACGCCATCGACACGGTAGAGGCCCAGCGGCAGGCGGATGCCGGCATCGCGCAAGCGCCCGAGGACCGCACCGCGCAGGGCGTGGAAGTTGCCGTGCAGCCCGCCATGCTGCAGCATCGCGGCGCGCAGGCCGGGCGCGGACCGCCCGGCCGTGGGCACGCCGGCCGCGGCCCAGGCGGAGTCGTCACCGGCGAGCGCAGCCTCCAGGCCTGCGAGCGCATCCGTGTGCAGCAAGGCATAGCCGTCGACGAAATGCTGGTAGCGCGCTTCGCCGCTCACCTCGTGCACGTAGCCGTTCCAGGCCGCGGCCTTGTCGGCCAGCGGCAGGCTCCAGGCGCGCACCTGGACGCCGTCGCCCGGCAAAGGCAAAGACGAAGAGTCGACGACGGCCGCGAGGGCGGCGCCGAGCGCCGGGTTGCCGTTGATCAGCAGATGGATCGTGCTCTGCCCGCCCGCATGCGCGCAGGCTGCACGCAGCGCATCGATGGCGCGCAAGGCCACTTCGGCCGGCTCGCGGCACAGGAAGAGCGCGATCTCGCGCTCAGGCATGGCACACCGCCTCCGCGCCGCGCCCGGCCGGTGCCGCCGCGCCCGCCCCGGCGTTGCGCAGGAAGGCTTCGAACATCAGCAGCGTCCACAGCGGCGCGCTGTAGTCGCGCAGGCCGGACTGGTGGGCGTCCACCAGATGGGTGAGCGTGCCGCGGTCGAAGTAGCCGGTGGCGGCCAGGGTGTCGCCGAGTACGGCCTCGCGCACCCGCTCGCGCAGGGGGCCGCGGAACCAGCGCGCCAGCGGCACCGCGAAGCCCATCTTGGGACGGTAGAGCACGTCGTCCGGCAGCATGGGCTCCAGCGCCTTCTTGAACACGAACTTACCCTCGTTGCCGCGCACCTTGAGCGAGGACGGCAGCGTGGCCAGCCATTCGACCAGCGGATGGTCCATCAGCGGTTCGCGCACTTCCAGCGAATGGGCCATGCTGGCGCGGTCGACCTTGGTGTTGATGTCGCCCACCAGATAGGTCTTGAGGTCCAGGTACTGGACCAGCGCCAGCGGATCGTCGGTGTCGGCGCGCGCCGCGTGGAGGCGGAACACCTCCAGCGCCTCGTAGCCGCCGAGCTGGGCACGCAGCGCGGGCGAGAACAGGCGGTGGCGCTGCTCGTCGCGCAGGATGGACACCGAATGGAAATAGGCCTGCACCGAGTCGCGCGCCAGGGCCTGGAAGGTGGTCTTGGCGCGCAGCACGCGCGGCGCCCAGTCGGCCTTGGGATAGAGCCGGCCGAGCAGGCCGAACAGCGGCCGCCGGCAGCCCAGCGGCATGGCGCCGCGCAGGCGCTCTTCCATGAGGTGCAGGCGGTAGCGCCGATAACCGCCGAAGCTCTCGTCGCCGCCGTCGCCCGACAGGGCCACGGTGACGTGGCGGCGGGCGAGCTGGCACACCCGCCAGGTGGGGATGGCCGAGCTGTCGGCGTAGGGCTCGTCGTAGAGCGCGGCGAGGCGGTCGATGAGCTCGAAGTCGTCGGACTCCACCGTCTCCACGCGGTGGTTGGTGCGGTAGCGCTCGGCCACCATGCGGGCGAACTCGGCTTCGTTGAAGGCCGGGTCGGCGAAGGCGATCGAGCAGGTGTTGACCGGGCCGTCGGAGAGCCCCGCCATCGCCGCCACCACCGCGCTGGAATCCACCCCGCCGGACAGGAAGGCGCCCAGCGGCACTTCCGAGATCATGCGCAGGCGCACCGATTCGCGCAGGCGCTCGACCAGCTCGGCGCAGGCGTCCTCCTGGGTGATCGGGTTGTCCAGGGTGAAGTGTACGTCCCAGTATGCGTGCGGGCGCGGCAGCGCCTCGCCGCGGCGCACGCACAGGGTCTCGCCCGGGCCGAGCTTGCGGGCGCCGGCGAAGATACAGCGCGGTTCGGCCACGTAGCCGAGGGCGAAGTACTCCTCCACCGCCAGCGGGTCGATGCGCCGGTCCAGCGCCGGGTGCTGCATCAGCACCTTCAGTTCCGAGCCGAAGGCGAGCGTGCCGTCGGGCAGTTCGGCGTAGTACAGCGGCTTCACGCCGAGGCGGTCGCGGGCGAGGAACAGCGTCTGCTGCCCGCGGTCGTAGAGCGCGAAGGCGAACATGCCGCGAAAGCGCGTCACGCAGGAGGCGCCCCAGGCCTCCCAGGCGTGCACGATCACTTCGGTGTCGCTGCGGGTGTGGAAGCGGTGGCCGAGGGCTTCGAGTTCGGGGACCAGCTCGGCGTAGTTGTAGATCTCGCCGTTGAACACCACCGCCACCGATCCGTCCTCGTTGAACAGCGGCTGCTGCCCGGTGGCCAGGTCGATGATGGACAGCCGGCGGTGGGCCAGCGCCACGCCCGGCTCGAACAGGAAGCCGCCCTCGTCCGGGCCGCGGTGGAACTGGACGTCATTCATCCGCTGCACCAGCTCGCGGGGAAAGTCCCGCTTGCCGCGCAGGTCGAACAATCCGGCAATGCCGCACATCTGCGCCTACCCCCGTGTAGCGTGGCCAGCCGCGGCCAGCAGTTCGTCGTAGAGCGCGACATAGCGCGCCACCATACCGTCCAGGCTGAAGGTCTGCTCCGCCCGCGCCCGTCCGGCCAGGCCCTGGCCGAGTGCGGCCACCGGGTCGCGCAGCCAGTCGGCGATGGCCTCGGCCATCGCCACCTCGTCGCCGGGCGGCACCAGCGTACCGGTGCGCCCGGGCTGCACCAGCTCGCCGTTGCCGCCCACGTCGGTGGCGATCACCGGCAACCCGCTGGCCATTGCCTCCAGAATGGTGTTGGAGATGCCCTCGGCGCGCGAGGGCAGGACGAAACCGTCCAGGGCGCGCATCACCTCCGGGGTGTCGCTGCGCTCGCCGGCCAGCCACACGCGCTCCGCCACGCCGGCATCGGCCAGCACGCGCTCGATCTCGCCGCGCAAGGGGCCTTCGCCGACGATCACCAGGCGCAGCGGCTCGGCCAGCGCCGGTTCGCTGCGCAACAGGTGCACGAAGGCGCGGGCGAGCAGCACCTGGTCCTTGACCGCCTGCAGGCGGCCGACCGTGCCGATCACCCTGAGTCGGGAGTCGTTGAAGGGCGAGCCGGCCAAGGGCTCGCGGCCGTGGATAGGCATGTGGAAGCGGCGGGTGTCCACCCCGTTGCAGATGCGTTCGATGCGCTGCGCGGGCACGCCGACGCGCTCGCGCAGGTAGTCGGCGAGGTGGCCGGAGAGCGCCACGTAGCGGGTGACGAAGGGCCGGTAGGCGCGCCGCACCCACTGGTAGCGGCGGCGCAGGCCCTGCGGGTCGCGCGTGTCCCAGCCATGCTCGCCGTGGATGCGTACCGGCACCCCCGCCATGCGCGCAGGCAGCTGCGCTTCCAGCGCGGCCAGGTTGCGGGTATGCACCACCGCCGGGCGCAGCGAGCGGAACAGCGCGGCGATCTGCCGGTAGAGCCGGAAGCCGTGTCCGGGCGGCTTGGCGAGGTCGATGAAGCTCACGTCCTCGCGCTGCACCCGCGCGCGGAAATCCGGGCAGCTGTCGGTGAGCGCCACGATGGCGTGGCGGTAGCGCGCCGCGGGCTGGCTGTTCACCAGGTTCACCAGGCCGTTTTCCAGCCCGCCGACGCGAAAGCCATACACCACGTGCGCGATCAGGGGCCGCGGGTCGTTCATCGCGCCACCTCCGTTGCTTGGCGCAGCATGGTCTGCAGGGCCGGCCCCGCCGCGCGGGCGAAGTCCTCCGCGCTGGCCCGCGCGCGCGCCTCGTCGTAGCCCAGCGGCACCAGCAGGGCCACATGGGCCGCGTCATCGGCGCGCCCGGCCAGGCGGTCCAGGGCCTTCAGCGCCTTGGCGCGGATGTCGCTGGTCACCACGCGCTCGTCCATCCAGTACCAGGACCAGGCCGCCAGCCTGCGGTAGCCGTCCTGGCTGCCGACTACGGCGCGGCGCACGGTGACGGGGCTGCCGTCGGCGGCCACCGGCAGTTCGTCCCGCTGCTCTTCGAGCAAGGCCCAGCCCGGGCGCTCGCCCCCCACCAGGCGGTTGCCCCACATGACCAGTTCGCGCCCGGGGTGCTGCGCCGCGTAGTAGTGCACCTGCAGGGTCACGACCTCGTCGCCGCGCCGCCAGCTACGGCGGAACTCGCCGCGCGCGCCGAGGAAATGCGGGCGGAAGCCCGGGTCGGCGCTGTCGTCCGGCGTCCACCCCGGCACCTCGGCGCGCATCGCCAGCGCGACCTCGAAGGCCGCCACCGGTGCGTCGAAACGCGCCAGCAGCACGGGCCAGGCCGCGGTGACCGCCGCCAGCGCCAGCACCGGCCACCAGCGCACGGCCGCCGTCCCCGCCGGCGCGACCGCTGCCGGTTGTGCGGGCTCGGGTTCGCCGTCCTCGCGCCAGCGCGCGCCGATGGCGAACATCAGCAGGATGACCACGCCGAAGAACAGCCAGCCGTAGACCAGATGATCGACGCCCGCAGCAACGCGGTTGTCGGTAAGGTAGCCGAGCATCACGATCAGGTAGGCGCGCACCCAGTTGGCGACGATGGGCACCACCGCCGCCACCGCGACGAAGAGCAGGCGGCGGTGCAGGCTGCGGTAGTTGAGGTAGGCGTAGAGCGTGCCGACCATCAGCGAGGCGATCAGGTAGCGGATGCCGCTGCAGGCCTCCACCACCGACCAGCGCCCGTTGGGCACGATGAAGTGCAGGCCTTCCTGGAACACCGGCACGCCGGACAGGCGCAGCGCGCCCACGGTGAAGGTGGCGGTGTGCTGCATCAGCGCCGGCATCAGGAACTCGCCGACCGGCGCGCCGAAGAACAGGAACAGCAGCGGAAAGGCCAGCACGCGCGACAGCCGCCAGCCCAGCATGCCGGCCAGGGCGCCCACCAGCATCGCCACGAAGGCCAGGTGTTCCAGCGCATTGACCGACACCATGCGGGCGAGCAGCCAGGCCAGGCCGGCGAGCGCCACCGGCAAGGCCGCCCAGGCGGTGGGCTGCGGACGCGCCAGGCGGTCGCGGCGGCGCCACACCAGCCAGGCGCAGATCGGCAGCACCACCAGGCCGTGGGCAAAGGTCTCCGAGCGCCACCAGATCGCCGCGATGCCCTGCGCGGTGGGCCAGTACCAGGCCAGCAGCCAGGCAAAGGCGCCGGCCAGCGCCAGCGCGACCGCTGCCCCGCCCTGCCCTGTCGCCTGCCCGCCCTCAGGCGCTTGCGGCACGGCTGCAGCCAGGGGCGGCGGCACGTCGCGCTTCACGCTGGCGCCCCGGCGGCGAGCGGTGCCTGCGCGGCGCGCGCGAGCGGCGTGCCGAGCAGCGCGTCGAGCACGCCAAGGTGTGCGGCCCAGCTGTAATGGCTTTCCACCGTCCGCCGCGCTGCTGCGCCGATCTCCGCGCGCAGCGCAGGATCGGCCAGCAGGCGGTCCACCGCGGCGGCGAATTCGGCGGCCGTGCCGGCGGTGACGTAGGACTGCCCCGGTTCGCCCGCCAGGCCGACCGCGGAATCCGCGGACACCACCACCGGACGGGCCATGGCCATGGCCTCGAGCACCTTGTTCTGGATGCCGCGCGCCACCCGCAGGGGCGCGACGACCACGTCGGCGTGGGCCAGGTAGGGACGCACGTCCGGCACGGTGCCGGTGACCACCACGTCCGGTCCGGCCAGCTCGCGCACGGCCGCGGCCGGGTTCATGCCCACCACGTAGAAGCGCAGCCCCGGGTGGCGGGCGCACAGGACCGGCAGCACCTCTTCGGCGAACCAGCTCACCGCGTCCACGTTGGGCCAGTAGTCCATCGCCCCGGTGAAGGTCAGCACCGGCCCGCCCGCCGACCACGGAGCCGGCTCCTCGTGGGACGGCGAGAAGAACTCGGCATTTACGCCGTTCTGCATCACCCACACCTGGCCGGCCGCCTCGGGGGCCGCGCGGCGGAAGATCTGCGCCTCGGCCTCGGTGACGAAGAGCGCGGCGGTCGCCCGCTGCGCCGCCCGGCGTTCGAAAGCGAGCAGTCGCTCGCCCTCGCGCCGGTACAGCCAGGCCATCGGCCCGCTGCGCCGGGCGGCATACTGGGTCCACTTGGCGGAATCGACGTCGCAGAAATCCACCACCACGCTGTCCAGTTCCGGGATATCCGCGTACTGCGCCATCGGCCCGGAAAACACCACCGCCTGGGCGATGCCTTCGCGTCGCACTGTGTTCTCCACCCAACGCCGCAGGCGGGCGCTGCGATAGTAGGGCAGGCTGAGCGCCTCACCGCTGAGCAGGCCGCGCAGGCTGGCCAGGCGCGCCGTCAGCGGATCGAGGCGTTCGGCGTGCACGCCGGCGCACCATTCGTCCAGGCGGGCGACGTGCTGCCGGTCCTCGGGCTGGTCGACGAAGCAGGCGAGGAAGACCCGGTAGTGCCGCGCCAGATGGCGCAGGATGTTGAAGGAGCGCACCTTGTCGCCCTTGTTCGGCGGCCACGGGATGCGGTGGGCGAGGAAGAGGATGGGCGGGCGCGTGTCCATGGCCGGGTTCATCCTAAAAACCGCAGTTGGACGCGCCCGGGTGTGCGTCGGGCGAGTTGTCTGGCAAGGCGCGACGAAGCGGCATGGTCTTCCACGGCCGGATTTGCACATCCGGCCGGCTTCGGCGGCGCGGCGCATGCGCCGCGAAACCCCGCCTCCGCCCCTGCAATGAGGAGCAACGCGGCCAGGCGACTCGCCCGGCGTGCAATCGGGCGCGTAGCGCTCTCACCTAATGGGTGAGGCTGGGCGAAGGCAGGGAACGTTGTATTCATCGGGTTTTCTGGACACCAACAAGCGGTCAACTGCGGTTTTTAGGATCATCCCAGGTTGCGCACGATGTAGGGCCCGAGCGCATTGGCCACCGGCAGCGGCAGGCGGCGCCACAGCGCGATGAAGGCCCGGTACTTGGGGTTCAGCGGATTGTTCTGCGGCACGCTGTCGCGCTTGTACAGGCGGTATTCGTAGGCCAGCGGCTGCGGCTCGAAGCCCCAGTTCTTCTTGAACGCATAGGGGCCGGTGCCGAACTTGCTGCGCCCGTAGTCGAACAGCGTGTCGCCGCGCTCGCAGGCCCGGCGCATCAGCTCCCAGTACTTGAAGTCGTTGGCGGCCAGCTCCCTCGCGGCCGCATGGTCGCCGGCGTAGTAAGGCAGCACCTCGCCGCGGAAGCGGAAACCCAGTACCGAGGACAGCGCCCGGCCCGCGCCATCGGTGACCGTGAGCACCTCGCAGTCGCGGCCGAAGGTGCCGAGCAGGCGTTCGAAGAAGCGCCGGGGCAGTGCGGGCGTGCCGTGGCGCAGCACGTTGTCGGCATAGAGGGCGAAGAAGCGCCCGGCGTCTACGTCGAACTGGCTCACCAGCCCGTTCTTGATGCCCTTGCGCACCATCGCCCGCTGCTTGCGCGGGATGGCCAGCAGGTTGGCCTCGACCTCGGGCAGGATGGGCTTGCGGAAGGTGGCGTAGACGTCCTGGCGCGGCCAATCCGGGTGGCGCGGCGCCATGTTGCGGTATTCGAGGTGCTGCACCCCGAGGCGCAGCGCGAGCGCCTCGGCCTCGGCCTCCAGGCGGGCGACCGCCTCGGCATCGTCGCCGGCGATGCCGCCATAGACGCAGAAAGGCTGCGAGACCAGCGCATGGCCGAACAGCCGGCTCCTGACCTCGGCCAGCGGCAGCACCGCGACGACCGCGCCCGCGCGCCGCGCATACAGGTAGTAGCTGCGGTGGCCGAAGACCTCCTCGATCAGCGCGCGCCAGGCCGACAGATGGAAGAAGCTCGCCTGCGGGCAGGCGTGGACGAAGGCGTCCCACTCGTGGCGCTCGTCGTCCGCCAGGGTGTGGATGGTGAGCGTGGCAGGCTGCATGGGCGCCGGCTCCTCACGCGGCATCGCGGAACACCGCGTCCGCCCGCCCCCAGCGGAAGTCGCTCAGCAGGCGCTGCAGGCGGGCTTCGGTGTGTTGCAGGTTGAGGTAGTGCCGGAAGCGGGTTCTGGCGCTGGCCTCGGTGACCCGCGGCTGCTCCGGGTCCACCTCCCAGGGATGGAAGTAGAAGATCGCCGGGCGCCCGTCCTCGCGGTTCACCCGGGCGATCTGCCAGCGCGAGACCGCGTAGGGCAGCAGGCGGAAATACCCCCCGCCGCCGGCCGGCCAGTTGCGCCCCAGCCAGCGGTTGGTGGTGACCGGGATCTCGACCAGGCCGTTGTCCAGCCGCCAGGGGAAGCGCGGCGCGTCCGGCATGCCGTAGTGGTCGTGCTGCACCGGATAGACGCTGGAGCTGTAGCGGTAACCGGCTTCGGCGATGCAGTCGTGCGCCCACAGGTTGTCGCGCCCGATGGAGAAGCTGGGCGCGCGGTAGCCGGCGACGTCCTGCCCGGTGATGTCTTCCAGCACCGCCTTCGCCAGCCGGATGTCGGCCAGGAAGGTGTCCGGCTTCTGCGCGCTGGCGCGCTCGTGGCCATAGCCGTGGCTGGCGATCTCGTGCCCGCCGACGGCGATGCGGCGGACCAGCTGGGGGTAGCGCTCGGCGATCCATCCCAGGGTGAAGAAGGTGGCGCGCGTGTCGTGCCGCTCGAGCAGTTCGAGGATGCGCTCGACGTTGGCCTCCACCCGGCAGGGCACCGTATCCCATTGCGTCCGCGGAAAGTGCGGGGCCAGCGCGGAGACCTGGAAGTAGTCCTCGACGTCTATGGTCAGCGCATTGGTGATCGGTGCGGGCATCATTCAGCGTGGTCGCTCGTGTTGGTCCAGCCAGCCGGCCAGATGGGCGGCAATCCGCCCCGCCGCGCGGCCGTCCCACAGTTCGGGTGCCCGGCCGCGCTTGCCGCCGTGGCGGAGGATGTCATCCACCCCGGCCATCAGGGCCTGGGGGTCGATGCCGACAAGGGTGTTGGTGCCCTGCTCCACGGTGATCGGCCGCTCGGTGTTCTCGCGGATGGTCAGGCAGGGCACGCCCAGAGCCGTAGTCTCTTCCTGTATGCCGCCCGAGTCAGTGAGAACCATCACGGCACGCGACATCAGGCCGAGCATCTCGAGATAGCCCTGGGGCGGCAGCACGATCATGCCGGGCGCATCGAGACGGCCGAGCAGGCCGAAGCGTTCCAGGTTGTTGCGGGTGCGCGGGTGCAGGGCCAGCACCAGCGGCAGGCGGCGGGCGATCTCGCGCAGCGCCTCGACCAACGGGCCGACCACCTCGGCGCGGTCCACATTGGACGGCCGGTGCAGGGTGACCACGCCGTAGCCGCCGGCGAGCACCTGCGGATCAAGGCCGGCGCCACGCAGCAGCGCTTCGGCAGGCACGGCACGCGGCAGGCTGGCGAACAGGCTGTCGATCATGACGTTGCCGACGAACACCGCACGCGCCGGGTCTATGCCCTCTCGCGCCAGGTTGTCGTGGGCGCTGCGCTCGGTGGTGTACAGCAGGTCGGCAAGCTGGTCGGTGAGCACGCGGTTGATCTCTTCGGGCATGCGCCGGTCGTAGCTGCGCAGTCCGGCCTCGACGTGGATCACCGGAATGTTGCGCTTGGCGGCCACCAGCGCGCAGGCCAGCGTGGAGTTCACGTCGCCGACCACCAGCACCGCGCGCGCGCCATGCTCGTCGATCACCGGCTCGAAGCGGCGCATCACCTCGGCGGTCTGCACCGCGTGGCTGGCCGAGCCGACGCCCAGGTTCACATCGGGCGCGGGCAGATCGAGGTCGGCGAACAGGCGGTCGTTCATCGCGCTGTCGTAGTGCTGCCCGGTATGCACCAGCAGGCAGCGCAGCGCCGGATCGTGAGCGGCGAAGGCGCGGATGATGGGCGCCATCTTCATGTAGTTGGGCCGGGCGCCGACCACGCACAGGATGGGCGCCTGCCCTGCGGCTTCAGTGTTCATGCTTGCGTCCCTCCGCGGGCGCGTCGCGGCGGACGGCCTGCAGCAACTGGTTGAGCACGCCCAGCGTGGCCGAGACCGACTGTTCCAGCCGGGTCAGGCGCGCCTCGATGCGCTGGATGTCAGTGCCCGCGGCCAGCGCCTCCACCTGGCGCGCCAGCTCGGCACCGACCTGCAGGCGGGCCGGGTCGAGGCTGCCGGCATCGAAGCCGAAGGCCTGCGGGTGGGTCTGGCCGTTGCCGTTGACCCGTGCGGCGCCGTCCGGCGCCGGGTTCATCTCCTGCAGCATCTCGTCGACCACTTCGCGCACGTCGGCCTCGCCGACCGTGTGCCGTTCGCCGAGAAAGGCCGCCAGCATCAGGCGGTCGCACAGGGTGTTGATCTGCCGCGGGATGCCGCCGGTGGCGGCGTAGATGGCGCGGAAGGCGTCCGGGGAGAACTGCGGGTCGCCCTGCCAGCCCACGTGCAGCAGGCGGTGTTCGATGTAGGCGCGGGTTTCGCCGGCGTCCAGCGGGCCGAGGTGGTAGGAGGCGATCACCCGCTGGCGCAGCTGCTGCATGCGCGGGCTCTGCATGATGTCGCGGAACTCGGGCTGGCCGATCAGGAAGCTCTGCAGCAGGGCATGGTCGTCCAGCTGGAAATTGGACAGCATGCGCAACTCCTCCACCGCCGCGGGCGTGAGGTTCTGCGCCTCGTCCACCACCAGCAGCGCGCGCTTGCCGGCTGCGGTGGTGGCCACCAGGAAGGTCTCCAGGGCCAGCAGCAGGTCGGCCTTGTCCAGATGGCGGGAGGGCACGCCGAAGGCGGTGGCCACCATGCGCAGCATGTCGGCCGCGTCGATCTGCGTGCTCACCAGGTTGGCGGCCACCACCTTCTCGGGGTCGAGCCGCTCGAGCAGGTTGCGCACCAGGGTGGTCTTGCCGGCGCCGATCTCGCCGGTGATGACGATGAAGCCCTCGCTCTGGTGCAGGCCGTAGTCGAGATAGGCCATCGCCCGGCGGTGGCCCCGGCTGCCGAAGAAGAAGGCGGGGTCGGGATTGAGCTGAAAGGGCTTGCCTCTGAGGCGGTAATAGGATTCGTACATCGGCGTTCCGTTGGAGGCCTGACCGGGCAGAACCCGGTCCGTCGCCAGTGGCGCGCGGCGCGGCTGCGCGCCGGCAGCCGGGCTGCCGGATCAGAAGCGCATGGCGACGTTGGCGATGATGGCGTTCTCGGTGAAGTCGTCGCTGCCCGACGACTTCTGGTAGCGATAGCTGAGGCCGGCGGTGGTCCGCGGGCCGAGCCTGGTGGTGAGTCCGAGGCTGAGCAGCGTGCGACGGATCTCGGCTGCCGAACTGCCTTCACCACGGGCGTCGGAACGGATCAATGTAGCCGTAACTGCGCTCGCACCCGAAAGCCGATGGGACAGACTCATCAGCGCACTCTTCTCTCTTATCCGCTCGTAGATCGAGAAGTCGTCCTGCAAGGTGACAAAGCCGGTTTCACCCAATCTCTCCCGGTCTGAGCGGTATAGCGAAACGCTGAGTACGTTACGAACTCCGATCAGGGAGAATCCAGCACGGAAGCGGCGATCAACGAAGTAGCTGTTAGACACCACGGTTTCGTTGAGGTCGGCACTTGTCACCCCGAGCGCTCGCAGTTCGCGCTCCAGTTGCTCGCGAATGACCGGATCGAGCTCCCCGGACAGCAGGCCCTCATAGCGTGACCTCAATCCTGGAAGATCCAAGAGGCTGTCAAAGGTCTGGAGAGACGAGGAAATGTCGCGCGACCAGCCAAGCTCCCAGGACGAACGGGCACGCCGGTGCTTGAACTGAAATTCATAGCCACGCCCAAAGATGCGTTTCTCGCTGACACCGGAAATGATAGTGCGCTCGTTGGGCCGCCAGTCGAAGCCCGCACCGGTGATGCTGCCGCTCTCACCCTTGCGCACCGCGTAGTCGTTGGACTCGTAACCGCCAACCAAGGCAAGGCGTAACTGCGTCGAAACGTTGATGTAGAGGATGCCGCGCGCTTCTTCCTGGCTGACATCGGTGGTACCGCTGCTGCCATAATCGGTGTCGGTGCGACCGTAGTTCGCCCCCCAGCCGAAGAAGCCGAAGCCCGTGGCATTGTCCGCATTGGCCAGCCACCGGCCGACCCGCTGGCTGCCCAGTTCGCCGCCGCTGTCCAGCCAGCGCGCGCGATAGGCGAGCGTGGCGGCGGTGTCGCCGAAGCGCAGCTCCAGCCTCGGCGCGATGCCGAAGGTGCGGATCTCGTCGTCGCTGTCGGTGTTCAGCGTGTCGCCACGGATGCGCCCGCCGAACAGCGAGGTATTGTCGCGCGAGATCGAAGCATCGACGTCGATGAAGAACAGGTCGTCCACCGCCTCGACCCCGCCCCGCCCCAGCAACGAGAGGAAGGTGGAATCGCCCTTGTCGCCGCTGAGGGTGACCTGGTTGCGCAGACTGGCGTCCAGCCGTCCCTGGATGCGCCCGCCATCGCGTGCGATGCTGACCCCCGGAGCGATGTCCGCAACCAGGCCGCTGCCGCCACCGCTCGAGGCGGCGTCGAGGTTGTCGGTCCAGGTCAGGCTGCCAGACACGTAGGGTTCGATGCGCACCTGCTGGGCGCTGACCGGCAGAGCGGCGCAGCTTGCCAGGGCGAGCGCCAGGCACTGCAGCATCCGCGCCGGGCGCGGAAGCGGGCTGTTCCGAAGGAGCGGTTCAGGCCGCATCCGCACGGGCCTCGTTGCCATAGCCATAGCCGTATCCGTAGCCGTAGTAGCCGCCGGGACCGCGGTCGCCGGACTTGTTGAGCACCAGCAGCTTGATCGGGCAGTTCTCGATGGCGGCAAGCGCCTGCTTGACCGTGCCGTGGGTGGTCCGGTTGGCCTCCACCACCAGCACCACCTGCCCCATGTGGGTCGCCAGTTCGCGCGCCTCGGTGGTCACCAGCAGCGGCGGCGAGTCGAACACGATCACCCTCTCCGCATAGCGTGTGGCCATCTCCTCGAGCATGCGGTTCATCGCATCCGAGGCCAGCAGTTCGGTGGCGCGCGGGTGGGGCATGCCGGCCGGCAGCAGGGAGAGCTTCTCCACATTGGTCCGCAGCAGCACGTCGCCCAGTTCGGCACGCCCGGTCAGCACGTCCATCAGCCCCTTCTCGGGCTCCAGGCCGAGACGGTTCAGGATGGCCGGACGCGAGACGTCGGCATCGACCAGCAGTACGGTATGGTCGAGCTCCATGGCGATGCTGATCGCCAGGTTGATCGCGGTGAAGGACTTGCCCTCGCCGGGCAGGGCGCTGGACACCATGATCAGGTTGCCGTTGTCGACCGCCGTCGCCCCCTTGCCCTGCAGGTTGCGCAGCAAGGGGCGCTTGATGACGCGATATTCCTCGGCAATCTGGCTGCGCGGCTGGTCCGGCGTGACCATGCCGGCCCGCGCCAGCGCCACGAGGTCGATGTCGACCTGCCGCCCGCTGTGCTTCACCGGCGCTGCGTCCGGCTGCGCAGCCGCGCTCGTCACTGGCGGTGGGGGCGCGGCCCTATCGCCGCCGGCCCCGGCGGACGGCCGGACGGCCGGAGCGGCAGCGGGCTGCGGCGCGGTTGCGGCGGGCAAGGCCCCCGCTTCCTTGAGTTTTTCCAGCCGCTCGGCAGCCTTCTCGATCAAGCTCATCTGATTCTCCGCCTAGCCCTGCAGCATGTTCAGCGCGACGGTCACCACCGCCACCGCACTTGCGTAGCCGGCCAGCCCGCCGGCAAAGGCGTAGCGGCCGCGGCGCTCACTGGTTTCGCGCTGCCGGTCGTGCAGCATGCTGACCGCGCCCAGCACCGGAACGCCGGTGACCTCGCGCAGCGTGCGCCCGTCGGCAAAGGTCGGGCGAAGCTGGCTGATCAGGAACGTCAGCGCTGCGCCGGCACCCAGAGCCGCGAGGCTGGCAAACAGCATCAGCAGGGTGCGGTTGGGCGCCGCGGGTTTGGTCGGCAGGCTGGGGGGGTCGATCACGCGAAACTCGCCGATGCCCGACTGGGCGTCCATCTCGACCGAGATGTTGGCCGACTCGCGACGCTGCACCAGGGTCTCGTAGTTGCGCTTGTGCACCTCGTAGTCGCGGTTGAGCTGGGCCATCTCCGCCTCGATCTTGGGCAACAGTTCGACCGAGGCGCGCAGGTCCGCGAGACGCCCTTCGTACTCGCTCACCCGCGCCTGCAGCGAGGCCACGCGCGCTTCGGTCTCCGACAGCACCAGCCTGAGCTGCTGGTAGACCGGATTGGCATTGAGCGAACCGAACTGGCCGCCACCGGACTGGCGGCGCAGTTCGATCTCCTTGACCTTCTGCGCCTCCAGGTCCTCGATCACGCGTCGCGTACCGATGACATCAGGATGCTCCTCGGTATAGCGCTGCAGCAGCGAGTCGAGCGTCTTGCGCATCGCGTCGATCCGCCCGTCGATCTCCGGAATGGATACGCCGGAGCCATTGGGGGTCTGCGGCAGGAGCACCGGCTCCTCGCCCTGAAGCTGTCGCTGCAGCGAATCGCGCGAATTGATCGCCTCACGCAGTTCCAGGCGCGCCTGTTCGAGTTGCGCGTGGACGCCACCCAACTGGCTCACGTAGTCCCCGCCCCCGCCCGCGCCGAGCAGGCCCATGTTGCGCAGGCGGAAATCCTTGAGGCGGTTTTCCGCGGCGGAAAGCTTCTCCTCGTAGCTGCGGATCTGCTCCTCGATAAAGCGCCGCGCCGCATCGGTATCCTGCCGCTTGCTGATCAGGCCCGATTCCACGAACAGCGACATCAGCGCCTGCACCACGCGCTGGGCGCGTTGAGGGTCGCCATCCTGGTAGGCAAGGGTGAACAGGTTGTCGCGCCCGGTCCCGCCTATGCGCAACCCATCCATGAGATCTGCGATCAATCGTTCGCGCTGGGCCGGTGTGTTCACCTCGAGGTTGAGGTCCGCCATGTTGATCAGCTTCTCGACGTTCGGCCGGGTGATCAGGGTGCGGCCGAGGATGGCGATCTGCTGGTCGAGGTTGGGCTGCACGGCAAGACCCGACATCAACGGACGCAGCACCGACTGGGTGTCGACGTAGACCCGCGCGGTGGATTCGTAACGGTCCGGCATGGTGTAGATCACCACCGCGGCCAGCGCCCCGGCCACCCAGGTCAGCGCCAGCCCCCACCAGCGGAAGCGCCACATGCCCCGCAGAATGCCGACACCCTGTCTGACGAGATCTTCCATTGCTCAGCTCACAGGCAGTTGGAACGGGAACCGCGGCACGGCCTGGTCACGGTCAGAACCAGCTCTGCGGGATGATCAGCACGTCGCCCGGGCGCATCTCCACGTTGGCCGAGACGTCGCCGTCCTCGATCAGGTCGCCGATGCGGACGCTGTACTGCTTGTTGCCCTCGGAGGTACGCAGGATGGAAGCGCGGTTGCCGTCGGCGAACTCGGTCACCCCGCCCACCGCGATCATCACGTCGAGCAGCGTCATCTTCTGCACGTAGGGCAGGATCTGCGGCTTGGCAGCCTCGCCGACCACGCGGATCTGCTCGCTGTAGGGACCGACGAAGGCGGTCACGATGACGGTGACCACCGGTTCGCGTATGTACTTGGCCAGGGCCTGCTCGATATCGCGCGCCAGCGTGGTGGCGTCCTTGCCGATGGCCGGCAGGTCCTCGACCAGGGGCGTGGTGATGCGCCCGTCGGGACGCACCGGCACGCTCATCGACAACTCGGGGTTGCGCCACACGACGATATTGACGGTGTCGCCCGGACCGATGACGTAGTTGTACTCCGAATCGGCCGCACTCACCGGCGCCGGCGGATAGCTGGATGCACAGCCTGCCAGCAACGCGCCCGCTACCACCGCCAGCCACACCCGGCGCAGCAGCGCCACGAAGTTGGATGTATTCACGCTCATGGTCCGCTCCCTTTTCGCGCAGGGCGAGATGTTGCGCCCCGCATATTATGGCCATGCTAAAGGCCGAAAACACCCCTCCCAAGGAACAAATACACAACCGGTTACAGCCCCCGGGAGATGCGCCGACTAAAGTGCAGAGCATTCGTACAATAACTTTCGTCAGGGAGGCGACAGTGAACTCGGACCATGCCCCGCTTCGGCCCGGATCAGGCTCGCTGTCTGCCTTCGCCCCCCTTCCCCTCGACGCCCGAGCGCCCGCCCGGCCTAGAACTTTCGGCCAGCATTTCAGCCTCGACTGCAACGGCTACCAGATCCGCCTGGCCGATCATTCGGACACCTTTCGCACACGCATCAGCCTGCTGATCGAGAAGCTCTACGCGTACCGAGGCCTGCACGCCACGCATGCCGACCTGCCGGTCCGCGGCGGCCAGACCACGCTGGTGGCCTGCCGCGACGAGGACCACGTGTTCGGCACCGTCACCCTCGGCCTCGATTCGCCCGACGGGCTGCTTGCGGACGCACTCTACCGGCCGCAGATCGACCAGGTGCGCAGCGCGGGCGGCAGGGTGTGCGAGGTCACCCGCCTGGCGGTCGACCCGGAATTCGGCTCCAGCCTGCTGATGGCCCAGTTCTTTCACCTGGTGTTCATCCTCGCGCGTCTGGTTCATGGCATGACCGACCTGTTCGCCGAAGTGCATCCCCGCCACAGCAGCTATTACCAGCGCATGCTGGGCTACCGCGTGGCCGGGCCGGAACGCGTCTGCCCGCGGGTGGGCGCGCCGGCGGTGCTGCTGCACATCCCGCTGGCCGAAGCCGAGCGGCTGATCCGCGAAGGCGGCAGCCAGCGCAGCCTGTATCGCAGCTTCTTCTCCATCGACGAGCAGTGGCGGCTGTTCGAGCAACTGCGCGCGCCGGTGAGCGAGACCGTGTCCTGAGCATCCGGCCGCGTCAGAACCAGCGGCGAAACTCCACATACACCCGGTCGCGGTCGTCGTAGCGGCCGAATATGCCGTCCCGACGCCCCCCGAAGACATCGGCGCCGACCACGCCGCGCCATTCGGGCGTGATCTGGTAGGAAAGCTTGGGCCGCAGCATGTAGTCGCTGCGATTCAGGCTGGACACGTAGAGCAGCTCGGCCTCCAGCTTGTCGCCGAACTTGCGGCTGACCAGGAAGGTCATGCCGCCCTCGTGGCGCTCGTTGCCCATCTGCCGGTCGTGGTCGTAGAACACCCGCGCGTAGTACTGCAGGTTGAAGCGCCACACGTCGCGCACCGGGATGTCCACCCCGATCACGTAGTCGAGGGTGTCCGATGCGTGCAGGCCGTAGCGTGCGGCCGGGTCCGCAGTCAGGAAGCTGCGCCCATGGGTATGGACCGCCTCGCCCTTGAGCACGAAGCTGCCGAGATCCTTGGACATGGTCAGGCCGGTCTGGCGGATGCGGTCGTGGCGCAGTTCCAGCGCGCCGCCCACCCGGTACAGCGTGGGCGACACGTCGCGGCTCTGGTAGTGGAAGGCGGACAGGTCCCATCCGGCGATCAGGCGCGAGACGCGCAGGCCCCAGTTGGTGTTCGACAACCCGGAGGAGGGTTTGCGGTCCTTCACCCGGGTGCCGGCCGGCAGCGCGAACGGATAGAAATCAGCGCCCGGCTCGCCGATTTCGTCGTAGCTCGGCGCCGGAATCCACAACAGCTCGAAATGCGTGTCGCTGCCGAAGTGCTCGGCCCGCACCGCCCACTGCGGCGTGCGCAGGGCCTCGAACTCGGGCAGGAAGAATTCGCGCAGGTCGCGCGCCGAGACCACGTCGGCGAAGAACAGGCCGACCATCTCGCCCCACACCACGTGCTGACGCCCGAGGCGGAACTCCCAGTCGCCCGCGCCGAAGTCGGCGTAGGCCTCGCGGATCATGAAGTCCGTGCGCTGGTCGCGCCGCACCCGGCGGTGGTAGTAGTCGTCCTCCAGCCAGTAGGCGCCATCCACGTCGGCCCGCGCGGAGAGCTTGTAGCGGCTGCGCTCGCCCAGGCGTCCGCTGAGGCCGAGCTCCAGCCGCGCGCGCAGCTTGGACCAGTGGGATTCGTCCGGCCAGGTGTAGGCCGCGCCGAAATCCGCGTAGCCCCCCAGCCGCAAGCCGCCGGCCGCGTCGGCCGGCGCGGCGGGGTCGGCATCCAGGTCGAACAGGTCGTCGAGCTCGTCGGCGGCCGCGGCCGCGGTGCTCAGGCCCAGGGCAAGCAGGAAGGGCAGCAGGCGCTTGGATCGCATGAGGGAATCGCTCCGTCAGATTTCCGGGTCTTCGCCGGCAGGGCGACGGTCCTGGACGAACCGCCACCTGTCGCCCGCGCGCATGCCCAGGGCGGTGATCTGCCCATCCTCGATGCGCACCAGACGGTCGGCCATGTTCATCACCCGCCGGTCGTGGGTGGAAAAGATGAAGGTGGTGCCGGACTTGCGGTTGATCTCCTTCATCAGCCGCAGGATGCCCTCGCCGGTCTTGCGGTCGAGGTTGGCGGTGGGCTCGTCGGCCAGCACCACCTTGGAATGGGTGGCCAGCGCGCGGGCGATCGCCACCCGCTGGCGCTGCCCGCCCGAGAGCTGGTTGGGACGGTGGGTGGCGTACTTCGACAGGCCGACCATCGCCAGGTAGTGCTGCACCCGCTCGGCGCGCTCGGCGCGCGACAGCTCGCGCAGTTGCAGCAGCGGGTATTCGACGTTCTCCTCGGCGGAGAGCACCGGCAGCAGGTTGAAGGACTGGAAGATGAAGCCGATGGTGCGCGCCCGCAGCTCGGCGAGCTGGTCCGGGGTCTGCCCGGAGACGTCGCGCCCGTCGATCAGCACGCGGCCGGAAGACGGCGTGTCGATGCACCCGATGATGTTGAGCAGGGTAGACTTGCCACTACCCGACGGGCCGGCGATCGCAAGGAACACCCCGGGCTCCACCGCCAGATTGATATCGGTGAGCGCCTGCACCTCCTGCTCGCCCAGAAGGTAGCTCTTTCCGACGTTTTCCACCTGTACGATCGCCATTTCGCCAGCCAGACTGGTGATGAGACTGCCATAAGCATAGCAGCCGGGAGGACAGTACCCATGACGAAAAGCTCACGAAACCGGCGCCACTTCCTGTCGCTGGTCGCCCTGGGGCTCGCCGCCCCGCGGCTGGCCTGGTCGGCGGAGGAATCCGGCCTTGCCCGCGAACTGGTGGCCCGCGCCGACGCGATCCGCTTTCCGCAGGAGAGCTTCCAGACCGACATCACGGTGCGCAACTTCAGCAACGGCGAGGCCGGCGACATGCGCAAGTACCGCGTGCTGTCGCGCGGCAACGAGAACACCATCGTACTCACCATGGAGCCGGCCTCCGAGCGCGGCCAGGCGTTGCTGATGCGCGGCCGCGACCTGTGGATCTTCATGCCCTCGGTGTCGCAGCCGGTACGCCTGTCGCTCGCCCAGCGGCTCACCGGCCAGGTGGCCAACGGCGACCTGGCGCGGGCCAATTTTGCCGGCGACTACACCCCCGCCCTGCTCGGCAGCGAGTCGGTCGACGGCGCCCCCTGCCACGTGCTCGACCTGGTCGCCGCCGACCGCGGCGTCACCTACGCGCGGGTGAAGTACTGGGTGCGGGAGGACAATGCCTGGCCGGTGAAGGCCGAGTTCTACGCGCTCTCCGGCCGGCTGCTGAAAACCTGCCGCTACCTGGACTTCCAGGAAATGGCCGGGCAGCTGCGCCCCACCCGGCTGGTCATGGAAGACGCGCTGAAGGCCGGCGAAACCTCGGAGATGAGCTACGAGGCCATGAACCTGCGCGACCTGCCGGAGCGCATGTTCACCCGCGAGTATTTGCGCCGCCTGGGCTGACACCCGGCAGCCGCCATTCGGCACCGCTCCGGAGAAACCGCATGTAGGAGCGGCCTTGGCCGCGATGCGGCCTGCAAGGACACGGCCGCCGCATCGCGGCCAAGGCCGCTCCTACAGCCGCGGAGGCGTGGGTCAGACCTTGTAGTACTCGCGGTACCACTGTACGAAGCGCGCCACACCCTCGGGCACCGGGGTGGCCGGCGCGAAGCCGGTCCACGCATTGAGCTCCGCGGTGTCGGCGTAGGTGGCGGGCACGTCGCCGTCCTGCAGCGGCAGGAAGTTCTTTTCCGCCTTGCGGCCGAGCGCATCCTCGATGGCCTCGATGAAGGCCATCAGCTCCACCGGGTTGTGGTTGCCGATGTTGAACACGCGGTAGGGCGCGTCGCTGCGGCCCGGGTCCGGACGGTCGGCATCGAAGCCGGGGTCGGCTTCCGCGACATGGTCCAGCGTGCGCAGCACGCCTTCGACGATGTCGTCGATGAAGGTGAAGTCGCGCCGCATGCGGCCGTGGTTGAACACGTCGATAGGGCGGCCTTCGAGCATGGCCTTGGTAAACAGGAACAGCGCCATGTCCGGGCGGCCCCAGGGGCCGTACACCGTGAAGAAGCGCAGGCCGGTGGTGGGCAGGCCGTAGAGGTGGCTGTAGGTGTGCGCCATCAGCTCGTTGGCCTTCTTGGTCGCGGCGTACAGGCTCACCGGGTGGTCTACGCTGTCGTGCTCGGAGAACGGCATCTTGGTGTTGCCGCCATACACGCTGGAGCTGCTGGCATACACCAGGTGGCCCACCTTGCCGTGGCGGCAGCCTTCCAGGATGTTCATGAAGCCGACCAGGTTGCTGTCCACGTAGGCGTGCGGGTTCTGCAGCGAATAGCGCACGCCGGCCTGTGCGGCCAGGTGGATCACGCGGTCGAAGCCCTCCTCGGCGAACAGGCGCTCCATGCCGGCGCGGTCGGCCACGTCCAGCTTGACGAAGCGGAAATTGGCGTGGGGCGTGAGCCGCGCCAAGCGCGCCTCCTTCAGCGTGGGGTCGTAGTAATCGTTGAGGTTGTCCAGGCCGACCACCTCGTCGCCGCGGGCGAGCAGGCGTTCGGAGGTGTGCATGCCGATGAAGCCGGCGGCGCCGGTGACGAGGATCTTCATGAGAGCGAACCGATGCGGATGGACTGGGCGCGGATTATCGCACGTCGCGGCGACCGGCTCATGACTGCGGTGCGGCCAGGCGGCGGCGCAGCCAGCGCATCAGCGCGCCGATCAGCGGCAGCTTGGCGTACAGCTCCTCGGCGGCATCCCAGTAGTCGCGGTGCTCCACCACCCTGCCCCGCTCGTCCAGGTGCAGATGGCTGACCCCGCGCACGACGATGCGCCGCGCCGGCGGACCGAAGGCGAAGGTCCAGCCCAGCATCGCCTGGCGGCCGTCGCGCAGGCGCGTGGTGACGCTAAATTGCGGCGCCTCGACCTGCCCGAACATGTGACGGAAGATACGTTCGATGGCCGCAAGGCCTGCGACCTCGTTGAACGGGTCCTTGAAGCGCGCATCCGGCGCATACACGGCCGCAAGCTCCGCGAGCGAGGCTGGCGTCAGCGTCTCGTAGAAGGCGACCAGGCGGTCCAGGCCCGCGTCGAGCGCCTTGTCGACCGGATCGGGCGCCATGCTCATGCGCCGGTGGCCCGGCGCACCAGGCCGAAGTAGAGCCGGTAGGGCAGCAGGCGCAGGGCCTTCAGCACCAGCGAGAAACGCCGCGGGAAGTGGATCTCGAAACGCCCCGCGGAGAAACCGCGCAGCATGGCCTCGACGGCCTGGCGCGGGGTCTGCAGCGCCGGCATGTGGAAGTCGTTCTGCGCGGTCAGCGGGGTGGCGACGAAGCCGGGGCTGACCAGGAACACCGACACGCCGCGCGGCGCGAGGTCGAGGTAGAGCGACTCGGCCAGGTTGATCAGCGCCGCCTTGGACGGCCCGTAGGCCGCGGCGCGCGGCAGCCCGCCATAGCCCGCCACGCTGCCGACGATGGCCAGCGCCGCCGGCTGACCTTGTTCGGCCTGCGCCAGCAGCGCCGGCACCAGCGCCGCTGCGCCGTCCATGACGCCGAGCAGGTTCACGGACAATGTCTCGCGCACCGTCTCGGGCGACAGCTCCCAGGCGCGCAGCGGCCGGTAGGTGCCGGCGTTGAGCACCGCCAGGTCGATGCCGCCCCAGGCGGCCAGCAGGCGGTCGCGCACCTGCGCCAGGTCGCCGCTGTGGGTCACGTCGGCCGGCTCCACCCGGACGTCCGCGGCGCCGGCACGCAGGCAATCTTCTGCCACCGCGCGCAGGCCTTCCGCATTGCGCGCGCTCAACGCCAGGCGCGCGCCACGGCCGGCGAGCTGGCGGGCGAGCTCGGCGCCGATGCCCGAGGACGCCCCCACCAGCCACACCCGCCGGCCCTGCCAGTCGGTGATCGGCGTGTTCAGGCTCATCGTTCCGGCCGTTTGTAGAAGGACAGCGTAACCTCGCCCAGGCGGAAGCCCCACTTGCTCATCACCGAACGGTTGAGCATGACGCGCTCGTCCATCAGGAACATCCAGTCGTCGAAATCGACGTGATACACCTTGCCGTCCACCGGCAGGGCCAGCACGTAACGCCAGCGCAGCGCATTGCCGGCGAGCTCGCCCACCGCCTCGCCGACCACGTCGTCGGCGCGCCCGAGGTAGCTGCCGTCGGGCTGGCGGGTGAGGGTCCACACCCGGCGCTGGGTGCTGCCGTCCGAATAGGTGAAGTGTTCGTCCAGGGTGCCGGTGTCGCCCTCCCAGCGCGCCTCGATCAGCACATGGAAGCGCTTCACCACCCGGCCCTTGCGGTCCTGGAAGATGCCATGGGCGTCCAGGGTGCCGTTGAAATACTCGCGCAGATCGAGCGTCGGCTTCTCCATTGCGTACTCTCCCACCTCCACCGTCGCGCAGCCGCTCAGGGCGGCCAGCAGCGCGAACATCGCCAGCAGTCGTCTCATCGCATTTCTCCCTCGGATTCCAGTTCACCGCGCCAGGCGAGCAGCAGGGCCAGCGCGCCGCCCTTGAGCACCACCGGCAGCAGGGCATACACCGCCGCCAGCGCGCCCAGCGCGGCGGCGTCGCGCGCGCCGGGTTCATAGCCCAGCCAGCCGAGCAGCGGCAGCGCCAGCCCGGCGGCGAGCGCCAGGTTGGCCTTGGTGACCAGGTTCCACCAGCCGAACCACGCCCCCGCGGGCGAAGCGCCGCGCCCGGCATAGCGCGCCAGCTGGTCGGCCAGCATGGCCGGCGGCAGGGCGAGGTCCGCACCGAGTGCCGCGCCGGACAACAGGCAGATCAGCGCGAAGGCGACGGTCTGCCCGCCCTCCAGGGTCCAGGCCCAGACGAACACCGCCATCGCCAGCACCATGGCCGCGCCCCAGGCGCGCCGCTTGCCGACACGCGCGGCGAGCGCCACCCACGCGGGCAGGCTGGCCGCGCCGGCGGCGAAGTAGATCACCAGGAACAGGCCGGCAGAGGACTCCGCCTGCAGCACGTCGGCGACGAAGAACAGCACGCACACCGAGGGGATCGCCGCGGCGATGCCATTGGCCGCGAACACCGTGAGCAGGCGACGGAACGGCCGGTGCGCGAGCGCGGCCGCCAGCCCGGCCCACAGCGCCTGGCGCGCAGGCTGGCGGGGTGCGCGCGGCGCGCGCAGCAGGGTCCAGCCGGCAAACAGGGCGAGCAGCAGCGGAAACAGCCAGGCCAGGCGCGCCAGGCCCGCCACTTCGTCGGCCGCCAGCATGGACGGCAGGGCCGCGGCGAGCATCACCCCGGCCAGCGCAAAGCCTTCGCGCACCGCGGTGATCCGGGTGCGCTCGTGCGTACTGGCCTGCAGCTCCGCGCCCCAGGCGTGATAGGCGATGCTGGCCGCCGACCAGGCCAGGGTGACCGCCACCAGGGCGAGCGCCAACCAGGCCAGGCCGGCGCCGGCCGGCGGGGCGAGCAAGGCCATCAGCCCCAGCGCCAGCGCCGGCAGCGCGCCGATCACCCACTGCGGCCGGCTCGCCCAGCGGTCGCTCGCCCAGCCGAGCAGCGGATCGGTGAGGCCATCGACCACGCGCACCGCGAGCAGCACCGCACCGACCGCGGCCAACGGCAGGCCGAGGCCGTCGGCATAGAGCTTGGGCACATGCACGTAGATCGGCAGCGCGGCGAAGGCCAGCGGCAGGCCGAGCGCGCCGTAGGCCAGCAGGCCGCCGCGGGTGGGCGCGTCCAGGGCCAGGGCGAGGCGGCCGCTCACGGCGCGGCCTCACCGAGCAGGCGGGCGCGCAGCGCGGGCTCGCGGGTGCGCTCGTCCAGCCAGATGGCGAAGAAGTGGCGCGCCAGTTCGGCGTCGTCGATCTCGGCGGTCAGCCGCCCCTGGTGCCAGAAAACCGCCCCGCGGCCCGGCAGGTGCAGACCGACGATGCGCTCGTCCGGCTGCACCGAGGGGAAGGCGCGCGCCAGTTCTTCCCGCCAGCGCGCCAGGCGCGTCTCGTCGCCGGCGCCGAGGCGGCGCATCTCGTCGATGCTGGTGTCGACCAGGCGCCCGGCGTCGATCGCGCGCTGGTAGCGCAGGGCGAGCGCGTGGGGGCGCTGCGGCGCGTAGCCCTCGCCGCTCACCCACAGCTCGGCGTCGTACAGGCGCAGGCCGAACCAGCGCATCGGCCCGGCGCCCAGGGGACGCATCTGCGGCGCATAGGCGAGCGTCTCCGCCGGCAGGCCTTGCGAGGCGCCGGCCGCCGGCACGAACAGCAGCGCGCAGACCAGCAGGATGCTGCGGGCGCGGCGCATCACCCGGCACTCCGCGCGTGGCGCAGCTCGACATGGCGCACGTCGATGTCGCCGCACAGGAAGCCCGCCTCGCAGTAGGACAGGTAGAAGCGCCACATGCGCACGAAGCGCTCGGAATAGCCTTGCGCGCGCACCTCGCCGATACGTGCGACGAAGGCCTCGTGCCAGTGCCGCAGGGTGCGCGCGTAATCGCCGCCGAAGGCGAAGTCGTCCGCCACCGCGAGTCCCGCGCCCGCGGCCTGGCGCTCGATGGCCTGCGGCGAGGGCAGCATGCCGCCGGGGAAGATGTACTGCTGGATGAAGTCGGTGCCGCGCCGGTAGCGCGCGAACAGCTCGTCGGCGATGGTGATGGCCTGGACCACGCAGCCCCCGCCGGGGCGCAGCAGGCCGGCGAGGCGCTCGAAATACACCGGCCAGAAGCGCTCGCCGACCGCCTCGATCATCTCGATGGAGACGATGTGGTCGTACTGGCCGCGCACGTCGCGGTAGTCGCACAGCTCGAAGTTCGCCATGGCCTGCCAGCCGCCGCGTTCGGCGCGCGCACGCGCCCATTCGAGCTGCGCCGGCGACAGGGTCAGGCCGAGCACCTTGCAGCCGAACTCGGTGGCCGCCACCTCGGCAAAGCCGCCCCAGCCGCAGCCGACCTCCAGGATGGTCTGCCCGGGGCGCGCACCCAGGCGTTGCAGCACGCGGCGGTACTTGCGGCGCTGGGCATCCTCCAGCGCTTCGTCCGGCGTGGCGAAGAGCGCGGCCGAATAGCTCATGGTCGGGTCCAGCCACAGGGCGTAGAAGTCGTTGCCCAGGTCGTAGTGCGCCTCGATGTTGCGCCGCGCGCCGCTACGGGTGTTGGCGCGCAGCAGGTGGCCGAGCCGGTGGGTGAGCAGGCGCCAGCGCCGGCCGTACACCGCCTGGCCGAGCTGCGCGCGGTTGGCGGCCAGTAGGCCGAGCAGGCCGGTGAGCTGGTCGGTGTCCCACCCGCCTTCCATCCAGGTCTCGCCCAGGCCGATGTCGCCGCGCGCCAGCACGGCGTCGAACACCGCGTGCTCACGCACCCGCCAGTGGGCCGCGAGCGGGCCATGACCGAGGCGCAGCGTGGCGCCGTCCGGCAGTTCCAGCGCCAGCGCGCCGCCATCCAGGCGGTGCAGCATCTCCAGCGCCAGGCGGGTGGCGCGCGGCTGGCGCGCGAGCAGGTGCAGATCGGGGCGCGGCAGTTCGCGCGCCAGGGTGGTGTCCAGGGCATTCATCGCGTGGTTTCCTCGAGCGGTGGCAGGGGCTTGCGGAAAAAGGCGGCGCGCTTGCGCCACAGCCGCAGCGCCTGCCAGTGGATGCGGGCGGTCACGCCCAGCGTCATCAGGGGGAACTGGGCCAGCCAGCGCGTCATGGACGTGCCCGACAGCGGCTGCGCACGTCCACCGACCCGGGTGGCCAGGCGGCATTCGCCACCGTCCCAGTAGTCGATCCGTACCGAATGCACCTCGCCCGCCGAGGCGAAGCGGAAGCGGTATTCGCCGCGCACCGGGAAGAAGGGCGAGACGTGGAAGACCTTGCGCGCGGAGAGCTCGTCGCCGAACTCGATCGGGCGCAGATCGTGGTGATGCACCAGGTAGTTGTGGCGTTCGCCGAAGGTGTTGCTGACCTCGGCCAGCACCACCCGCAGGCGGCCGTCGCGATCGTGGCAGAACCAGAAGCTGACCGGATTGAACACGTAGCCGAACAGGCGCGGCATGGTCTGCAGCACCACCTCGCCGTCGCAGGTGGCCGCCAGCCCGTGGGCGGCGAGCAGTTCGCGTATCCACGGCAGCAACGGGCTGCCGTCGCGCGCGCCATGATCGGCGGCGCGCAGGCTGAAGATGCCCGGCCGGTCCACCGCGAGCAGCGGCACCTTGAGCGCGTCCCAGCCGGACAGGGGCACGCGCAGGAAGGCCAGGCGATAGACGAAGCGGTTGCGGGCCTCGCCCGCGCGTTCATGCATCACCGCACCGAAGCACACCGCGGGGTCAAGCGACGGACGGTAGCGGGCCACGTTCATGACGCCACCTTCTCGCGCTCTTCCGCCCGCCAGGGAATGCCGGCGCCAAGTGCGCCGGCCACCGCCAGCGCGGACCTGAGGCCGTCCTCGTGGAAGCCGTAGCCGGTCCATGCGCCGGCAAACCAGGTGCGCCGCACGCCCTGGATCTCATGCAGCCGGGCCTGCGCGGCGATGGCCGCACTGTCGAACACCGGGTGGGCGTAGTCGATGGTGCGCAGCACCTTGTCCGCGGCAGGCTCGTCGAAGGGATTGAGCGAGACCACCACCGGGGTGTCCACGCCCAGCGGCTGCAGGCGGTTGAGCAGGTAGCTCACCGACACCGGCCGTTCTGCCGCCTCGCCCCGCCCGGCCAGGTAGTTCCAGGCCGACCACACCTTGGGCCGACGCGGCAGCAACGCGGGGTCGGTATGCAGCACCGCGCGGTTGTCCTGGTAGCGCACCGCACCCAGGATCGCGCGCTCCTCGGCGCTCGCGGCCTCACCGAGGATGCGCAGCGCCTGGTCGCTGTGACAGGCGAACACCACCTCGTCGTACAACTCACCGCCGCCACGCGTGTGCAGGCGTACGCCGTCGGCGCCACGTTCCACGCCCAGCACCGGGGTGGCGGTGCGCACGTCGTCGAGCTGGGCGGCTATGCGGCGCACGTACTCGCGCGCGCCACCACGCACCGTCATCCACTGCGGGCGGTCGAATATCTGCAGCAGGCCGTGGTTGTGGCAGAAGCGCGCAAAGGTGGCGAAGGGGTAGTCGAGCATGGTGCGCGTGGGGCAGGACCAGATCGCAGCCGCCATCGGCAGCAGATACCAGTGACGGAAGGCGGCGCCGTAGCGATGGCGGTCGAGGTAATCGCCCAAGGCCATGTCGGGCACCGCTTCGGTGCCGGCAGCGGCCCGGGTGGCCGCGGCGTTGAAGCGCATGATGTCCTTCAGCATGCCGAGGAAGGCCGGGCGCAGCAGGTTGCGCGGCTGCGCGAACAGGGTGCCGAGATCGGAACCCGCCCACTCCAGTTCCGGCTCCGCAAGGCTCACCGAGAAGGACATCTCGCTCTCCACCGCCTCCACCCCGAGCATGGCGAACAGCGCGCACAGCTCAGGGTAGGTTCGCCGGTTGAACACCAGGAAGCCGGTATCGACCGCCAGCCGGCGCCCTTCGACCTCGATGTCCACGGTGTTGCTGTGCCCGCCCAGGCGCCCGTCGGCCTCGTACAGGGTGACGCGCTCGCGACGCGAGAGCAGCAGCGCGCTGGCCAGGCCGGCGATGCCCGAGCCGACCACCGCGATCCGCCGGCGGCCGCCGGTGACGATTCCGTCCAGTTCGCCCATCTTCATGCTTGCCCCCACTGGTGATCAGTCGTTCGCGCCGGACACGGTGGCCCAGGCGGAATGGTTGTGGATGGACTCGAAGTTCTCGGAGGCCACCTGCCAGGCGGCGATGCGCGGCTCCGCGCGCAGGCGCAGGGCGATGTCGCGCACCAGGTCTTCGACGAACTTCGGGTTGTCATAGGCGCGCTCGGTCACCCACTTCTCGTCCGGGCGCTTGAGCAGGCCGAACAGTTCGCAGGAAGCTTCCTCCTCGGCGATGCGCACCAGCTCCTCGAAGCTCATGTCCTCGCGCAGCGTCACCTCCAGGGTGATCTTCGAGCGCTGGTTGTGCGCCCCGTAGGCGGAGATCTCCTTGGAGCACGGACACAGGCTGGTCACCGGCACCACCACCCGCAGCGTGGTCTGCGGCCGGCCGCCGGCGCATTGCTCCACGCGCAGCGCGGCGTCGATGTCGAGCAGGCTCTCCACGCCGGACACCGGAGCGCGCTTGCGGATGAACCAGGGGAAGGCGGCCTCGAGCCGTCCCGCGTCGGCATCGAGGCGGGCGAGCATCTCGGAAAACATCGCCCGCAGGCCCGACAGGTCCAGCGCGCCGCGGTCTGCTTCCATCAGTTCGACGAAGCGCGACATGTGCGTGCCCTTCTGATCGGCCGGCAGGCCCACGGTCAGCGCCAGGGTGGCGACCGTGCCCGCCGCCTCGCCGTCCGCGCGGCGCAGTACCAGCGGATAGCGCAGCCCGCGGATGCCGACCTGCTGGATCGCCAGCGCACGGTGGTCGCGGGTGGCCTGGATGTCGGGAAGGAAAATGGACTCTGGCGCGTTCATGACATCTCCGGTTATTTGTCCTGGACAATCCAGGGGCAGGTACAGGCTTTGCACTCTTTGTCCACGCCCTCGAAATGGAACCGGGCGCCGCAGGAATGCACGGGAACTGGCAGGGACTAACGGGTCGGATGCTGCGCAGATGCGGAAAACCTGGCCGCCCTCGACAGAATCCGACACTGTCCTAGACAAATCACGCTGACGAACCTAAGATAGTTTCAACGAAATCCGTTGTCAACGTTTTGTCCAGGACAAATGCCAAACTCCGCTCTTGACACAAACTCCGCCGCACAGGCCCTGGGGATCGCCGCGGTCGAACGCGACACCGGCATCGCCAAGGACACCCTGCGGGTCTGGGAACGCCGCTACGGGTTTCCCGCGCCCTTGCGCGACGCCCACGGCGAGCGCCTCTATCCGTCTGCACAGGTGGAGAAGCTGCGCCTGATGCGCCGGCTGATGGACCAGGGCAGGCGGCCATCGACCATCGTGCGGCTGAGTACCGACGAGCTGGCGACCCTGCTCGACGCCGCCGGCCCGGGCGAGGTCGATCCGCAGCGCAGCGAACGCGAGGCCGCCCTGCTGCAACTGGTGCGCCTGCATCGCAGCAACGAACTGCGCGCCGCGCTCTACCAACTCCTGCTCAAGCAGGGCCTGCAGCGCTTCGTTGCCGACACCGTGGCCCCGCTCAACGACTGCATCGGCCATGCCTGGCTGCGCGGCGAGATCGACGTGCCTGAGGAGCACCTGTACACCGAGCAGGTGCAGAACGTGCTGCGCAGCGCGATCGGCTCGCAGGCGGTGGCGGGGGGCCGGCCGCGCATCCTGCTCACCACCTTCCCGGACGAGCAGCACGCCCTCGGCCTGCTGATGGCCGAGGCCACCCTGGTGCCCGAAGGCGCCGCCTGCGTCTCCCTCGGCACCCAGACGCCGATGAGCGACATCCGCAGCGCGGCCGAAGCCGGCACCTTCGACGTGGTGGCCCTGTCCTTCAGCGCCGCCTATCCGCAGCGCCAGGCGGTGGACGGGCTGAACGCGCTGCGCGAACTGCTGCCGCCCGGCATCGCGCTGTGGGCGGGCGGGGCGGCGGTGCAGGGCAAGAACCGGCGGCTGAACGGCGTGCGGGTGATCACCGACCTGGACGACGCGCTCACCGCCCTGGCGCAGTGGCGGGCAGAACACCACAACTGAGAATGTGTGGATGAATCTACTGCGCGGGCCGATGGCGGCGTTGCGCGGTGCCCGCTTCCTCGCCTATCCATCTGATATGTCTCGGCCGCTGTGCGCCGCGCGCCTTGCCACAGCCCCGTTCGCTACGATTTCTTCACACCTTCTGAGCGGCACACCGCGCTTTTCGCTGCCCCCGTTGCGTATTACTCTTTCGGCAAGCAGGCCCGCCCGCGCGCCGCGCGCCTGAATGTCTCTTGCCGAGGAGTTGCCCCTGGACACCGTCGCGCCCTCCCTGTTCTCCATCCTCGCCGGCGCCTTCGGCGGCGTGGGCCTGTTCCTGCTCGGCATGCACCTGCTCACCGACGGCCTGAAGCTGGCGGCGGGCCGCGCGCTGGAGGAGTTGCTGCAGCGCTCCACCTCGACCCCGCTCAAGGGGCTGGCCGCCGGCATGCTGATCACCACCCTGGTCCAGTCCTCGTCGGCGGTCACGGTGGCCAGCATCGGCTTCGTCAACACCGGCCTGCTGTCGCTCGGCAACGCACTGTGGGTGATCTTCGGCTCCAACGTCGGCACCACGATGAACGCCTGGCTGGTGGCCTGGCTGGGCTTCAGCTTCAAGATCGACGCCTTCGCCCTGCCCTTCGTCGGCATCGGCGCCGCCACCATGCTCATCGCCCGCGGCCAGCGCCCGCGCTCGCTGGGCCAGGCGCTGGCCGGCTTCGGCGTGCTCTTCCTCGGCATCGACGTGCTCAAGGACACCTTCTCGTCCTTCGGCGCCGAGATGGACATCGGTCAGTACGTCGGCCAGGACCTGCTCGGTTACCTGCTGCTGGTCGGCATCGGCACCCTGATGACCGTGCTGATGCAGGCCTCGGGCGCGGTGATCGCCATCGTCATCACCGCCGCATCCGGCGGGCTGATGAGCATCGAGGCGGCCTGCGCGATGGTGATCGGCACCAACATCGGCACCACCTTCACCGCCATCCTGTCGGCGGTGGGCGCCACCTCCAACGCCCGCCGGCTGGCTGCCTCGCACGTATTCTTCAACCTGATCACCGGCGCGGTGGCGCTCGCCCTGCTGCCGCTGCTGATCGGCTTCCTCGGCGTGCTGCGCGACTGGCTCGACCAGCCGGCCAGCCCGGCGGTGACCATCGCCATGTTCCACACGGTGTTCAACGTGCTCGGCGTGCTGCTCATGGTGCCCGCCAGCGGCTGGCTGCTGCGCACGCTGTCGCGCCGCTTCACCAGCCGAGAGGAAGAACGCGCCCGCCCGCGCTACCTGGACGCCAACGCCGCGACCGTGCCGGATCTGGCCCTGCGTGCGCTGCGCATGGAGCTGGGCCGCACCCAGGCGCTGGCGGCCGCCTGCCTGCAGGCCGCCTCGACCCGGCCGGCCGGCGAGGACGCCATCCGCGAACAGCGCGAAGTGCTCGAAGCCCTGTCGCACAGCATCGCCGAGTACGCGGGCCGGCTCAACGCGGCCATCCTGCCGCCCACGCTGGTCGAGGAACTGGCCCGCAGCCTGCGCGTGCTGCAGTACCAGGAGAACGCGGTCGACGGCAGCCTGCAGGCCGCCACCCTGGCCCCGGGCCTGGCCACCGTGGCCGCTCACCTGACCGCGGCCGAATCCGCCTTCTCACAGGCGCTCGCCGCGCTCTCCGCCGCCGCAGACCCGGCCGCCCCGGCCTACGCCGAAGAGCGGGTGGAAGCCGCCCTGCACACCGCCGAGGACGCCTACGCCCGCCTCAAGGAAGCCCTGCTGGTGGCCGGCGCCCACGCCCAGCTGAGCATTCCGGACATGCAGCAACTGCTGCGCCACGCCAGCCTGCTGCGCCGCGCGGCCGAACAGACCGCCAAGGCCGCCCGCCACCTGTCGGCCCTGGATGCTGGCATCGCGCCGCCCAGGGACGAGAAGCCCGACGGGGAACCCGCCGAAGGCGCCGAGCCGGCCTGAGGCGCTGCTACAATCCCCGCCTTCCGACGCCGCCCGCTCCCCGACCATGGACTACCCCCACCCCGCCTTCGAAGACAAGATCTGTCCGCCCGAGGCGCTTGCCGAGCGCGTGGCCACGCTGCCCCGCCCGCTGGTGTTCACCAACGGCTGCTTCGACATCCTGCACCGCGGCCATGTGACCTATCTGGCGCAGGCCCGCGCGCTGGGCGCGGCCATGGTGGTGGCGCTCAACACCGACGCCTCGGTGCGCCGACTGGGCAAGGGTGAGGACCGCCCGGTGAATCCGCTGGAAGACCGCCTGGCGGTGATGGCCGCGCTGGACTGCGTGGACTTGGTCACCTGGTTCGACGAGGACACCCCGCTGGCACGCATCCTCGCCTGCCGGCCGGACGTGCTGGTCAAGGGCGGCGACTGGGCGCCCGAACGCATCGTCGGCGCCGCCGAGGTACGCGGCTGGGGCGGCAGCGTGCATTCCATCCCCTTCCGCCACGAGCGCTCAACCACCGCGCTGATCGGCCGTATCCGCAGTCTCTGAGTCCTGGTTTTCGGGTGCGCGGCGCGGAATCCGCACCCGCATGCGCGTCCCCTCGCCGGGACGGCTGTCCACCTCCACCGTGCCGCCCAGCAGGTTGCTCACCAGGCTGTGCACGATGTGCAGGCCCAGCCCGCTGCCGCCCTGCCCCAGCCGGGTGGTGAAGAAGGGATCGAAGATGCGCCGGCGGTGCTCGGCGCTGATCCCGCGGCCGTCATCGCACACCTCGATCAGCACCGCGTCCTCGCCGTCGGCCCGCCCGCGCACGGTCACCGTGCCGCTGTCTCGCCCGGCAAAACCGTGCACGATGGCGTTGTTGACCAGGTTGGTGAGCACCTGGCCGAGCGGCCCCGGATAGCTGTCGAGCAGCAGGCCGGGCTCCACGTCGGTTTCCAGCTTCCAGGGCTGGCGCTTGAAGGAGGGGCGCAGGGTCAGCGCCAGTTCGTCCACCACCTCGCCGAGGGCGAACTGGCGGCGCTGCGAGCTGGCCTGGTCCACCGCCACCTGGCGGAAACTGGCCACCAGTTCGGCGGCGCGCTGCAGATTGCGCTCGATGATGGCCGTGCCGGCCTCGGTATCGCCCAGGTACTGCTCCAGCGAGGAGCGCTTGAGCCCGCCTTCGAGCTCGCGCCTGAGCGCGCGGGTGTGGTCGGCCACGGTGTTGGCCGCCATCAGGCCGTTGCCCAGCGGGGTGGACAGCTCGTGGGCGACGCCGGCCACCAGCGCGCCGAGCGCGGCCAGCTTCTCGGCGCGCAGCAGCTCGTCCTGGGTCATGCGCAGGTGGTCCAGGGCCGCCGCCAGTTCGCTGTTGGAGCGCTCGAGCGCAGCGGTACGTTCGGCCACCCGCAGCTCCAGGGTCTCGTTGAGCTCGCGCAGGCGTTCGCCCGCCTCGCGCCGTTCGCTGATGTCGATGTCCATGCACACGAAGTAGCGTCCGCCCTCGCGCGCCGGAATGGAGAACGCGGTCATCAGGATATGCCGCGTCTCGCCGGCCCTGTTGCGCACCGGCAGCTCGACCGGGGCTTCGGTGCCGCCGTCCACGTCCAGCCGTGCCAGCATGTCGCGGAAGGCCCGCATGCGATCGGCCGGCAGCACCCCCAGCGCCTCCAGCGTACGCCCCAGCGCCTCTTCCGCCCCGTAACCGTAGAGCAGTGCCGAACCGGGGTTCCAGTACAGCACCCGCCCGGCCGCGTCGTACCACTGGATGGCCACCGTGGTCGCCGAATCCAGCGTGGCGCGCAGCCGCGCCTCGCTGCGCGCCAGCGCCTCGCCCGCCTGCCAGCGGTCGGTGATGTCGCGCCCGATGGCGCCATAACGGCGCACGCCGCCTTCGTCGTGGGCCACCACCAGGGTCCACGCCACATGATGGGTCTTGCCCGCGGCGTCGACCATCGGGCACTCGAACGCAACGCTCTCGGCGCCGGCCGACAGGCGGCCGAACAGCTCGTGCTGCCAGCGCTCGTCGTCGAAGCACAGCCAGCGCCCCATGGGCTGGCCGATCATCTCCGCCTCGCTCACGCCCAGCAACCGGCAGGCCGCCGGGTTGGCGTAGGTCACGTTCCAGCCGGCGTCCAGCCTGACCACCAGCTCGGTGGTGCTCTCCACCATCTCGCGGTAGGCCGCGCGGCTGGCCGCCAGCGCCGCCTCGCGACCCTGCACGGTCTCGCCCATGCGCTCGACCGCCACCGCCAGGTCGTTGATCTCGCTGACCCGCGCCGGGGTCCACGCCAGCCCGTAACGGCCTTCGCCGACCTCGCCCGCAAAGGCCGACAGGCGCGCGAACTGCCGGCCGAAATAGCGCGCCTGGACCGCTGCGCCGAGCAGGCCGATGCCCACCGCCGCGGCAAGCCCGCCGAGCAGGATCAGGCTGGCGGTGCGCGCCGGACGGTAGGCGCTGGCTTCGGAACGCATCACCAGCACCCGCCAGCCGAGATCCGGCACCCGCGCCACGGTGCCCAGCATCGCCTCGCCTTCGAAGCCGAAACGCACCACCTGGTCGGCAAAGCTCTGCGGCGAGCGCACGAAGTCGTGGTTGCCGAAGTCCTGCAGGCGCGCACGCAGTTCGTCGTGCGAGTCGGCCAGTGCCCGTCCGCGCCGGTCGAGCAGCAGGGTGCGCAGGTCGCCGTCGGCGGACACCGCTTTCAGGCGGCCGACGAGCGGGTCGAAGGCCAGCTCGCCGATCAGGGTGAAGGCGCCGGCCCGCCGCGCCGCGGCGACGGTGAAGCCGCCGTCCACGGTGGACAGGAAGGTGTCCGTCCAGTGGGTTTCGGTGGATTCGCGCGCGGTACGCCACAAGGGGTGGGCGGACAGGTCCAGCCCCAGCAGGTCTGCGCGCAGGCCGCGGCGTGCCGGCGGCAGGCCCACGGCAACCACCCGCCCGGAGCGGTCGACCAGATAGAGCGAGGAGAAACTGCCCGGCTGCTCGAGGAAGCCGTCGAGCAGCGCATAGACATACTGCGGCGCCAGCCCGCGCTCGGCCACCAGCGCGCGGGAGATGCCTTCCAGCGCGAAGGCGGGGCCGGCGAGGTGGGCCTGGACCTGGCCGACGATGGCGTTGCCGAGCTGGATCTGGCGCTGCTCGATCTCGCGGGTCGCCTGCGGCATCAGCCAGTAGATGACCATCGGATAGACCACCGCAAAGGTCGCGGTGGCCACCAGCAGGGAACGGAGGAAAAGCAGGCGCGCCAGGGGCTGCGGTCTCACCGGCCGCCTCCCCCACTGGCCGGCATGAAGCGGCCCTCACGCACCACGGTCAGGTGAATCGGGCGGGAGGAGTCGCCGTAGCGGTCGAAGACAATGGACCGCTGCACGCCCTCGAAGCGCCCCTGCGCCAGCAGACGGGCCTTCACGCTGGCGCCCGAGCGTCCGGCCACCGCCGCGAGCGCGACATTGGCGGCATCGTAGCCGGCCACGCTGGCAAAGCCGGGCGAGGCGCCGAAGCGTTCCTCGTAGGCGGCGCGGAAGGCGCGGAAGCGCTCGGCCTGGTCCTCGCGGTCGAAATACTGCGGGGCGAACACGCCCTCGGCCGCCGCGCCGCCGAGCTCGACGAAACGCTCGGTCGCCGCCCAGTCGGCGATCAGCAGATCGAGCTGGGCGGCGCGCTGGCGCAACAGCTGCACGATGCGCGCGGCATCCACCGCGCCGGCCACCACCACCAGGGCATCGGGCCGCGCTTCGAGCATGCGCGCCACCTGCGGCAGCAGGCTCGCTTCCTCGCCCGAGCTGAAGCGCTCCACCCGCAGCACCGCGCCGCCGCCCTCGGCGAAGGCGGCGCCGAACTGCTCGGCCCAGTCGGCGGTGTAGGCGAGATTGCCCTGGTCGATGATCAGCGCCGCGCGCCGTGCCCCGCGTTCGCCCGCCAGGAAGCCTGCCGCGGCGCGGGCGTACTCGGTGGTGGCGGAGATCACCCGGAAGAAGTGGTCGTCGCGCCCGGAGAAGCGGGAGCTGGTCACCGTGGGCGAGATCAGCGTCACCCCGGCTTCGTCGGCCAGCGGGATCACCACCTCGGCCATCGCGCTGGTCATCGGCCCGACGATCACCTCGACACCGGCATCGATCAGCTCGCGCATCGCCCGCCGCGCCGTCTCCGCGTCCTGGGCATCGTCGCGCACCAGCAGTTCGATGCGCCGTCCGGCCAGGCCGTCGGCCGCATTGGCCTGCTCGATCGCAAGCTGGGCGCCGTCCTTGCCTTCGCTGCCCAGGTCGGCCACCCGGCCGGACAGGCCGCCGACGAAGCCGATGCGCACCG
Source organism: Thauera sedimentorum (assembly GCF_014489115.1). Classification (NCBI taxonomy): domain Bacteria; kingdom Pseudomonadati; phylum Pseudomonadota; class Betaproteobacteria; order Rhodocyclales; family Zoogloeaceae; genus Thauera; species Thauera sedimentorum. The sequence goes on along the minus strand of NZ_JACTAH010000002.1, from coordinate 1,453,936 downwards.
GCTCGGGCGGCGCGCAGGCCAGCAGCGCCCACGCGGCGAGCAGCGGAAGCAGTGCAAGGGAGAAGCGCTCAGCGGCCCGCCGCGTCGCCATGTGCATCCAGCCAGGCATGCCATTCGGCCGCCGGCATCGGCCGGGCAAACAGGTAGCCCTGGCCGAGCTGGCACCCCATCTCGTGCAGATGCGCCTGCTGTGCCGCCTCCTCGATGCCCTCGGCGATCAGTTCGATGCCGAGGCGGCCGCCGAGGCCGCAGACCAGCGCGGCGATCTCGCTGCCGCGCGCCTCCTGCCCGAGCGCCTGCACGAAGGCACGGTCGATCTTCAGCCGGTCAACATTCATGCGCTGCAACTGGCTGAGCGAGGAGTAGCCGGTACCGAAATCGTCGATCGCCAGTTCCAGCCCCATCTCACGGATGCGGCCGAACAGCTCGACGATGCGGGCGCCCTCGCCCATGGCCACCGACTCGGTGATCTCCAGCTCGATCTGCGCCGGCGAAGCGCCGGTTTCGGCCAGCACGGCGCGCAGGCGGTCGATGAAGCGCGGATCGCGGAACTGGGTGAGCGAGACGTTGACCGCGATGCGCAGGTCGCCGCGGCCGCGCGCGGCGAGCGCCACCGCCTCGCGGCAGGCCTGGCGCATCACCCATTCGCCCAGCGCGACGATCAGCCCGGACTGCTCGGCGAGCGGGATGAAGCGGTCGGGCGGGATCATCTCGCCCTCGGCGGTGCGCCAGCGCAGCAGGGCCTCGGCCCCCACGCAGCGCCCGCTGGCCAGGTCGACCTGCGGCTGGAAGGCGAGGAACAGTTGCTCGGTGGCAAAGGCCTCGCGCAGGCGGTTGAGCAGATGTACGCGGTCGCGGATGGCGTCGCCCATCTGCGCGCTGTAGGCGGCCAGGCTGCCGCGCATGCCCTGCTTGGCGTGCTTGAGCGCCAGGAAAGCCGCCTCCAGCGCCTCGTTGCCGTCCCCCGCCACATCGGCCAGCGCCACGGTGCCGCCGGTCACCGACACGGTGATGGGTTCGCCGTCGACGGTCAGCGCCTCGTCGAACAGGTAGCGCAGGCCGTCCGCCGGCGGCGGGGCCTCGCGCCACAGCACCGCGAAGATGTCGCTGCCCACCCGCGCCACCAGCGCGTCCGGGCAGCCCCCGACCAGGCGCAGGGCCGCGGCGTTCAGCAGGCGGTCGCCGTAGCGGTGGCCGAAGGCGCCGTTGATCTCGCCGAAGTGGTCGATGTCCAGCACCGCCAACAGGCCGCGCCTGCCCGCGCCACGCGCCAGGCAGGCGTCGAGCTGCTCGACCAGATGACGCCGGTTCGGCAGGTGGAGCAGCTGGTCGTAATAGGAGTAGGCGCTCAAGCGCTCGACCAGGCCGGCGTTGTCCAGGCACATCGCCACATTGGTGCAGAACACCTCGAGCAGGCCGGGGTCCAGGCTGTTCTCGTCGGCGCACCCGGCATCCACCCATGCCGCCAGGCTGCGCCCGCCCTGCCCGCCGAAGTACAGCGCCATGCCGCGCCCCTCGCCGCTCACCGCGGCGCGTTCGCGCAAGGCACGCTCGAGCATTACGCGCACCGACGCCTCCTGCAGCGTGTCCAGCGCCCGGCCAATCGCCGGCTGGAAGCGGCCTGCGGCGGCCACCACCACCGCTCCGTCATCCCCGTCGCTGCGGGCGCACACCAGGCCCTCGGGCTGCAAACCGAGCAGGCCGGCGATCTGGGTGATCACCCCGGCGGCAAACTCGGCCAGCCCCTCGGTGCGCAACAGGGCCGCGCTGCCGTGAACGATCTTGGCCAGACCGGCGCGGCCGGCATTGATGATGTGCAGCTGCTGGTAGGTGCGTATCGCGGCGGTGAGCGCGGCGAACAGCCGGCCGCGGGAGAGTTCGGACTTGTTCTTGTAGTCGTTGATGTCGTAGTCGCGGATGGCTTCGAGCTCGGGCGCATAGCCCGGCTGGCCGGTACGCAGGATGATGCGCGCCTCGTGCAGCCCGTAGCGGTTGCGCACCTCGTCGACCAGGGCCAGGCCGGCGTCCTGGGTTTCCATCACCACGTCGAGCAGGATCACCGCGAGGTCGGTTTCGTGCGCGAAACACTCGCGCGCCTCGGCGGCGGAATAGGCGTGCAGGAACTGCAGCGGGCGCCCGACCACCTCGACGCCGGCAAGGCCGAGTTCCGTGCTGCGGTGCACGTCCTCGTCGTCGTCGACGATCAGCACCTTCCAGCCCTGCCGGACACGTGCCGGCGCATCCGCCGGCGCTTCGGCGGAAAACTCGATCAGCTCGTCACTCATCGAAGCAACCTGCGGTCACGCGGCAGCATGTGCGCTGCCAGGTCAGTCCTGAACGCCCTTGCGGCCCTGGTCCCGCTCCCACCAGCTCGTCGTCGCACTCTCGTCGAAGTCCGGGAACTCGCGGTCGTGCTCGAGCAGCAACATCATGATGGTCGAGGCGTGTTCGGGCGGAAAACCGCTCCGCCCGCCACTGCGGGTGTCGTTCATCAAGCCGTTTATCAACTTGCGGCATTCCCGGGAGCCCCATTTTTCGCCGATCTCCGCCAGATGCGGATAGGCGGCGAACAGTCTGCTGGTGTCGGTCTTCGGCATCACGTTCCTCCTCCTGCATGTGCTCGTGCAGCCGATACAACGTGAATATCGGCGCCCCCGCCGCCGCGGTCAAGTGCCGCACTCGCCATGCCGGCGACCGGCCCCGGCCGGTCCGCGCAGCGAGCCCGGCGGCGGCCAAGTAGAATAGCGCCGATGAACGCCCCCCAGCCCACTCCCCGCTCCGCCCACCACGTCCTCGAACACGTCTTCGGCTACACCGCCTTCCGCGGCGAGCAGCAAGCCATCGTCGAACACGTGGCGGCCGGCGGCGATGCGCTGGTGCTGATGCCCACCGGCGGCGGCAAGTCGCTGTGCTACCAGATCCCCGCGCTGCTGCGCGAGGGCACCGCCATCGTCGTCTCGCCGCTGATCGCGCTGATGCAGGACCAGGTCAGCGCGCTGGTCGAAGCCGGGGTGGCCGCGGCCTGCCTGAACTCCAGCCTGTCGCTGGACGAGGCGCGCGCGGTCGAGCGCGAGCTCTTCGCCGGCCGCCTGGACCTGCTCTACGTCGCCCCCGAGCGCCTGCTCACCCCGCGCTTCCTCGACACCCTGGACGAGTTGCGCGACACCCGGCGGCTGGCGCTCTTTGCCATCGACGAGGCCCACTGCGTGTCGCAATGGGGGCACGACTTCCGCCCCGAGTACCTGCAGCTCTCCATCCTGCCGGAGCGCTATCCGGCCATCCCGCGCATCGCGCTGACCGCCACCGCCGACCGCCAGACCCGCGAGGAGATCGCCCGCAACCTGCGCCTGGCCGACGCGCGCCGCTTCGTCTCCAGCTTCGACCGCCCCAACATCCGCTACCGCATGGTGGACAAGGCCGACCCGCGCCGCCAGCTGCTCGCCTTCATCCGCGAGGACCACCAGGACGAGGCGGGCATCGTGTATTGCCTGTCGCGCCGCAAGGTGGAGGAAACCGCCGCCTGGCTGGCCGAACACGGCGTTGACGCCCTGCCCTACCATGCCGGCATGCCCAGCGAGGAGCGCGCCGCCAACCAGGTGCGCTTCCTGCGCGAGGACGGCATCGTCATGGTGGCCACCATCGCCTTCGGCATGGGCATCGACAAGCCGGACGTGCGCTTCGTCGCCCACCTCGACCTGCCGCGCTCGGTGGAGGGCTATTACCAGGAGACCGGGCGTGCCGGGCGCGACGGCCTGCCGGCCGAGGCCTGGATGGCCTGGGGCGCGGCCGACGTGGTGCAGCAGCGCCGCATGATCGACGAATCCGAAGGCGGCGAGGACTTCAAGCGCCTGGCGCGCGCCCGCCTGGACGCCCTGGTCGGCCTGGTGGAGAGCACCGGCTGCCGCCGCCAGCATCTGCTGGAATACTTCGGCGAGGCGAGCGGCCCCTGCGGCAACTGCGACAACTGCCTGGAGCCGCCGCAGACCTGGGACGCCACCGACGCCGCGCGCAAGGCGCTGTCCTGCGTGTTCCGTACCGGCCAGCGCTACGGCGCCGGCCACCTGATCGACGTGCTGCGCGGCGAGCGCAGCGAGAAGGTGCTCGAACGCGGTCACGAGGCGGTGAGCACCTTCGGCATCGGCGCCGATGTGGACGACAAGACCTGGCGCACCCTCTTCCGCCAGCTGGTGGCCCGCGGCCTGCTGGCGGTGGACCACGAGCGCTACGGCGCGCTCGCACTCACCGACGAGGCGCGCCCGCTGCTGCGCGGCGAGGCCGGGTTCATGCTGCGCCTGGTGCCCGAGAAGCAGCGCCGCACCAAGCGCCGCAGCACCAGCCTGGAGATCCCGGCGGGCATCCCCACCACCCTGTTCGACCGCCTGCGCGCCTGGCGCGCGGAGACCGCCAAGGAGCGCAACGTGCCGGCCTACGTGATCTTCCACGACGCCACGCTGCGCGAAATCGCGCTCGCCCGCCCGCACAGCCTGGCCGAGCTGGCCGGCATCAGCGGCATCGGCGACCGCAAGCTGGAGGCCTACGGCGAGGCCATCATCACCGTGGTGGCAAGTACCACGTAGGAGCGGCCTTGGCCGCAATGCGGTCGCCGTTTCCCCGAAGGCCGCATCGCGGCCAAGGCCGCTCCTACATGCCGACCTGGCGTCGGCCTGTTTCGCTCAGCGCACGCCGAGCAGTTCCACCTCGAACACCAGGGTGGCATTCGGCGGGATCACGCCGCCGGCGCCGCGTGCGCCGTAGCCCAGTTCCGGCGGGATGGTCAGCTTGCGCTTGCCGCCCACCAGCATGCCCTGCACGCCCTCGTCCCAGCCACGGATCACGTAGCCGGCGCCGAGCGGGAATTCGAAGGGGTCGTTGCGATCCTTGCTGGAATCGAACTTCTTGCCGTCGGTCAGCCAGCCCGTGTAATGCACGGTGACGGTGTGGCCCTTGGCGGCGGCTTCGCCGCTGCCGACTTCCAGCTCTTCGATCACGAGGCCGCTGGCGGTGGTGGTCTGGGACATGGATGCTCCTGCTCTGCTGTCGGTGATTGGAAGGCGCGATTCTACCGGATACGGCGCCGGCGTCTCCCGCCCGCCCCGCCGCATGCTGCCGGGCTTCAGTCCTTGCGCCGGCGCACGCCGAACCGCTCGCGGAACTTGGCCACCTTGGGCGCCACCACGTACTGGCAGTAGGGCAGGTCGGAGTGCCGCGCAAAGTAGTCGTGATGCTCCGCCTCGGCAGGCCAGAACGTCCCGGCGCGTTCCACCCGGGTGACGATCGCCGAGGGGAAGACGCGCGCCTCGCCCATCTCCTCGATCACCGCCAGCGCCTCGTGCACCTGTGCTTCCGAGGTGGCGAGGATGATGGAGCGGTACTGCGGGCCGATGTCGTTGCCCTGGCGGTCCACCGTGGTCGGGTCGTGGATGGTGAAATAGATCGCCAGCAGGTCGCGAAAGCCGATCACCGCCGGGTCGTACTCGATGCGCACCACCTCGGCGTGGCCGGTGCCGCCTTCGCAGACCTGGCGATAGCTCGGCGCCTCGACGTGGCCGCCGGCATAGCCCGAAGTGACCTTGCGCACGCCCTCGACTTCGCGGAATACCGCTTCCAGGCACCAGAAGCAGCCGCCGCCGAGGATGGCGACGTCGCAGCCTGGGGTTGTCAGTCTCTCGTTCATGGCCGGTCCTCCTCTGTCGGGTATGTTATGTCTTGCGTCCGTGTGACCGCGGCACTGCCCAAGCATTCCGCCCTAGCGGAATGAAAATGTGTAATAGGCGTCGATCGCGTTGTCGGTACCGCCGCGTGCCACCAGCGACACCCGGCGGCTGAGCTGATAGGTCAGCTTGACCAGGCTCTCCGCCCCGCCCAGGCTCTGCTCGAAGGACAGGTAGAGGTCGCTGGACAGGCGCTTGCCCACGGTCAGCACCTGCCCGCCCAGCGTGCTGTCGCCCTCCACCGCGGTACCGCTGCCGACCACCCGGCTGGTGGCGCGGCGCGACGCGCCGCCGACCTCGCCCTGGCCAATGCTGAACTCGTCGAAGCCCAGGCTGCGCGAGAGCTGCTCGGTCATGCCGCCGCCCGGGCCGCCGAGCAGGGCTTGCGCGGCCGGCAGCAGCAGGCCGAGATCCGCGCCGGCCCCGGCATCCGGCGCGCGGCCCAGCACGATCCACGACAGCTTCTCCGGGTCCGGCACCGGCGGGTCGGACACCAGCCGCACCTGCGGCCGGCGCGCGCTGCCGCCGATCGCCACCCCGGCCTCCACCGCAAGCCCCTTGCGCAGCGCGACCACGTTCAGCCCCGGGTTGTCGAGCGCGCCCTGAAAGTTGATCAGCCCGCGCTCGATGCTCAGTTGCTGGCCGTAGCCGCGGAAGCTGCCGCCCGCGGTGGCGATGGTGCCGGTGGCCGACAGCGGCCGCCCTGCACTGCGGCGCAGGCGTAGTTCGCCAGTGAGCCGTGTATCGAGGCCGAGCGCCGACAGATAGAGTTGCTCGCCGAGCGACACGCGGATGTCGGCATCCACCCCCAGTCCGCCGCCGGCAGGCGCTTCGCGGCCGAGCACCACCACGTCGTCCGACAGGCTGGGCGGCGGCGTGTCGGCCAGTTCCACGTAGCCGGCATCGGCGCGCAGGTCTGCCTTGAGCGCGAGCGTGCTCCATGTCGAACGCGCCTCGCCCTCGCCCGAGAGGATGAGCCAGCGGTCGGGGCGCTGCAGCAGCGGCAGGCGCTCGGCACGGAAATCGAAACGCCCTACGCCGCTGTCGAGCGCGATCTCGCCTTGCGCACCGAGCGTGCCCGGGGTGGCGGTGAGCGCGTCCACCGGCGGGCGCGGGTCGCGCGGGCGCACGCGGTTGGGCGACACGAAGTCCAGACGGGTGAGGCGCAGGCGGTCGCGGTCGAACTCGGCCAGCAGTTCGCCGCCGGACAGGTGCAGGCCCTGGTCGACCAGGGCGAGCACGATCTCGCTGCCGCTCACCCGCCCGCTGGCCAAGGGGTCGGCCGGCGTGCCCGACACCGTGAAGTCCGCGGCGAGGCGTCCGGCGGTCTCGACGTTTTCCTGCAGCAGGCGGCCCATCCAGGCGATCGACGGCATCGCCAGATGCGCGGAACCCAGCAGGGCGCCGTCCGGCACCAGGCGCCAGCCGCCCTCCGGCGTACGTTCGGCCAGAGCAGTCAAAGAACCGGTGAGCGTGCCCAGTTCGCTGCCCCGCGCATCGACCGCCAGCGCCAGGCGGTTGTCGCGCGCGGTCAGCCAGGCTTCCAGATGCTCCAGGCCGAGGCGGGTGCGGATCTCGCCGCTCACCTGCAGGTCGCCGGCCTCGCGGAACACGCGCAGCTCGCCCTCCGCGGTATCGGCCAGGCGGACATCCCATTCGGCCCCCAGCACCAGCGGGCCGGGCCCGCGCCGCGGGCGGCCGTCCGCGCGGGTATGCAGGCCGAAGGCCAGGCCCGACAGCGACCCGCGAAACTCCGCGCGCTGAGGCGTCCACAGGGTGTGCGCCAGACGGATGCTGCCCTGCTCGCCGGCGTCGATGCGCGCCGGGGCCAGTTCCACCCGCCCCGGCCCTGCCTGCAGCGCGACCGCCTCGACCAGCCGTGCTGGGAAGCGCCCGGCGGTCTGCAACTGCATGAGCCGCCCCTGCCAATGCAGCGCGTCGCCAGCGAAGCCACCGGCCAGGCCGGCCTGCAGGCTGTCCTCGCCGGCTTGCGCGGAGAGCTCGATGCGGTGCGCGGCACGGCTACCCTCCACCACAAGCTGTCCGGCGTCCACCCACGCCGCGCCGTCCGCGGCCTCGGCGCCGCCCACGCCCGACAGCCCCAGGGCCAGCCGGAACGGTCCGTCCAGCCCGGCCTCCAGCCGCCCCTGACCGTTCGCTCCGGCCAGGCGAAGGCCGCCCGGCAGCAGCAGGTTTTCGGCGAACACCGTGAATGCGCCGGCCGGCTCGGCGAGGCTCCCGGAGAGCTCCACTTCCCCGCCCGCACGACCACCCAGCCCGAGTCCCAGCTCGGCCAGCTGCGGCGCGTCTAGCACGAGGCGCAGGCGGTCGCCCGCCTGCCCCCAGGCACCGGCGAGAAGGATGCGGTTGCCGCCGACCTCGAATCCGAGATCCACGTCATGCACGCGCTCACCGGCCAGCGCCAGCCGGCCGCCTCCGCCCAGCGCCTTGCCGGCCAGCCGGCTGTCGGCCAGGCGCAGGGTGAGCGCAGCCTGTGGCGCGTCGGACCATCTGCCTTGCGCGCCCAGGTCCATGCCCAGCACCCCCTCCGGCGCATCGGTCGAGAGGCGGCGCCAGGGCAGGCCGCGCAGCGCGGCCTGCAGCTCGAAGGCCGGCGCGGAAGGCTCGGCGCGATCGAGGCGGAGGTCCGCGTTCAGCGTCGCGCCGTCCGCGTCGAGTTCGGCATTCGCAGTTTGCAAGCTGCCCGCCGACTCGGCCTCGATGCGGCCGGAGAGCCGCAGCGCCGGCCAGCTCTCGTTCAGCAAGGCCGGGTCGATGGCGGAAAGCAACAGCGCGGCCTGCACGCGGCCCGGCAGCAGCGCCGCAGCCGCTTCGGCGCCCGGCACCTCATCTGCCTGCCAGGCCAGGGAACCACTCAGACGTCCCTCGCCCGGCAGCGCAACCGCCAGATCGTCGACCCGCGCCCCCCTCGCCTGCCAGCCCAGCGTTCCGGCGATGCGGGTGAAGGGCAGGCGCCCTTCGTCGATGCGCCCCGGTTGGGCGTTGTCGATCTGCAGCGGCCCGCCCAGCGTCCACTCCCCGCCGGATTCCGCGGAAGCCTCGCCGCGCAACTCGGCGCTGAGCCGCAAGGCCGCCCGGGGGGCACCATCGACGAAGGCCGCCGGGTCCAGCTCGCCGAGCGCCAGTTGCAGGCGGCGCAGCGGCACCGCATCGAAGGGCGCAGCCAGCGCCTCGGCGTGGCCGCTCAGCCCCTCGCCCTCGGCATCGAGCCGCAGCAGCGGAGCGAGCAGGTCGCCGGCGAGCGTGAAGCGGGCAGTGAAGGCGCGCCCCTGGATGGCCCCCTCCAGCCCGCCTTCGCCGCCCAGAGCAAAGGGCGCGTCGGCGGCCAGGGTGAGCCGCTCCACGCCTACCTTCGACTCGGGCAGGGACAGCTCCAGGTGGTCGATACGGTGCAGGCGGCCGTCGCTGTGCGCCGCAGCACGAAGCTGGCGCAGCTCGAACGGCGCCCGCCCGTCATCCGCCGCGGTCCACGGTTCGACGGCCAGCAGCTCGACCTGCAGTTTGGGCAGCGCGACCGCGAGCGGCAGACGCAAGCTATCCGGCGGTGATGCGGGGCTCGCCGCTTGCGGGTCGCCGGGTGCGGTGGCGACGCGCAGGGCGGCCATGGCGAGCCGGTCGACCTGCAGGCGGCCGGCGAGCAGCTCGCGCGGCTGCCAGTCGAGTTCAAGCCGCTCCGCGGCGACGCGCAGACCCGCGTCTTCCAGGCCGAGCGTGCCGATGGAGAGCGGGCCGATCAAGCGCCCCTCGGGCGCGCTGACCGTCAGCCGCCCGCCGCTCGCCCAGGCAGCCAGGCCCAGCGCGGCGCGCAAACCGGACTGGGTGGCCAGCAGCCACAGCAGCGCCGCGAGGAAGAACAGGAGCAGCCCGGCAAGGACCTTCGGCGCGACGCGCCGAATGCGGCGCGCGGCGGTCGGGGTGGCCGTCGGCTGCCCGGCCATGCGCCCTTAGCCGAACAGGGCGCGCAGGCCCTCGCCCGGATCGTCGGCGCGCATGAAGGCCTCGCCGACCAAGAAGGCGTTGACGCCGTTGGCGCGCATCAGCGCGACGTCGCCAGCGCGCAGGATGCCGGACTCGGTCACCACGATGCGCGACGGCGGGATGCGCGCGAGCAGGTCCAGCGTGGTCTCCAGCGAGACCTCGAAAGTGCGCAGGTTGCGGTTGTTGATGCCGAGCAGCGGGGTGCGCAGCTGCAGCGCGAGGTCGAGCTCGGCGCCGTCATGCACCTCGACCAGCACGCCCATGCCGAGCTCATGGGCGATGCGCTCCATCTCCTGCATCTCTTCCAGGCTCAGCGAGGCGGCGATCAGCAGGATGGCGTCGGCGCCCATCGCGCGGGCCTCGAACACCTGCCAGGGATCGATCAGGAAGTCCTTGCGCAGCACCGGCAACGCGCAGGCGGCACGGGCGGCCTGCAGGTAGTCCGGCGAGCCCTGGAAGAACTGGCGGTCGGTGAGCACCGACAGGCAGGCCGCGCCGGCGGCCTCGTACGAGGCGGCGATCTCGGCGGGGCGGAAGTCCTCGCGCAGCACGCCCTTGGAGGGGCTGGCCTTCTTGACCTCGGCGATCACAGCGGGACGGCCGGCGGCGATCTTGGCGCGCAGGGCGCCGACGAAATCGCGCGCCGCGGGCTGGGCGCGCGCGGCGCGTTCGACCTCGGCCTGCGGCATCGCCGCCCTGCCCGCTTCGACCTCTTCGCGCTTGACCGCGTTGATGCGATTGAGGATGTCGCTCACGAGGCACTCCCGAACTGCTGGGTGAAGCGCACGAATTCGTCCAGCTTGGCGCGCGCCGCGCCGCTGGCCACCGCCTCGCGCGCGCGCAGGATGCCGCTGCCGATGGAGTCCGCCAGATTGGCGGTGTACAAGGCCACCCCGGCGTTGAAGATGACGATCTCGCGCGCCGGACCGGGTTTGTTCTCCAGCGCGCCGATCAGCACCTGGCGCGACTCGTCGGCGTCCTCCACCCGCAGGTTGCGGGTGCCGGCCATGGCCAGATCGTAGTCCTCGGGGTGGATCTGGTACTCGCGCACTTCGCCGTCCTTGAGCTCGCCCACCATGGTGGCCGCACCCAGGCTGACCTCGTCCATGCCGTCCAGGCCGTGCACCACCAGCACATGGTTGGCGCCCAGGCGCTGCATCACGCGCGCCTGGATGCCGACCAGGTCGGAGTGGAACACGCCCATCAGGGTGTTGGGCGCGCCGGCCGGGTTGGTCAGCGGCCCCAGGATGTTGAAGATGGTGCGCACGCCCATCTCGCGGCGCACCGGGGCGACGTTCTTCATCGCGCTGTGGTGGTTGGGGGCGAACATGAAGCCCACGCCGGTCTCTTCCACGCAGGCGGCGATCTGCTCGGGCGAGAGATTCAGATTGACCCCGAGCGACTCGAGCACGTCGGCCGCGCCCGACTTGGACGACACGCTGCGCCCGCCGTGCTTGGCCACCCGCGCGCCGGCGGCGGCGGCCACGAAGATGGTGGCGGTGGAGATGTTGAAGGTGTGCGAGCCGTCGCCGCCGGTGCCGACCACGTCGAGGAAATGATCGTGCGGCGGCGCCACATGCACCTTGACCGAGAGCTCGCGCATCACCGTCGCCGCGGCGGTGATCTCGCCGATGGTCTCCTTCTTGACCCGCAGGCCGGTGAGGATGGCGGCGGTCATCAGCGGAGAGATCTCGCCGGCCATGATCTGGCGCATCAGCGAGAGCATCTCGTCGTAGAAGATCTCGCGATGGTCGATGGTGCGCTGCAGGGCCTGTTGGGCGGTGATCGTCATTGCACGGTCTCCCGGGTCTGTTCGAGGAAGTTCTTCAGCAGGTCGTGGCCGTGTTCGGTGAGGATGGACTCGGGGTGAAACTGCACGCCCTCGACCGCCAGCGTCTTGTGGCGCACGCCCATGATCTCGCCGTCCTCGGTCCACGCGGTGACCTCCAGGCACTCCGGCAGGCTGGCGCGCTCGATGGCCAGCGAGTGGTAGCGCGTGCAGGTCAGCGGATTGGGCAGGCCGCGGAACACGCCGACATCATTGTGATGCACCGGCGAGGTCTTGCCGTGCATCAGGCGCTGGGCATGGACGATCTTGCCGCCGAAGGCCGCGCCGATGCTCTGGTGGCCGAGGCACACGCCGAGGATGGGGATCTTGCCGGCGAACTCGCGGATCGCCGCCACCGAGATGCCGGCTTCGGCCGGCGAGCACGGCCCCGGGGAGATCACCAGGTGGTCGGGCTTCATCAGGCCGATCTGCTCCACGGTGATCTCGTCGTTGCGGAACACCTTGACCTTCTCGCCGAGTTCGCCGAAGTACTGCACCAGGTTGTAGGTGAAGCTGTCGTAGTTGTCGATCATCAGCAGCATGATTGCTTCCTTGCGTTCATCGCCCGCGGGCGATGCCGAATGTCTGTCGTACCGCGGCCGGGTCGGCCACGGCGAAGCCGAGTTGGCCGAGGATGCCGGCCAGGCGGCCGACCTGCTCGGCGTTGCCGGCCAGCGGCGTGCCGTCGACGGCGGTGAGGTTGTTCTCGAAACCCACCCGGCAGTGTCCGCCGGCCAGCGCGGCCTGCACCACGCAGGCCAGTTCCTCGCGCCCGAAGGCGCACACGCCCCATCGCCATCGCTCGGGCAGGAAGGGCAGGTAGCTGAGGATGTCCGCCGGGCGGCTGACGCTGTCCGCGTAACGGCCCAGCACCACCAGCACGTAGGGTTCGGCCTGCGGCAGCCAGCCGTCTTCCCACCAGCGGCGCAGCACGGCCAGTTGCTCGGGGCTGTACACGATGTACTGCGGCACCGTGCCGGCCGCCGCGGTCTCGGCGAGAAAGTCGCGCACCGCGGCCACCTGCTCCGGGCCGTCGGGCTCGAGCAGTTCCTGCAGGTTGAAGGTGATCATCTCCGGCGCCAGCGCGCGCTGCACGCGCATCATGTCGGCCGGGGCGAAGATGCCGACCCGCTCGGTGGTCGGCTGCAGCACGATGTCGCAGGCCTCGCGCACCGCGGCCATGGTCTCGCGGTAGCGCCCCGCGTCCAGGCTATGGCGGCCGTCGGCTTCGCGTACATGCAGGTGCAGGATGGACGCTCCCGCGGCGCGGCAGGCACACGCCTCGGCAACGATCTCGGCCAGGGTGAGCGGAATCGCCGCATGGTCGCCCTTCCCGCGGCGGGCGCCGTTGGGCGCGACGGTGATGGCGACCGGCGCACTCATGGCAGCGCGGCGGCGGCGATGCGGTCGCGCAGCCGGTCCACGGTGGCGTCGATCGACTTCACCAGCAGTTCCACCAGGCGGCCGATCTGCGCCTTGGTGATGACGAAGGGCGGTGCGATCAGCACGTGGTCGCCGCGCCGCCCGTCCAGCGTGCCGCCCATCGGATAGATGATCAGGCCGTTGGCGAAGGCGGTCTCGCCGAGGATGCGATGGAAGCCGAGCTCGGGCTCGAACGGCGTCTTGCTTGCGCGGTCGAGCACGAACTCGATGCCGCAGAACAGCCCGCGCCCGCGGATGTCGCCCACGTGCGGGTGGTCGTGCAGGGCTTCGCGCAGGCGGCTCATCAGCTCATCGCCCATCTTCTTGCTGCGCTCGACCAGCTTGTGCTGCTGCATGTACTTGATCACCGCCACCCCGGCCGCTGCGGCCAGCGGATGGCCCATGTAGGTATGGCCGTGCTGGAAGACGTTGCGGCGGTTGTGGAAGGTGTCGACGATGTGGTTGTGCACCAGGGTGGCGCCAATCGGCACATAACCGGCGGCCAGGCCCTTGGCCAGACAGATCATGTCCGGCACCACGCCGAACTGCTTGATCGCGAACCAGGTGCCGCAGCGGCCCAGGCCGGTCATCACCTCGTCGGCGATCAGCAGCACGTCGTAGCGGTCGCAGATCTCGCGGATGCGGCGGAAGTAGTTCTCGTGCGGCACCAGGGCGCCGGCGGTGGCGCCGACGATGGGTTCGGCGATGAAGGCGGAGACCTTCTCCGGGCCGACTTCGAGGATGGCGCGTTCGAGGTCGTCGGCGCACTCCAGCGCGCAGTGCGCCGGGTCCTTGTCGAAGGGACAGCGGTAGCAGTAACAGGGCGACACGCGCGGACGCTGGTAGAGCATGGGCTCGTACAGCGCACGGCGCCAGCGGTTGCCGCCGGCGGCCAGCGCGCCCAGGGTGTTGCCGTGATAGCTCTGCTCGCGGCCGATCACCATCCACTTTTCCGGCCGCCCCATCTGCACCCAGTAGGCGCGCGCCATCTTGATGGCGGACTCCACCGCCTCCGAACCGCCGGAAACGAAATAGGCATGGTTGAGCCCGCCCGGCGACAGGTCGGCCAGCAACTCGGCCAGTTCCTCCTGCGGGGTGTTGGTGAACTGGCTGGTATGGGCGAACTCGACGCTGTCCAGCTGCGCCTTGAGGGCCTCGACCACCTTGGGCACGCCGTGGCCGAGGGCGGAGACCACCGCGCCGCCACAGGCGTCCATGTAACGCTTGCCCTTCTTGTCGAACAGGTAGGCGCCCTCGCCGCGCGCGATCACCGGGTAGACGGTGAAGGGGTTGCGGTAGAAGACGTGCGTTTCCTCGTTCATGCCGTTCTCCGTTGCGGGGCGTGGCCGCACCCCGGCTGGGCCACTGTTCAGTCGATGCGGGTGTCGAGGCCGGCTTCGGCCATCTCGGCTGCGCGCAGCATCGCGCGCGCCTTGTTGCGGGTTTCCTGCCATTCGGATTCGGGGTCGGAGTCGGCAACGATGCCGGCACCGGCCTGCACGTGGATCTGCCCGTCCTTGACCACCGCGGTGCGGATGGCGATGGCGAGATCCATGTCGCCGTGGAAGCCGATGTAGCCGGCGGCACCGGCATAGATGCCGCGCTTGACCGGTTCGAGTTCGTCGATGATCTCCATCGCGCGCACCTTGGGCGCCCCGGACACGGTGCCCGCCGGGAAGCTGGCGCGCAGTACGGCCAGCGCGTTGAGCCCTTCCTTGAGCTTGGCTTCGACGTTGGACACGATGTGCATCACGTGCGAGTAACGCTCGATGGCGAACTGGTCGGTCACCCGCACGCTGCCGATCTCGGCCACCCGGCCGGCGTCGTTGCGCCCGAGGTCGAGCAGCTGCAGGTGCTCGGCACGCTCCTTCTCGTCGGCCAGCAGGTCGCGCTCCAGCGCCAGGTCCTCTTCCGGGGTGGCGCCGCGCTTGCGGGTGCCGGCGATCGGCCGCACGGTGACGTTGTTGTCCTCCAGGCGCACCAGGATCTCGGGCGAGGCCCCGACGACATGGAAGTCGTCGAAGTTGAAATAGAACATGTAGGGCGAGGGGTTGAGCGTGCGGATCGCCCGGTAGAGCGCCAGCGGGCTGGCGCCGAAGGGCTTGCTCATGCGCTGGGCGAGCACCACCTGCATGATGTCGCCATCGACGATGTATTGCTTGGCACGGTTCACCGCCTCCTTGAAGGCCTGCTCACCGAAGCTGGACACTTCCGGCTGCGATTCGCAGCGCGTCTCGGCGGGAATCTCCGCCGGCGCGCGCAGGCGGGCGAGCAGTTCCTTGAGGCGCTTCTGCGCGCGCTTGTAGGCGCCCGGCACCTCGGGCTCGGCGTACACCACCAGGGTGAGCTTGCCGGAGAGGTTGTCGACGATGGCGATCTCTTCCGAGAGCAGCAGCACGATGTCGGGCGTACCCAGCGGGTCATCCTTCTCGGTGCGCCCCAGGCGCGGCTCGATGTAGCGCACCGTGTCGTAGCCGAAGCAGCCCACCAGGCCGCCGGCGAAGCGCGGCAGGTGCTCGCGCGGCGGCACCTTGATGCGCTCCATGAACTCGGCGACGAAGTTGAGCGGGTCGCCGTAGTCGCGGCGCTCGACCAGGCGGTTGCCGGTGAGCAGCAGCGCGGAGCGGCCATAGACCTCGATGCGGGTCGGCGACGAGAGGCCGATGAAGGAATAGCGCCCGAAACGCTCGCCGCCCTGCACCGATTCGAGCAGGTAGGTCCACGGCTCGTTGGCCAGCTTCAGGTAGATCGACAGCGGGGTATCGAGATCGGCAAAGGTCTCGAGGGTAACCGGAATGCGGTTGTAGCCCTGTTCGGCCAGGGCGTTGAATTCTTGTTCGCGCATGGAGACTCCACGGAATACGGTGCGGTACGGACAGGCGTTGGTTGCGGGTGCGGCACCGGGTCGGCCCCGGTCACCCGCTGCGGGTGGGTGCGATTATCGGCCCGCAGGCCACCAGCGCCAGCACCGCCGGCCCTGGCAGGCGGCGTGGTCGGGAACCCTGATGCTGTCCGAAGCCCGGTCTGTGTGAGTCACGATTCGATCTGGCGGGTGTGAGGAGGATGTGCGAAACGGGCCGGAAGCCTTGTGCTACAAGGCTTGCAGACGGTCCAGCGCCTCGCGTGCGTTCGATAGTAGCCCATCGCAATCGATGCTGTCCACGGGCATACCCTCGCTGTATCCGTAGGTCACCAGCAGCACCGGCATGCCCGCGCCGCGCGCGGCCAGCGCGTCGTTGGCCGAGTCGCCGATCATCACCGTCCGCCCGGCATCCACGCCGAGCAGCCGGCAGGCGTGGAACAGCACCGCCGGGTCGGGCTTCTTGACCGGCAGGGTATCTCCGCTGACCACCGCGTCGAAGTGGCCGGCAATCCCCATGCGTTCGAGCAGCGGCAGGGTGAAGGCCTCGGCCTTGTTGGTGACCACCGCCAGGCGCCGGCCCTGTTCGCGCAAGGCCGCCAGCGTTTCGAGGACGCCGGGGTAGATGCGCGTTGCCCGGCCGTTCACCTCGGCATAGTGGCGGCGGAAGACCGGCAGCGCGGCGTCGATCTCGGCCTCGGTGGCCTGGGTATTCTCGGTGAGGCAGCGGCGCACCAGGTTGGGGATGCCCTTGCCGACGAAGCTGTGCACCTCGTCCAGCGTGCGCAGCGGGCGGCCGAGTTCGGCCAGCATGCGGTTGGCCCCTTCGGCCAGGTCGGCGATGGTGTCGAGCAGGGTGCCGTCCAGATCGAACAGCACCGCCTCGGCCGGGTAGCGCACGCCGCTCATCGGCCCGTGTCCGCCAGCTTGGCGCGCAGCGCGGCGATCACCGAGTCGTAGCGGTTCGGGTCCTCGGCGCGGCCGGCGCCGAACACCGCCGAACCGGCGACGAAGGTATCCGCCCCGGCGGCGGCGATCTCGGCGATGTTGTCCACCTTCACCCCGCCGTCGATCTCCAGCAGGATGCGTCGCCCGCTCCTGGCCTCGTAGGCGTCGATCTTGTCGCGCGCCGCGCGCAGCTTGGCGAGCGTGCCGGGGATGAATTTCTGCCCGCCGAAACCCGGGTTCACGCTCATCAGCAGCACCACGTCGAGCTGGTCCATGACGTGGTCCATCCAGGTCAGCGGGGTGGCCGGATTGAACACCAGCCCGGCCTGACAGCCGGACTCGCGGATCAGGCCCAGCGTGCGGTCGACATGCTCGGAGGCTTCCGGGTGGAAGGTGATCACGTTGGCACCGGCCTTGGCGAAGTCAGGGATGATGCGATCGACCGGCTTGACCATCAGGTGCACGTCGATCGGCGCGCTGGTGTGCGGACGGATCGCCTCGCAGACCAGCGGACCGACGGTGAGGTTGGGCACGTAGTGGTTGTCCATCACGTCGAAGTGGATCCAGTCGGCACCGGCGGCGACGACATTGCGCACTTCCTCGCCCAGGCGGGCAAAGTCGGCGGACAGCAGGCTGGGGGCGATACGGAACATGGCGGGAACACTCCAGTGGATCTTCAGCCGGGGATTCTAGCCTGAAGCTCGGTTCAGGCCGGCAAGCGGCGCTCAGCGCGCACAGACCTTGCGCACCTGGACCATGTCGAGGATGCCGGCGAGGACCTTCTCGATACCGTCCTGGCGCAGCGTACGCATGCCCTCGACCAGGGCCTCGGCGCGCAGCGCCGCGACCCTGCTGCGCTCCTGTATCAGGCGGCGGATCTCATCCGAGGCGATCATCAGCTCATGCAGCCCGACACGGCCGCGGTAGCCCTTGTTGCACTCCTGGCAGCCCACCGCACGGTACAGGGTGAAGCGTCCCTGCGCGTCGGCCCAATTGGCCTTCCACTCGGCGAGCAAGGCTGCGCGCGCGGCGGCCGGGTCGGCGCGGAAGGCGGGGACGAGGTCCATGTCCGCACAGTACTCGTCGAGCAGATGGTCGATCTCGGTCTCGTCCGGGTGGTAGGCCTGGCGACAGCTGGTGCACAGCCGGCGGGCGAGGCGCTGGGCCAGCACGCCGAGCAGCGCGTCGGCGAAGTTGAAGGGGTCCATGCCCATGTCGAGCAGGCGGACGATGGACTCCGGCGCGCTGTTGGTGTGCAGCGTGGACAGGACGAGGTGGCCGGTGAGCGAAGCCTCGATGCCGACCGAGGCAGTCTCCTCGTCGCGCATCTCGCCGACCATGATGACGTCCGGATCGGCACGCAGGAAGGCGCGCATCAGCGTGGCGAAATCCAGCCCGGCCTTGCGGTTCACCTGAACCTGGCGCAGCCCCTTCTGGGTGATCTCCACCGGGTCCTCCGCCGTCCAGATCTTGGTTTCCGGCGTGTTGATGTGGCCGAGCACCGAATGCAGCGTGGTGGTCTTGCCCGAACCGGTCGGCCCGCAGACGAAGAAGATGCCGTGCGGACTGGCGATCACCTCGCGCAGGCGCGCCAGGTTGCGCGCCGACAGGCCGAGCCGGTCGAGCGGAATCGGTTCGCTGTTGCCGAGGATGCGCATCACCACGTCTTCGATGCCGCCCGCGGTGGGTAGTGTCGCCACCCGCAGCTCGATGTCGAGCGGGGCGTACTTGCGGAACTTGATCTTGCCGTCCTGCGGACGGCGGCGCTCGGAGATGTCCAGGTCGCACATGATCTTGATGCGCGTGACCAGCGGATTGCGGTAGCTCGCCGGCACCTCGATGTAGGGCAGCAGCACGCCGTCGCGGCGGAAGCGCACCAGGGTCTTCTCCTTGCCCGGCCGCGGCTCGATGTGGATGTCGGAAGCCCCCTGGCGGTGGGCATCGATGATGATCTTGTTGACCAGCTTGACCAGCTCGTTGTCGGCAGCCGCATTGACGTCGTCGTGAACCGAGCTCTCGTACTCCTCCTCGGACAGGTCGGACAGCAGGTCGTCCACCGAGCCCATGTCGAGCGAAGGTTCGAAGAACTGGTTGACCGTGCGTTCGAACTCATCGCGCGTGGTGACCCGGAATGCCAGCCGCGCGCGCGGGAACACGTTATGGACGACGCGCGAGGAGCGGACCTGCTCCGGGTCGACGGTCATCACCACGACGCCCTCGGTGGTTTCCTCCAAAGGCAGCCAGTGGCTCTGCTGGACGTATTCGCGCTTGATGTTGCGCAACAGGTCCATCGGCTTGACGCGGTCGGCGCGGAAGGGCTCGTAAGGCACGCCGTAGAAGCGGGCCGCCGCCTCACCCAGCTCCGCATGCGAGAGACCGAGCGCATCGATCAGCACCCGCTCGGTGCTGGCGCCCTGCTCACGCGCGAGCCGGGTGGATTCGCCGAGTTCCTCGGCGGTGATGCGGCCATCCGCCACCAGCGCATCGAAACGCGAGCGCAGGGCCGCGGGCGCGCTGCGGTGCTTGGCGAAGGCCACGCCCAGGGTCTGCGCCAGGCCCAGCAGGCCCTCCTCCGCCACGGCGGAAAAGCGCCCGCCGGCAGCGTTGATCAGCTGGATCACGCCTTCGAGCTGGCCGCTCTCCGGTTCGATGACCGGCGCCGCCAGCATCTGCCGCGTGCGGAAGCCACTGCGCTCGTCGACCTCCTTGCGGAAGCTCAGGCTGGGCGACAGCGCACGTAGCTCGGCCTCGTCATAGACGTCGGCGATATTGACCAGCACGCGGCGCAAGGCCACATAGCCGGCGATGCTGGTTTCGTCTATCGGCAGCTTGATGCGCTGTATGGCCCGCAGGCCGGTCTTCACCTTGGTGACGATGGCATTGCCACCCTCATCCAGCGTGTAGATGGTCAGGCGTTCGGCATCGAACAGCGCACAGATGTCGTCAGCGAGTTCAAAGACGATCTGGTCCGCATCGAGGGTCGAATGAATACGGTTGGTGACCGCCTGCAAGCCCTTGAAGAAGGCCAGCCGGCCGGCCACGTCGCTGGCAGCGGGTTTTCCGGGTGAAGCGTTCATGCGCATGCCCGCCTTGGAAGAATCGACATACGCTGGATTCTAGGGCCTGGCGCATGTCGCTGCACGGGCTACACGGATTCGCCTCAGAACTCGAGGATCTCTCCGTGGACCAGCGCCCGGGGACGAAGGCGCCCGGCGTAACAGGCGATCTGCGCCATGATGCGCTCGCCGACACCCGGCTTGAGATGGCTGATGTACACCTGGGGCGACACCTCGAGTTCGTCGAGCATGGCGCCCAGCAGGCTGGGCGACAGATGGCGGGATGCCAGCGCCAGCCCGTGCTGCTCGTCCGGGAAGGCCGTCTCGACGATCAGGTGACGCAGGTTGCGCGTCTGGTTGAGCGCGGCGATCAGCGGTTTGCAGTAGGTCGTGTCGCCGGTATAGACCAGCTTGCCGGCCCCGCTGTCCAGGCAGTAGCCGAGCGCGGGCACGGTGTGATGGGCCGGCAGCGCGGTAATCGCACGCTCGCCCAGGCGCACGCACTCGCCCACCTTGACCGGCTGCAAGCGCAGGAAAGGCCGGTGACGGTTGGGAATGGCGGTGAAGTCCGGCCAGATCAGCCAGTTGAAAATGTGCGAGCGCAGGATGCGCAAGGTTTCCGGCGATCCGTATACGGTGAGCGGAAAACGCCGCGACTCGCCCACCGAATCGATCAGCAGGGGGATGGAGGCGATGTGATCAAGATGGGCGTGGGTGACGAAGACGTGGTCGACAGCCCGCAGCGCATCGAGCTCCAGATCGCCGACACCGGTACCGCAGTCGAGCAGGATGTCGTCGTCGACCAGGAAACTGGTCGTCCGCGACCTCGCACCACCGATGCCGCCACTGCAGCCTAGTACCGTTAACTTCATTCAGGGAATTCCACCAGCCGGCTCTCGGCCGGTCGAAAGGCTGTACGCCACACCTGCGCGAAGCCTAACACCCGCAGTGCCTGGACGGGTTGCACAAAGTCACGCCTGCGGGCATCTGCGCCCGCAAAGCTCAAGCGCGCAGGAAGAACTCCATCTTGATGCCGGCGATCTCGATGATGTCGTGATCCTCGAGCCGGTGCGCCTGGGCGTCCAGGGTCTGTCCATTGACCATGGGAAAGCTCGCCCCTTCGACATGGGTGATGTAGTAGCCATGCGGCCGCCGGGTGATCACCGCCACCTGGTTGCCCGGCTTGCCCAGCGTCGTCAGGGACTTGGTCAGCGCCAGCTCCCGCCCCGCATTGGCACCGCTGAGCACCTGCAAGGCCCCCTCGGGGAGTGCAGAAGGGGTCTCCATGGCGTCGAGCGACTCAGGCGGGAAATGCTGGGTACGGGTCTGCGAACGCTCCGGCGAGGAGGCCGCAAGCGCTTCGACCTCGGGCGCCCCCGCCGCGCGCAGCGCGCCGGTATCCACCAGGTCGACCGCTCCCGCACCGGACGGTGCGGCATCGACCAGGAACTTCAGGCGGTACTTGCCCAGCTCGATCACGTCGTGATTCTTCAGCACATGCTTCTTGATCTGCTGGCTGTTCACGTAAGTGCCGTTGGTGCTGTTCAGATCCTCGAGGAAGGCGTCGTTGAGGATGCAGACGATGACCGCGTGATGGCCGCTGATGGCGAGGTTGTCGATCTGGATGTCGTTGTCCGCCTTGCGCCCGATGGTCGTCCGCTCCTTCTTGAGGATCACCTCCTTGAGCACCAGACCGTCCATACTGAGGATCAACTTCGGCATTGCCTCTCACCCATTCGTTCGTTCCGCTAGCCGCCCACGTCGGCTACCGCTTCGTCATCCGCCACGGCGGCCAGCACGACAGTGATATTGTCGCGCCCTCCTCCCGCGTTCGCATAGGCCACCAGCGCTGCGGCGCGATCGTCGACATCGCCCCCGGCCGCCAGCATGACGGCAATCTCGTCATCGTCGACCATGTCGGTCAGGCCGTCCGAGCACATCAGCAGCATGTCGCCCGGCCGGAGGTCCGTCTGTCGCACGTCGACCAGCACCTCGGGCTCCACCCCGAGCGCCCGCGTGAGCATGCCACGAAACGGCGTCCGCAGGGCCTGCTCCGGGCTAATCATGCCGCCGTCGACAAGCTCCTGCAACATGGTGTGGTCATGCGTGAGCTGCTCGAGCCGGCCTTCGCGGTAGCGGTACAGCCGCGAGTCGCCCACGTTGGCGAATACCAGACCGTCGGCACACAGGCTTGCAGCCACCACGGTCGCGCCCATGCCGGTCAAGCCCCGGTCCTCGGCTGCCGCGGCAAGCACCGCGTCGTTGGCGGCGAGCACCGCCGCCCTCAGGGCCGATGCGGACGCCTCGGCACCACTGCCCACCGGACGCCGGCACAGCTCATCCCGTACGGTATCGATGACGATGCGCGCCGCAACATCTCCACCCCGATGCCCACCCATCCCGTCGGACAAGACCGCGTACGAGCGCTCGGGCACGACGAGGAAGGCATCCTCGTTGCGTGCTCGCTGCAGACCGATGTCACTGAGCGCAGCCCAGCGCACGGCAAGGGACGAAGCTTGCATCCGGCACTCCCGGCAACCCGGCTCCTCTCGCAAGACCCCTGCAGCACCGGCCGCTGCGGGGATCGGAGCATTCTAGCAGCGTGCCGCAGGCGCTGTCCCTTGGGAGAAACGGCATTGCCTGCGAAAAAGAAAAAGCGCCGGACCAGCCGGCGCTTTTCGTGCGGATCGCTCTCGACCGATCAGAGCATGGCCTTGAGCAGCTTGCCCATCTCGGACGGGTTGCGGGTCACCTTGAAACCGCACTCTTCCATGATGGCGAGCTTGGCATCGGCGGTGTCCGCGCCACCGGAGATCAGCGCACCGGCGTGGCCCATGCGCTTGCCGGCCGGAGCGGTGACACCGGCGATGAAGCCGACCACCGGCTTCTTCATGTTGTCCTTGCACCACAGCGCGGCTTCGGCTTCGTCCGGACCGCCGATCTCGCCGATCATGATCACCGCGTCGGTGTCCGGATCGTCGTTGAACATGCGCATCACGTCGATGTGCTTCAGACCGTTGATCGGGTCGCCGCCGATACCGACCGCGGAAGACTGGCCCAGGCCGATCTCGGTCAGCTGCGCCACGGCTTCATAGGTCAGGGTGCCGGAACGCGACACCACGCCGATGCGGCCCTTCTTGTGGATGTGGCCGGGCATGATGCCGATCTTGATCTCGTCGGGCGTGATCAGGCCGGGGCAGTTGGGGCCCAGCAGCAAGGTTTCCTTGCCGCCCTTGGCAACCTTCTGCTTCATCTTGTTGCGCACTTCCAGCATGTCGCGCACCGGAATGCCTTCGGTGATGCAGATCGCCAGGTCGAGGTCGGCCTCGCAGGCTTCCCAGATCGCCGCAGCGGCGCCGGCGGGCGGCACGTAGATCACCGACACGGTGGCGCCGGTTTCCGCAGCCGCTTCCTTGACGGAGGCGTAGATGGGGATGTTGAAGATGCTCTCACCGGCCTTCTTGGGGTTCACGCCGGCAACGAAGCAGTTCTTGCCGTTGGCGTACTCCTGGCACTTCTCGGTGTGGAACTGGCCGGTCTTCCCGGTGATGCCCTGGGTGATGACCTTGGTGTCTTTGTTGATCAGGATGGACATTCGCAACTCTCCTTACTGAACAGCGGCGACGATCTTGGTCGCGGCTTCCGCCATGGTGTCGGCGGAGATGATCGGCAGGCCCGACTCGGCGAGGATTTTCTTGCCGAGGTCTTCGTTGGTGCCCTTCATGCGCACCACGAGCGGGACGGAGAGATGCACTTCGCGCGCGGCCGCGACCACGCCGGTGGCGATGGTGTCGCAGCGCATGATGCCGCCGAAGATGTTCACCAGGATGCCCTTGACCTTGGGGTTCTTGAGCATGATCTTGAAGGCTTCGGTGACCTTCTCGGTGGTCGCACCGCCGCCCACGTCCAGGAAGTTGGCCGGCTCGGCGCCGAACAGCTTGATGGTGTCCATGGTGGCCATGGCCAGGCCGGCACCGTTCACCAGGCAGCCGATGTTGCCGTCCAGGCTGATGTAGGCCAGGTCGAACTTGGAGGCTTCGATCTCGTCGGCATCCTCTTCGTCCAGGTCGCGGTACTCGACGATTTCCGGGTGACGGTAGAGGGCGTTGGAGTCGAAGTTGAACTTGGCGTCCAGCGCCTTGATGTTGCCGTTGCCTTCGAGGATCAGTGGGTTGATCTCGGCCAGCGAGGCATCGGTTTCCATGTAGCAGGTGTACAGCTTCTTCAGCGTGTCGACCGCCTGGGCCATGGAGCCTTCGGGAACGCCGATGCCCTGGGCCAGCTCGGTGGCCTGCGCGTCGGTGAGGCCGACCAGCGGATCGACGAACACCTTGATGATCTTCTCGGGGGTGTTGTGCGCGACTTCCTCGATGTCCATGCCGCCCTCGGAGGAGGCCATCATCGCCACCTTCTGGGTCGCACGGTCGGTCAGCGCCGCAACGTAGTATTCCTTCTTGATGTCGGCGCCTTCCTCGATCAGCAGACGACGCACCTTCTGGCCCTCGGGGCCGGTCTGGTGGGTCACCAGCTGCATGCCGAGGATCTCGCCGGCCAGCTGACGCACTTCGTCCATGGAGCGGGCGAGCTTCACGCCGCCGCCCTTGCCACGCCCACCGGCGTGAATCTGGGCCTTCACCACCCAGATCTTGCCGCCCAGCTCTTCGGCTGCTGCGACTGCTTCATCGACGCTGAAACACGCCTTGCCGCGCGGCGTCACCACGCCGTACTTCCTCAGCAGTTCTTTTGCCTGATACTCATGAATCTTCATGATTGCCCTTCGATCGAAGTCGCGAAGCGAACACGCCCGCGAACAGGTTGATGGGTCGTTTCGGAGCGAGGCTCCACGATGCGCGCCAGCCTCCCTCGCCCGGCGCAGACACCGCTTGCGGAGCGACCGCCGATGGCCGGCCCCGGCCCCTCCGCGCACGCCAAAAAACATCCGGACGCACGGCAGGACCGCAGGATTATAACCGGATTTGCGCAGTGCAACCGGACCTTGCCCGCAGTGCAGCACAGAGACGGACGAGGCCCCTGCCGTCAGCCCCCGCCCCCCGGCGTGCGGTACCACTTCGGATAGTAGCGGCGCACCGTTTCGCTGCCGGTGTCCAGCGCGTGGCAGCGGTCGAGCTGAAAAGGCTTCTCGCCGTTGTCCTCGTTGTCGCGACGAAAGGTGGCGAAGGTCTGGATCGCCGCGGTGGGCAGGCTCAGCAAGAGCTCGGTGACATGCGAGCAGCCCCGCACATCGGCGAACATCTCGCCCACGGTCCGGCGAAAGCCACGCACGAGGTTCAGGCCGATCAGTTGCCGGTAGGCCGGCCCGATGGTGTCGCACCCGCCCGGGTACGGCACCCAGTCGGAGCACGCCTCGGCATCGAGAATGTTGAAGGCGGCATCGATGGTGATCCGCACGCGCATCTCGTGCACCGGATCGCCGGCCCGACGGACGCCCGAGGCGATCGGATAGTCGAGATCCTTCACGTCGCGCAGACAGGCCTCGAGCTCCAGCAAGCCGTCGTCGCGGCGGAAACCCTCGACCTCGATACGCCGTGTATGGACCCGCTGCCGCGGGGATTTGGGGGCAGAAAGCGGCATGCTTCACGTACGGTAACGTATGGTGCCGACGATCTTACCGCGATTTCGGCGCGCGTGACGGATGGCCGTCCGGTCCGAGAGGCGGGCGGAGGATGCGAAAGCAGTGAAATTATGCACACGCCCGGATGCGAAGCCCCGCGACAGCCACTAGAATGGCCGACAATATCGGCATCGCCACCGCCCGGTGCCGCTCAGCAACCCGCGATGCGGACAATGACCAAGACCAAGAACAAGCTGACGCCAATCCTCCTTCCGCTCGCCGCGGCATTCACGCTGCTCCCGGCGTCGCCCACGGTACACGCGGTCGCGCTCGGAGAGGTGCTGTCGCTGTCGGCGCTTGGCGAACCGCTGCGGGTCGATCTGCAGCTCGGCGCGGGCAGACTCGAAGAAGCGGGCGAATGCCTGCGCATCGCCCCCGGTGCGGCGGACGCAGGACCATGGGTCACCCGCGCACGGATCTCCACATCCTCGCGCGGCGACAAGATCATCACCATAAGCGCCCCGACCCCGGTCAACGAGCCGGTTCTGCGTCTCGGGATAGACAACGTCTGCGCCTCGCGGCTGCGCCGCGAATACACCCTGCTGCTCCCTTTTCCGGTGGCGCTCCCGACACTGCAGGCGGATGCGGCGGCGGCCCCGTCGCCCGCGGCTGCGAAAGCCCAGCCCTCCCGCACCCCCTCTCCGGCACCGCAGCCCGCTCAGGCGGCGCGCCACCAGACCTGGACGACGGCACCCGGCGAATCCCTCGAAAGCCTCGCGGCGGCGCTCTATCCGCATGAGCCGGCGATTCGAGAGCGCTTCGTCGCCGACGCCGCCCGCGCCAACCCCACACTGTTCCCCGACCGCGATTCACGCGCCCGAGCGCTCCCCCCGGGCACCGAGCTGCTGGTGCCCGATCCGGCCCGCGTGAGCGCCCCCGCGACGGCAGGCTCAGGCAGCCCCGCGCGCACCGCGGAACGGAAGCCCGCCCAGATGACGCCTGCTGCGCCACGCCGCCCCGCCGCGACGCCACCGCCCAGTGCGCCGCGGGAGGACCGGCTGGTCGTCGATGTTGCGGAGGACGCGACAGCGGACGCGCCTGCCGGCCCGCGCTACGATGCCAGCGCCGACTCCGGCGCCCGCGAGCGCCAGCTGGTTGCGGCCATCGACCGCAGCATCCAGGCTCAGGTCGATCTGCTCGAACGCATCCGCGAGCTCGAACGCATCCAGGCCGAACTCATCGACCGCGCAAACCGTCTCGACGCGGCAATGCCGGCCCAAGCCACGCCCGCTCCGCCGGCACAGCAGCCCGCGGCCCCGGCGATCGAGGCCAATGTACCGGCAAGCACTGCGCCAAGGAGCGACTGGCCGCTCTATCTCGCCCTGTTCGCCGGCATCGTCGCCGCCATCCTGGGACTTCAGGCGCTGGATCGCCGGCGTCGCGATGCGGCCGCAGCGCGCGCGGCCTCGCTATCGACAACAACCCAGCCCGCCGCGGGCGTGTGGCCCGAGGAGGCCCGCGCGGCCAGCGGCCTGGAGCCCTCGCGCGGCGCGATTCAGCTCGACCGCCCGCCCACGGAAGAAGCGCCACCGACACCGTCCTACGAGTGGGCGGCCCCGTCGGTCGCACCGATCGCCGTCGAGGACGAGAACATCGAGGAACATGAATCCGCAGTGGAACTGGCCGAGATCATGATGAGCTTCGGCCGCGTCCAGGGCGCCGCCGAGACCCTCGCCGAGTTCATCCGCGGCAATCCGCAACAGGCGGTACAGCCCTGGCTGAAGCTGCTGGACGTCTACCGTGCTGCCGGCATGCGCGCCGAGTTCGACGGGCTGTCGCGCCAGCTCAACAAGACCTTCAACGTCAAGACGGTCACCTGGGACAACTACGACGAGGCGCGCCTGGCCACCCATCACGTCGAGGACATGCCCCACGTGGTCGACACGCTGGTCCGCACCTGGCGCACCGTCGAATGCCAGGCCTACCTGGAGAAGCTGCTGCGTGACAACCGCGAAGGCACCCGCCAGGGATTCCCGCTGAGCGTGGTCGATGAACTTCTGATGCTGGCCTCGGTGCTGGAGGTCCAGCTCGGGCGCTACCGCGCGCCCGGCGCCGACGCCGCCGGCTGATCACGCCAGGTCCGCGCGTGGCGGGCAGGCTCAGACAGGATTGTCGATATCGACGAATTCGGCCTCCAGGCCAAGCGTGTCGACGAGGTAGCGCGCCAGCGCGCGGGCGCCGTAGCGTTCGGTCGCGTGATGGCCGGCGGCCAGGTAAGGCACACCGGATTCGCGCGCAAGATGCACGGTCTGCTCGGAGATCTCGCCCGAGACATAGAGGTCGGCCCCGGCCAGGATCGCCTGCTCGAAATAGCCCTGGGCGCCGCCGGTGCACCATGCCACGCGACGCACCATGCGCTCGCCGTCGCCCACCAGCAGGGGGTCGCGTCCGAGGCGCGCAGCGATCGACCGTGCGATCCGGGAAGCCGGTTCGGGCTGCGGCAAGACCCCCAGCCAACCGAGATCCTGGTCGGCGAAGCGCCCATCCGCACGCCACCCCATCAGCCGGCCGAGTTGGGCGTTGTTGCCGAGTTCGGGATGGACGTCCAGCGGAAGATGGTAGGCCAGCAGGCTGATGTCATGGGTCAGAAGGGTCGCCAGGCGCTGGCGGCGGATACCTGTCACGCGGCCATCCTCACCCTTCCAGAAATAGCCGTGATGCACCAGGATCGCGTCGAACGCGCCGGCCACCGCCCGGTCGAGAAGTGCCTGGCTGGCGGTCACGCCGCACAGCACCCGCCTCACCTCGGGGCGTCCTTCCACTTGCAGGCCGTTTGGGCAATAATCCCGTAAGCGCGAGACTTCAAGCAATTCGTCAAGGTGTGTTCGCAGCGCACTGAGTTGCATCCTGCCTCCGTCCATCGTTTCGTTCCACCCCTTCGGCGGCCGCTCCGGCCAACCGTCGCAAAAGCACATTATGCGCCGCCTCTGGCTCATCTTCTCGCAGGCCGTGACGATCAGCGTCGCCGTCCTGTTCGTGGTCAGCACCCTCAAGCCAGAGTGGCTGCGCGGCGCCACGCCGTCGTCTGTGGTGGCGATTTTCGAAGCGCCGGGGGGCAGCGGGGACAATGGCGACCCGCTACCCGCCAACGCGCCGGGCTCGTACGCGCAGGCTGCCCAGCGCTCGATGCCGGCGGTGGTCCACATTTTCACCAGCAAGGAAGTGCGCACCCAGCGCCACCCGCTGTTCGACGACCCCGTCTTCCGTCATTTCTTCGGCGAGCGCCCGGATTCCTCCCCGCGTCAGCGCGCTGCGGGCCTGGGTTCGGGGGTCATCGTCAGCCCGGACGGATTCGTGCTGACCAACAACCACGTGATCGAGGCCGCCGACGAGATCGAGGTGGCGCTCAACGACGGGCGCAAGTTCCCCGCACGCCTCGTGGGCCGGGACCCGGAAACCGATCTTGCGGTACTCAAGTTGCAGACCGATGCGCAGTTCCCGGTGATCACCTTCGCACAGGCCGATTCGCTGAACGTTGGCGATGTCGTGCTGGCGATCGGCAACCCCTTCGGCGTCGGCCAGACCGTGACCATGGGCATCATCTCGGCGCTCGGCCGTACCCACCTGGGCATCAACACCTTCGAAAACTACATCCAGACCGACGCGGCGATCAACCCGGGCAACTCGGGCGGCGCCCTGGTCGACAGCGCCGGCAATCTCGTCGGCATCAATACCGCGATCTACTCACGGTCCGGCGGATCCCTCGGGATCGGTTTCGCCATCCCGGTGTCTCTCGCCCGAAACGTGCTCGAGCAGATCGTCACCTCCGGGCAGGTCACGCGCGGCTGGGTCGGCGTCGAGATCCAGGAGATCACCCCGGAGCTGGCGGAATCCTTCGGGCTCACCGATCCGTCCGGCGCCCTGATCGCCGGCGTGCTGCGCGGCAGCCCCGCCGAACGCGCGGGCATCCGTCCGGGCGACGTGCTGATCGGCGTCGATGGACGCAACGTGCGGGACACCAAGAGCATGCTCGAGATGGTCGCCGCGCTGCCGCCCGGCAACGTCGCCCGCTTCCGCGTACGGCGGGCGAACAGCGAACTGGACCTCGACGTGGAAGTGGGCCGCCGCCCGACCCCGGCTCGCAACTGAGCATCCGTGATGTAGTCACGACGCACGCGCGCCATGACCAAGGTGCGCTGCGCAGGGCGGCGACGACGTTTCAAGCTTGAATGGACAGGGCTGCGGGCGCCGCCGGCCAGCCGGCTGCCCGACGGATCTTCTCGCCTGCCCTCAGGCAAGGACTGGCTGAGCCTTCATCGATGAAGCCGCGATGCGCCCGGAGGCCCACAGCGCGCTCCGCGCGGAGCGCACCGCCGTGCAAGCCTCACTTGCCGTCGCTGCGCTCCGAAGCCTCGATGCGGTCGAGTTCGCGGTCCATCTCATCTTCGCTCGGCGGCTCGTAGACCGCGGGCACCGCGGGTTTGCGGACCATCTTCGCCAGCATGATGCCGAACTCGTAGAGCAGGCACATCGGTATCGCCAGCAGCAGTTGCGAAATGACGTCGGGCGGGGTGACGATCGCGGCGATCACGAAGGCGCCGACGATCACGTACGGGCGCGCCTCCCTGAGTTTCTCGATGCTGACGATCCCGGCCCGTGCCAGCACCACGACCACCACCGGCACCTCGAAGGTCAGGCCGAAGGCGAGGAACAGCGTCATCACGAAGGACAGGTACTGCTCGATGTCCGGCGCAGGCACGATGCTCTTCGGCGCGAACTCGGCAATGAACGAGAACACCATGCCGAACACGAAGAAGTAGCAGAACGCCATGCCGATGAGGAACAGCAGCGTGGTGCCGAGCACCAGCGGAATGGCCATGCGCCGCTCGTGCGCATAGAGACCCGGCGCGATGAAGGACCAGGCTTGGTAGAGCACGATCGGCAGGGCGATGACGAAGGACACCATCAGGGTGACCTTGACCGGCACGAAGAAGGGCGTCACCACCCCGGTGGCGATCATGTTGGTCCCTTCCGGCAGGGTATTCATCATCGGCAGCGCCAGCAGGTCGTAGATGTCGCCGGCCCAGGGCATCAGGCAGACGAACACGACGATCACCGCAACGACCGCCCGCAGCAGGCGGTCGCGCAACTCGACCAGATGGGAGATGAAGGTTTCCTGGGTTGCCGTGCTCATGCCTTCTCCGCGGGCTGACGGGAGGCCGAGGCCGCCGGGTCGAGTCCGAGTTCGAGTTGCGGGCTGGGTGTCGCGTCTTCCTGCGGCGCGTCAGCCTCGCCTTCCTGCTGCTTTCGTTCAGGCACCGCATCGGCCGCGAGCAGGGCGCTGCCGCTGGCCGGCGGAGCGGGCTCGTCGGCCGCGGACGGTTTCGCGCTCACCGCAACGGCCTCTGAGACTTCTGCCGCCGTCTTGTTGAGATCCGCCTCCACGTTGTTCATCTGGCCGCGAATCGAGCCCTCGAGATCCCGGGCCTGCTGCTCCACCTGCTGCTGGAGCTTCTTCAGATCCTCGAGCTGCATCTCGCGCTGGATGTCGGACTTCACGTCGCCCACATAGCGCTGCAGGCGCCCGAGCAGGTGCCCGGCGGTGCGGGCCACCTTCGGCAAACGCTCCGGACCTACCACGATCAGCGCGACCACGGCGATCAGCAGCAACTCGGAAAAACCAAAATCGAACATGTGCTAGAGCCTGTTGTCAGCCATCAGGCGGGTTCCCCGAACCCAAAAGGAAGGGGCGCACTGGCGCGGCGCCCCTTGTCGATCGCGCGGATTGCGGACTTCAGGAACCCGCTTTCTCGACCTTTTCCTTGGCCTCGGCGTCGATCACCTGGCCTTCGGCGATTTTCTGCTGCGGCTTGCCCTCTTCGGCGGAGCCCTCGGCTTCCTTCATGCCGTCCTTGAAGCCCTTCACCGCGCCCCCCAGATCCTGGCCGATGTTACGCAGCTTCTTGGTGCCGAATACCAGCAGGACAATGACCAGCACGATGAGCCAGTGCCAGATGCTGAATGAACCCATACCGCTCTCCTTAACGCTTCAACATTGCCGGAAGGACTTCCGGCCCACCGAGGATGTGAACGTGCAGATGATACACCTCCTGCCTGCCCACCCTGCCGGTGTTGATAATAGTTCTGAACCCGTCGGTCGCGCCTTGTTCCCGCGCAAGTCGGCCGGCGACGGTCATCACCCGCCCCATCACCGCCTCGTGCTCGTCGGTGAGCTCGGCCATCGACGCCACATGCACCTTCGGAATCACCAGGAAATGCACCGGCGCGATCGGATTGATGTCATGGAAGGCGACCACGAGGTCGTCCTCGTAGATCTTCTTCGCCGGAATCTCGCCGCTGACGATGCGGCAGAAAATGCAGTCGCTCATCGCCCGGCCCTCAGACCGCGGTGCGGGACTTCTTCTCGTCGATGCCCGACACGCCTTCGCGGCGGCGGAATTCGGCGAGCACGTCATCCACCGACAGGCCGTGGTGCGCCAGCAGCACCATGGAGTGGAACCACAGGTCGGTCACCTCCCACACCAGGTGGAGCATGTCCTTGTCCTTGGCGGCCATGATGGTTTCCGCCGCCTCCTCGGCCACCTTCTTGCAGATCGCGTCGGTGCCCTTGGTGTACAGACTGGAGACGTAGGAAGAGTCCGGGTCGGCCTTCTTGCGTTCGGCCAGGGTGGCCGCCACGCGATGCAGCACTTCGATGTCGATCACTTGTAGATCTCCTGCGGGTCCTTGACGACGGGTTCGACGACTTCCCAGCGCCCCTCGGCGAGATACTTCTGGAAGAAACAGCTGTGACGCCCGGTGTGACAGGCGATGCCGCCCTGCTGCTCCACCTTCAGCAGCACGACGTCATTGTCGCAGTCGACGCGGATCTCGACCACCTTCTGTACATGGCCGGATTCCTCGCCCTTGTGCCAGAGCTTGCGGCGCGAGCGCGACCAGTAGACGGCCTCACCGGTCTCCGCGGTGCGCTGCAAGGCTTCGCGATTCATCCAGGCGAACATCAGCACGTCGCCGCTGCCCGCCTCCTGGGCGATCACCGGCACCAGGCCGTGCTCGTCCCATTGCACCTCGTTGAGCCACCGTGCGTTGGCTGCGCTCACAGTCGTACCTCGATGCCCCGGCTGCGCATCAGCT
The DNA here is from genome assembly GCF_014489115.1 of Thauera sedimentorum. Taxonomy (NCBI): domain Bacteria; kingdom Pseudomonadati; phylum Pseudomonadota; class Betaproteobacteria; order Rhodocyclales; family Zoogloeaceae; genus Thauera; species Thauera sedimentorum. The sequence continues at coordinate 1,421,385 of NZ_JACTAH010000002.1, read as the reverse complement.
CCTTGGCTTCGCGCACCGTGTGTTGTCCGAAATGGAAGATGCTGGCGGCCAGCACCGCGTCCGCACGCCCCTCGGTGACCCCGTCGACCAGGTGTTCGAGCGAGCCGACGCCGCCACTGGCGATCACCGGAACGCGCACCGCGTCCGACACCGCACGGGTCAGACCGAGGTCGAAACCGATCTTGGTGCCGTCGCGATCCATGCTGGTCAGCAGGATCTCGCCGGCGCCCAGCGACTCCACCTTCTTGGCCCATTCGATGGCGTCCAGGCCTGTATTGTTGCGCCCGCCGTGGGTGAACACCTCCCACTTGCCCGGCGCGGTCTGCTTGGCGTCGATCGCCACCACGATGCACTGGCTGCCGACCTTGCCGCTGGCGTCGGCGACGATCTGCGGGTTGTTCACCGCCGCGGTGTTGATGCTGACCTTGTCGGCACCGGCATTGAGCAGGCGGCGCACATCATCGACGGTACGCACGCCACCACCGACGGTGAGCGGAATGAAGACCTGCTCGGCCACCTGCTCGACCACGTGCAGGATGATGTCGCGCGCGTCGGAGCTGGCGGTGATGTCCAGGAAGGTGATCTCGTCCGCGCCCTGCTCGTCGTAGCGTCGCGCAATTTCCACCGGATCGCCGGCATCGCGCAGCTCGACGAAATTCACGCCCTTGACCACGCGCCCGGCATTGACGTCCAGGCAGGGGATGATGCGCTTGGCGAGCATCAGGCAGCGCCGCCGTTCAGCGTGTCGGCCCGCGCCTGGGCGGCGGCAAAGTCCAGCGTGCCTTCGTAGATCGCCCGGCCGGTGATTGCCCCGGCCACTCCTTCGGACTCCACCGCGCACAGGGCGTCGATGTCCACCAGGCTGGCGATGCCGCCGCTGGCGATCACCGGAATGCGCAGGGCCTGCGCCAGGCGCACGGTGGCTTCGATATTGACGCCGGACAGCATGCCGTCGCGGCCGATATCGGTGTAGATCACCGCCTCGACGCCGTAGTCCTCGTACTTCTTGGCCAGGTCGACCACGTCGTGGCCGGTCATCTTGGACCATCCATCGACCGCCACCTTGCCGTCCTTGGCATCGAGGCCGACGATGATGTGGCCGGGGAAGGCGCCACAGGCGTCGTGCAGGAAACCGGGGTTCTTCACCGCGGCAGTGCCGATGATCACATAGGAGATGCCGTTGTCGAGATAACGCTCGATGGTGTCGAGGTCGCGGATACCGCCGCCGAGCTGCACCGGAATGTCGTCGCCGACTTCGTCGCAGATCGCGCGGATGGCCGCTTCGTTCTTGGGTTTGCCGGCAAACGCGCCATTGAGGTCAACCAGGTGCAGGCGACGCGCGCCCTGGTCGATCCAGTGGCGGGCCATCGCGGCCGGTTGTTCGGAAAACACCGTGGCGTCGTCCATTTCGCCCTGCTTGAGGCGTACGCAATGGCCGTCCTTGAGGTCGATGGCGGGAATGAGCAGCATACCGGGATAGGAATTCGTCGTAGTGGCAGGAAGGAGCGCAGCGGGCGGAAGCCTCGGCGTTCAGGGCGCCCAGCGGATGAAATTGGACAACAACTGCAAGCCCGACGCGGCACTCTTTTCCGGATGGAACTGGACCGCGAAGATATTAGCCCGCGCCACCGCACTGGTAAAGCGCAGGCCATAGTCGGTTTCGGCCGCGACCAGGGCGCGGTCGGCCGGGGCGACGTAATAGCTGTGCACGAAGTAGAAGCGCTCGCCGTCCGGGATACCTTCCCACAAGGCATGCGGCGCGGACTGCCAGACCTCGTTCCAGCCCATGTGCGGCACCTTCAGGCGGACCCCGTCGGCGCCGACCATCCGCGCCTCGTCGAAGCGCACGACCTCGCCGGGCAGGATGCCCAGGCCGGGCACGTCGCCCTCCTCGCTGTGGGCGAAGAGCATCTGCTGACCGATACAGATACCGAGGAAAGGCTTGGTCTCGGCCGCCTCCAGCACCGCCGCACGCAGGCCGCGGCGCTCGAGTTCGCGCATGCAGTCGGGCATCGCCCCCTGCCCCGGGAACACCACCCGGTCGGCTCGCCGCACCACGTCCGGATCGCAGGTCACGGCAACGGATTCGCCGCCGGCCACGTGCTCGACCGCCTTGGCAACCGAACGCAGGTTGCCCATGCCGTAGTCGATGATGGCCACTTTGGTCATCACAGGATTCTCGCTTGCTGGTGAATTCGGACTGGCGTCAGAGCGCGCCCTTGGTGGAGGGAATGGCACCGGCCGCCCGCTCGTCGCGCTCGGCGGCCATGCGCAGCGCGCGGCCGAAGGCCTTGAAGATGGTCTCGCACTGGTGGTGGGCGTTGTCACCACGCAGGTTGTCGATGTGCAGGGTCACGCCGGCGTGATTGACGAAACCCTGGAAGAACTCACGCGCCAGATCCACATCGAAGCTGCCGATCCGTGCGCGGGTGTAATCGACGAAGTAATGCAGCCCCGGACGGCCGGAGAAGTCCACCACCACGCGCGACAGCGCCTCGTCCAGCGGCACGTAGGCGTGGCCGTAGCGGCGGATGCCCTTCTTGTCGCCCAGCGCGCTGGCAAAGGCCTGCCCCAGGGTGATACCGACGTCTTCCACCGTGTGGTGGTCGTCGATATGCGTATCACCCTCCGCCTTCACCGTCAGGTCGATCGCTCCGTGGCGGGCGATCTGGTCGAGCATGTGATCGAGGAAGGGCACGCCGGTGGCCAGTTCGGCCTTGCCGGTACCGTCCAGGTCGATGCTGACCGCGATGCGGGTTTCGAGGGTGTTGCGGGTGACGTCGGCTTGCCGCATGGCGCAGTGCTTGGCACAAGGGAAATGAGGAGCGGCCATGATACCATCGCCGCACAATCCTGCTGCAACAGGCAGGGCAGACAGTCCCCAACGAGCTGTACCCTAGAGATGAGCCGCTACTGGAGCGCCGTGGTTCACGGCCTGACCCCCTACGTGCCGGGCGAACAGCCCAAGATCGACAACCTGGTCAAGCTCAACACCAACGAGCATCCCTACGGCCCCTCGCCCAAGGCGCTGCAGGCCATCCGCATGGAGGTGACCGACAGCCTGCGCCTGTACCCGGACCCCAATGCCGACCGCCTGAAGGCCGCACTGGCCGCACGCTTCTCGCTGGAGCCGCAGCAGGTCTTCGTCGGCAACGGCTCGGACGAAGTGCTGGCACACGCCTTCCACGCCCTGCTGCGCCATGAACGCCCGCTGTGGTTCGCCGACATCACCTACAGCTTCTACCCGGTGTATTGCGGGCTGTACGGCATCGCGCACCGCCTGATTCCGCTGGACGATCACTACGCGATCCGGGCGGACGACTACCTGCCGCAGGGCGACGAGCGCGCTGGCGGCATCATCATCGCCAATCCCAACGCGCCGACCGGCCGGCCGCTGCCGCTCGCCGAGATCGAGCGCATCGTCGCCGGCAATCCGGAAGCGGTCGTCGTGGTCGACGAGGCCTACGTGGATTTCGGCGGAGAGAGCGCGATCGCGCTGATCAACCGCTACCCCAACCTGCTGGTGGTGCAGACCTTCTCCAAGAGCCGCTCGCTGGCCGGCCTGCGCGTGGGCTATGCGCTTGGCCACCCGGACCTGATCGCCGGCCTCGAGCGGGTCAAGAACAGCTTCAACTCCTATCCGCTGGACCGCATGGCGATTGCCGGGGCGGTGGCCTCGGTGGAGGACGAACCGCATTTCCGCGAGAGCTGTCGCCGGGTGATCGCCACCCGCGAGCAATTGAGCGCGGACCTTGCCGGGCTGGGCTTCGAAGTGCTGCCGTCGGCGGCCAACTTCGTCTTTGCCCGCCATCCGCAGCACGACGCCGGCGAACTCGCCCTGGCGCTGCGCAACCGCGCGGTGCTGGTACGCCACTTCAAGGCGCCGCGCATCGACCAGTTCCTGCGCATCACGGTGGGTACCGACGCGCAGTGCGGCCAGTTGGTGCGGGTACTGGGCGAATTGCTGGGCTAAACGCCGAGTTGACCGCGGGCAAGCCCGCTCCTACATGCGGCCGGTGACCGTTTCACTGTAGGAGCGGCCTTGGCCGCGATCCGGACATTCAAGAGCTCTTGAGGCGCATCTCCGCGGAGCGCGCGTGGGCCTGCAGCCCTTCGCCATGCGCGAGGATGGAAGCCACCTTGCCCAGCGTCTGCGCGCCGGCTTCCGAGATATGCACGATGCTGGTGCGCTTCTGGAAGTCGTACACCCCCAACGGCGAGGAGAAGCGCGCGCTGCGCATGGTCGGCAGCACGTGGTTGGGGCCGGCGCAGTAGTCGCCCAGCGCCTCGACCGAGTGGTGGCCGACGAAGATCGCGCCGGCGTGGCGGATCTTCGCCACCCACGGCTCGGGCTCGGCGAGCGACAGTTCGAGGTGTTCGGGCGCGATGCGGTTGGCGATCGCGCAGGCCTGGTCGAGGTTGTCCACCCGGATCAGCGCACCGCGATTGGCCAGCGACTTGGCGATGATCTCGTGCCGCGGCATGGTCGGCAGCAGGCGATCGATGGAAGCGGCCACCGCGTCGATGAAGGCCGCGTCGGTGCACAGCAGGATGGACTGGGCCAGCTCGTCGTGCTCGGCCTGGGCGAAGAGATCCATCGCCACCCAATCCGGATTGCCGCTGCCGTCGGAGATGATCAGCACCTCGGAGGGGCCGGCCACCATGTCGATGCCCACCGTGCCGAAGACCCGGCGCTTGGCCTCGGCCACGTAGGCGTTGCCCGGGCCGACGATCTTGTCCACCTGGGGAATGGTCTGGGTGCCGTAGGCCAGCGCGGCCACCGCCTGCGCGCCGCCGATGGTAAACACCCGGTCCACCCCGGCGATCGCCGCCGCGGCCAGTACCAGGGAATTCCTTTCGCCGCGCGGGGTGGGCACCACCATGATCAGTTCGCCCACCCCGGCCACCTTGGCCGGAATGGCATTCATCAGCACCGAGCTGGGATAGGAGGCGCGCCCGCCCGGCACGTAGAGGCCCACACGGTCGAGCGCGGTGACCTGCTGGCCGAGCCGGCTGCCGTCGGCCTCCTGGTAGGACCAGGAGTCGATTTTCTGGCGCTCGTGGTACTGGCGCACGCGGTCGGCGGCGATGCGCAGGGCCTCGCGCTGCTCGACGGTGAGCCCGTCGAGCGCGGCCTTGAGCTCGGCGTGCGGCAGTTCCAGTTCGGCCATCGAGCCGACATCCAGGTGGTCGAAGCGGCGGGTGTACTCGATCACCGCCGCGTCGCCGGTGCCACGCACCGCGCGCAGGATCTCGGTGACCGCCGCATCGATGCGCTCGTCGGCCTCGGACTCGAAGGCCAGCAAGGCGTCGAGCGTGCTCAGGAATTCGGGTTCGCGGGCGTCCAGCCTGCGGATGGCGTCGCTCATTTGACCGCTCCGGCAAAGGCATCCAGCACCGGCTGGATGAGTTCGCGCTTGAGCTTCAGGGAGGCCTGGTTGCAGACCAGGCGCGAGCTGATCGGCATGATGTCCTCGACCTCCTCCAGGTTGTTGGCGCGCAGCGTGCCGCCGGTGGACACCAGGTCCACGATGGCGTCCGCCAGCCCGACCAGCGGCGCCAGCTCCATGGAGCCGTAGAGCTTGATCAGGTCCACATGCATGCCCTTGGCGGCGAAGTGGGCCTTGGCGCTGTTGATGTACTTGGTCGCCACGCGGATGCGCCCGCCCGGCTTGCTGGCCGCGGCGTAGTCGAAGCCCTTGGGCACCGCCACGCACAGCCGGCAGCGCGCGATGTTGAGGTCCAGCGGCTGGTACAGCCCCGCGCCGCCATGCTCCAGCAGCACATCCTTGCCGGCGATGCCCAGGTCGGCCGCGCCGTACTGCACATAGGTCGGCACGTCGGTCGCGCGTACGATCACCAGGCGCACATCCGGGCGGTTGGTGCCGATGATGAGCTTGCGCGAGCTTTCCGGGTTGTCGGTCGGCTCGATACCGGCCGCGGCGAGCAGCGGCAGGGTCTCCTCGAAGATGCGGCCCTTGGACAGGGCGAGGGTGATGCTGGACACGAAAGCGCCTCGGCGATGCGAAAAGGCGCTCATTGTAACCCGGCACGGCTTCTGTTAGCCTTGACGCCTCGGCTGAACCGCGCGCGGCGGTTCGGCCGTTTTTTCTTTTTCCAGCCCTGCGCCCGACCCGATGGAGCCCTAGCGAGACCCTGCCATGAAGCCCGAAATCATCGTTTCCTCGACCGACCTCGACCGCCTGGAAGGCCTGCTGCACGCTGCCAACGCGCGCAGCCGCAGCGACCTGGACGGCCTGCGCGACGAACTGGCACGTGCCGACGTACGCGACGCGGAGGATCTGCCCGGCGATGTCATCACCATGGGCAGCCGGGTGCGTTTCTGCGAGGAATTGAGTGGCAAGGACTACGCGTTGACCCTGGTGTATCCGCACGAGGCCAGCCAGGAAGGCGGCAAGGTGTCGGTATTCTCCCCCGCCGGCAGCGCGCTGCTTGGCCTGTCGCGCGGGCAGTGCATCGACTGGATGACCCCGGACGGCAAGGCCATCCGCATCCGCGTGATGGAGGTCGAACAGCCGGCCGCCGAGGCCTGAGGTCTTTCAGGCGGCGCGCCGGGCCAGCCAGGCCAGCGCGCCCCGGCCCGCCACCCCCCCCTGCGCAAAGCAGGCGGTGAGCAGATAGCCGCCGGTGGGCGCTTCCCAGTCCAGCATTTCGCCGGCGCAGAAATGGCCCGGCTGAGCCTTCAGCATCAGCGTCGCATCGAGAGCGTCGAACGCCACCCCGCCCGCGGTGCTGATCGCCTCGTCGATCGGCCGGGTGGCGGCAAGCGTGAGCGGCAGCGCCTTGATCGCCGCGGCCAGTTCGCCGGCAGAGGCCGGCAACTGGCGACCCAGCACCTCGTGCAGCAGCGCCGCCTTGAGGCCACCCAACCCCAGCTTGCCCTGCAGATGCGAGCCCATCGAGCGGCTGCCGCGCGGCCGGGCGAGCTGCGCCTCGATCCAGGCGGGTTCGCGCGCCGGCAGCAGGTCGAGGCGGATCTCGAGCGCACCGCGGGCGGCGAGCGCGTCGCGCAGCGGCGCCGACAGCGCATAGATCAGGCTGCCTTCCAGGCCGCTGCGGGTCAGCAGGCACTCGCCGGTGCGGCTACGGGTTTCGCCCTGTGCATCGACGAAGGACAGCGCGATGTTCTTGAGCGGCTGCCCGGCATGGCGCTCGAGCAGATGCGCCGACCAGCCGCCGGCGACATCGAAGCCGCAGTTGGCCGGACGCAGCGGCGCCACCGGCACGCCACGCGCGGTGAAGGGTGCGATCCAGCGCGCATCCGCACCGAAGCGCGCCCAGCTCCCGCCGCCCAGCGCATACACCACCGCACTGGCGAGCTCCGCATGACGCCCGCCCGGGCCGTCGAATAGCAGCGCACCGTGCTCGTCCCAGCCCTGCCAGCGCTCGCGCACATGGATGCGCACCCCGGCCTCGCGCAGCCGGTGCAGCCAGGCGCGCAGCAAGGGCGCGGCCTTCATGCCCACCGGAAAGACCCGCCCGCTGGAGCCGACGAAGGTGTCCACGCCCAGGCCCTGCGCCCAGTCGCGCAAGCCCTGTGGGCCGAAGGCGGCGAGCAGCGGTTCGATCTGCGCGCGGCGTTCGCCGTAGCGTGCGAGAAAATCCGCCGGCGCCTCGGAATGGGTGAGATTGAGCCCGCCGCGCCCGGCGAGCAGGAACTTGCGCCCCACCGTCGGCATGGCTTCATACAAGTCGACCGCCACGCCGCCGGCCGCCAGCACCTCGGCGGCCATCAAGCCCGCTGGGCCGCCGCCGACGACGATCGCGCGCGGCGTGGCGGCTGCGGGCATATCAGCGCTCAAGCGAGCCGGCGCACCCGCGCGCCCAGCGCGGCGAGCTTGTCTTCCAGACGCTCGTAGCCGCGGTCGAGGTGGTAGATGCGCTCGATGACGGTCTCGCCCTCGGCGACCAGTCCGGCGATCACCAGGCTGGCCGAGGCGCGCAGGTCGGTGGCCATCACCGTGGCGCCTTCCAGGCGGGCGACACCCTGCACCACCGCGGTGTTGCCGTCGATGCGGATGTCAGCGCCCAGGCGCTGCAGCTCGACCGCGTGCATGAAGCGGTTCTCGAAGATGGTCTCGCGGATCATCGCCGCGCCGTCCGCCACGCAGTTGATCGCCATGAACTGCGCCTGCATGTCGGTCGGAAAGGCCGGGTACGGGGCGGTGCGGATGCTCACCGCGGTGAGGCGCTCCGGCGCCTTGAGATGGATTGCGTCGCGTTCCGAGGATATCTCGCAGCCGGCATCCATCAGCTTGTCGATCACCGCGTCGAGGTAGCAGGACGAGGTGTTGGTCAGGCGGATCTCGCCGCCGGTGGCGGCGGCCGCGCACAGGTAGGTGCCGGTCTCGATGCGGTCCGGCATGATGCGGTGGGTGGTGCCGGACAGGCGTTCGACGCCGCGGATGCGGATCACGTCGGTGCCCGCGCCGGTGATGCGCGCACCCATGGCGATCAGGCAGTTGGCCAGGTCGAGCACCTCGGGCTCGCGCGCGGCGTTCTCGATCACCGTCTCGCCGTCGGCCAGGCAGGCGGCCATCATCAGGTTCTCGGTGCCGGTCACGGTGACCATGTCGGTGAACAGCCTGGCCCCTTTCAGGCGCGGCACCGTGGCATGCACGTAGCCGTGCTCCACCCGCACGTCGGCCCCCATCGCCTGCAGACCCTTGATGTGCTGATCCACCGGGCGGGCGCCGATCGCGCAGCCGCCGGGCAGGCTCACCCGCGCCTCGCCGCAACGCGCCACCAGCGGCCCGAGCACCAGGATGGAGGCGCGCATGGTCTTGACCAGCTCGTAGGGCGCCACCGGGTTGTCGAGCGCGCCGGCGTCCAGCGTCACCGTGCCGGCGGCGGCGTCGCGCTCCACCTTCACACCCATCTGCGCGATCAGCCGGAGCAGCGTACCGATGTCATTGAGCTGCGGCACGTTGGTGAAGGTCACCGGCTCGGCGGTGAGCAGCGCGGCGCACAGCAGCGGCAGCGCGGCGTTCTTGGCGCCGGAGATGGCGACTTCACCGCTGAGGCGGGTGCCGCCTTCGATCAACAGCTTGTCCATCAGAGATCGAGATCCTTGCGCACCTCGGCCCACTTGGCCGGCGTGTAGGTCTGCAGCTGCAGGGCGTGGATCTCGTTGCCCATCAACTTGCCGAGGGTGGCGTACACCGCCTGGTGCTGGCGCACCCGCGGCAGGCCTTCGAAGGCTGCGCTGACGACGATGCCGGTGAAGTGCACGCCGTCGTCGCCCTGGATGTTCACATAGTCGCAGGCCATGCCTGCTTCGATCAGACGCTCGATTTCTTCTGCTGGAAACATGGTGATTCTCTGTATGGGATCAGGCCCGCAGCTTGTAGCCCCGGGCGAGCATCGCCAGGGTCAGGGCCGCGAGAAGGAGCAAGGATACGCCCACCACCGCCAGGCTCAACCATGGCGAGACGTCCGACTGGCCGAAGAAGCCGTAGCGGAAACCGTCGATCATGAAGAAGAACGGGTTGACGTGGGAGATGTCCTGCCACAGCTGCGGCAGGGAGTGCAGCGAATAGAACACGCCGGAGAGCATGGTCAGCGGCAGGATGAGGAAGTTCTGGAAGGCGGCGAGCTGGTCGAACTTGTCCGCCCAGATGCCGGCGATCATGCCCAGCGAACCGAGGATGGCCCCGCCCATCAGCGCGAAGGCGAGGATCCACAGCGGGTGGGCGAAGGGCAGATCGACGAAGGGCAGCGACACCAGCAGCACGCCGACGCCGACGAACAGTCCGCGCGCCACCGAGGCGATCACGTAGGCGGCGTAGAACTCTCGGTAAGAGAGCGGCGGCAGCAGCACGAAGATGATGTTGCCGGTGATCTTGCTCTGGATCAGCGAGGACGAGCTGTTGGCGAAGGCGTTCTGCAGCAGCGACATCATGATCAGGCCCGGCACCAGGAAGGTGGTGTAGGCGATGTCGCCATAGACCGTGACATGGCGGTCGAGCACGTGCGAGAAGATCAGCAGGAAGAGCACCGCGTTGAGCACCGGCGCGGCCACGGTCTGGAAGCTCACCTTCCAGAAGCGCAGCACCTCCTTGTACAGCAGGGTACGGAATCCGACCAGGCGCGCCTCACGCACGGTGCATGACCTCCACGAACACGCGCTCCAGGTCGGGTTCGCCGAGCTGCATCTCCTGCATGCCGGCACCGGCCTCGCGCAGGCGCGCGAGCAGCGGCTCGACGTCGCCGTAGCTGTCGAAGACGAAATCCACCCAGCCATCCTCGGCCAGCGTACCGCCCAGCGCTACGCCGGCCTGCGGTTGCGCAAGCTTGGCGCGCAGCGAGTGGGTGGCGAAGCGGTCGAGCAGGTTGGCGGTGGTGTCCAGCGCCACCACACGGCCGGCCTTGAGCATGGCGATGCGCCCGCAGAGCGTCTCCGCCTCTTCCAGATAGTGGGTGGTGAGCACGATAGTGTGCCCGTCGCGGTTGAGCTTGCGCACGAAAGCCCACAGCCCCTGGCGCAATTCGACGTCCACCCCGGCGGTGGGCTCGTCGAGCACGATCACCGGCGGACGATGCACCAGCGCCTGGGCGACCAGCACCCGGCGCTTCATGCCGCCCGAGAGCGCGCGCATGTTCACGTTGGCCTTGGCGGTGAGATCCAGGCTGGCGAGGATCTCGTCGATCCAGTCGTCGTTGCCGCGGATGCCGAAGTAGCCCGACTGGATGCGAAGCAACTCGCGCACGCTGAAGAAGGGGTCGAAGACCAGTTCCTGCGGCACTACGCCGAGCGCGCGGCGGGCGTTGCGGTAGTCGCTGACCACGTCGTGACCCATGACTTCCAGCGTGCCGCCGTCGGGTCGCACCAGCCCGGCGAGCGAGGAGATCAGCGTGGTCTTGCCGGCGCCGTTGGGGCCGAGCAGGCCGAAGAATTCGCCCTGGTGGACTTCGAGGTCGACGCCGGCAAGCGCCTGCAGCGCGCCGTAGCGCTTGGTGACCCCGGCGACTCGGATGGCGGGCAGGGACATGCGGGGCCGGACTCAGACTTCCAGCGGCAGCAGCGCTTCGGCGCCGTACAGCGCTGCCAGGCTGCGCAGCCCTTCAGGCAGGCCGCGGACCGTCAGCCGACGGCCGTTCGCCCGCGCGGTGCGCAGCCAGTCGAACAGCAGCGCCAGGGCCGCAGAGTCGGCCGTGCTGACCGCACTAAGGTCGATCACCCGGTCGGCTGCGGCAACCTGCCGGCGGCCGGCATCGAGCAAGGCGCCCGCGGTAGCCATGGTCAAGGGCCCCTCGAGGCGCAGCAGATCGCCCTCCACCTTCATCATCAGCGCGCCGCGCTTCCAGCCAGTTCGCCGTTGCGGCGTTCGAGGGCGTCGATCAGGCCGTCGATCCCGCTGCTGCGGATCTCCTGGGAGAAAGTGCCGCGGTAGTTGGTCACCAGGCTGACGCCGGCGACGATGACGTCGAACACCTTCCAGCCGGCATCGGTGCGCTCGAGGACGTAGTCGATGGCGATGGGCTGCGCCCCGGACTGACGCACCTCGGTGCGAACCTGCACCGTCGTGTCGGACGGCGCGGCGCGCAGCGGGCGGAAGTCGATGGTCTGGTCGCGGTATTGTGTCAGGGCGTTCGAGTAGGTGCGCACCAGCAGAGTACGGAAAGAATCGACCAGGCGCGCCTGTTGTTCCGGGGTGGCCTGACGCCAGTCGCGCCCCACCGCCAACATGGTCATGCGGCGGAAGTTGAAGTGCGGCAACACCTTCTCCTCGACCAGGGCGATCGCCCTGTCGGCATTGCCGCGCTGGATGTCCTGATCCTGGCGGACGATTTCCAGGACATCGTCGGTCACGGTGCGCACCAGCTGGTCGGGCGGCGTCAGCGCGGCGTGGGCCGGCAGCAGCGCACCCAACAGCAGACAGAAACCAAGGAAAAGCTTCTTCATCGTCGATTCACTCGTGGTTGGGCACGGGCGCCGTTTCGACGGCGCCGACGGCCATGGGATCTACCAGCTCCAGCCGCGCGATCGCGGCAACGGCGGCCATATCGACCAGGCGAGGGGACTGCCCAGGAAGCGAGGCGCCGTTGAAATCCTCGTACTCGACCGGCGGGTTCCCGTCATGCACCTTGTAACGACGCTGCTGCAGGTAGAAGTCGCGCAGGTAAGCGTACTTGTCGAAGGTACTCTCTTCCAGCGTGCGGTCGGCACCTAGCAAGGTGGCGCGGGCATGGGTGATGTCCAGCACCCTGATGGCATTACGGGTCGGCACATGGCCGGCGCGCCAGACCTTGTCGCCGACAAGGTCAACTGGCAGCACCGCGGCGTCGCGCACCGTGCGCGGCCCGAAGAACGGCACCACGAAGTACGGTCCCTCGCCCACGCCCCATACCGCCAGGGTCTGGCCAAAGTCCTCGTCATGCTTGGGCAAGCGCGCTTCGCTGGCAATGTCGAGCAAACCGAAGATGCCGAACACCGAGTTCACCATGAAGCGCATCCAGTCGGAGAAGGCCTCCGCCGGCTTGCCCTGCAGCATGTTGTTCAGCCCGATCCACGGATCGGCTAGGTTGCCGAAGAAGTTGCCCACACCCGTCTGCACGGGCTTGGGCGTCACGTAGTCATAGGCCTGCGCGACCGGCTTGACCAAGGCCTTGTCCAGGTTCTCGTTGAAGGCGAACATCGCCCGGTTATAGCCCTCCAGCGGATCGTCCGGGTTGCGCGGCGTGCTCGCACAGCCGCTTGCCAGGATCACCCCGCAGGCCAGTGCGGCGATACGGAACGAAGAGCCGGGTTTGCGCGTCGTCATTGTTGGTCTCCGAAGCCGGCAGGGCGCTCAGTTGGCCGGCGTTTCGGCTGCACGGTTGTAGAGGAACTGGCCGATCAGCTTCTCGAGCACGACGGCCGACTGGGTGATCTGGACGGCGTCGCCATCGGCCAGCATCTCGATGTCACCGCCCGGCTCCAGTCCGACGTACTGCTCGCCGAGCAGGCCGGAGGTGAGGATGGTGGCGATGGTGTCGCGCGGGAAGGGGTAGCGCGTCTCGACGCGCAAGCTTACCACCGCACGGTAGCGCTCCGGATCGAAGCGGATGTCGGCCACCCTGCCGACCACCACCCCGGCGCTCTTGACCGGCGCGCGCACCTTGAGCCCGCCGATGTTGTCGAAGGGCGCTTCGATCACGTAGGTGGGCAGGTTGTTGAAGCCGGCGAAATTGCCCACCTTCATCGCCAGGAAGAGCAGCGCGGCGAAGCCGATCGCCACGAAGAAGCCGACCCACAGGTCGAGCACGGTACGGCTCATGATTGACCCCGGAACATGAAAGAAGTCAGTACGAAATCGAGCGCCAGGATGGCCAGCGCGGAACTCACCACGGTGCGCGTGATGGCGCGCGACACGCCCTCGGCGGTGGGCGTGCAGTCGTAGCCCTCGAACACCGCGATCAGCGACACCGCGATGCCGAACACCACGCTCTTGATGACGCCGTTCATGATGTCGTAGCGGAAATCCACCGCCGCCTGCATCTGCGACCAGAAGGCACCGCCATCGACGCCGATGAACATCACCCCGATCAGCCAGCCGCCGAAGATGCCCATGGCGGAGAACAGCGCGGCGAGCAAGGGCATGGAGATCACCCCGCCCCAGAAGCGCGGCGCCACCACGCGCGCCAGCGGGCTGACCGCCATCATGTCCATGGCCTTGAGCTGTTCGGTGGTCTTCATCAGGCCGATCTCGGCGGTCACCGCGGAGCCGGCGCGGCTGGCGAACAGCAGGCCGGCCACCACCGGGCCGAGCTCGCGGGTAAGCGACAGCGCCACCAGCACGCCGAGCGCCTCGCTCGAACCATAGCGCTGCAAGGTCTCGTAGCCCTGCAGGCCGAGCACCAGGCCGACGAACAGCCCGGACACCAGGATGATCAGCAGCGACAGCACGCCGGAGAAGTAGATCTCGCGTATGGTCAGGTGCAGCCGGCGGAAGGACTGCCCGGAGTACAGCAGCACCAGCATGAAGAAGCGCGCCGCGAAACCCAGCCGCCAGACGCCGTCGATCACGCGCGCGCCCATGCGGCGCAGCAGGTCGAGCACCCGGGTCATCCAGCCACCCCGCCCAGCAGGCTGGCTTCCAGCGGGTCCGCCGGATAGTGGAAAGGCACCGGCCCGTCGGCCTCGGCATGCACGAACTGGTGCACGAAGGGGTCGCTGGAGGCGCGGATCTCGTCGGGCGTGCCCTGGGCGACGATGCGCCCGTCGGAGACGAAGTACACGTAGTCGACGATCTCGAGCGACTCGTGGATGTCGTGGGTGACCATGATCGAACTCGCGCCCAGCGCGTCGTTGAGGCGGCGGATCAGCTGGCCGATCACCCCGAGCGAGATCGGGTCCAGCCCGGCGAAGGGCTCGTCATACATGATCAGCATCGGATCGAGCGCAATCGCGCGCGCCAGCGCCACCCGGCGCGCCATGCCGCCGGAGAGCTCCGCCGGACTGAGCGCCTCGGCACCGCGCAGTCCCACCGCGTTGAGCTTGAGGCGCACCAGGTCGCGCACCAGTTCCGGCGGCAGGTCGGTGTGCTCGCGCAGCGGGAAGGCGACGTTGTCGAACACCGACATGTCGGTGAACAGCGCACCGAACTGGAACAGCATGCCCATGCGGCGGCGCAGCGCGTAGAGCTCGTCGCGCGACAGCTGCGCCAGATCCTGCCCATCGACCTCTATGCTGCCGGCGGAAGCCCGCAGCTGACCGCCGATCAGACGCAGCAAGGTGGTCTTGCCGCAACCGCTGCCGCCCATGATCGCCACCACCTGCCCGCGATGCACGGACAGGTCGATGCCGCGCAGGATCTCGCGCTCGCCATAGGCGAAACGCACATTGCGCAGGCATACAAGTGAACGATTGGAGGCGTCAGACACGGTGGTCGGTTTCGGGGCTGGTTTGGGAAACGGACGAGTTTACCAGAGGAGGTGTAACGCCCTTGTAACTGGTGTTGCATTGCACACAACGACACAATTTCGGCTCACGGTGGAACACCGGGGCCGGGGAAAGCGCTCTGATATAATTCGTCGCTTGCGCCGTCCGCTGCGGGAGCGCGCCTCCCGCCCACTCGAACACCCTGCCATGCCCGAAACCTCCAACCCTCAACCCGCCACCCGAGGCGCCGCCGCCCTGGCCAGGCGCGTGCTGCGCATCGAGGCCAGCGCCGTCGCCGCTTTGGCCGATCGCGTGGGTGAGGAATTCGAGCGCGCGGTCGCGATGATCCTGCAACGCACCGGGCGGGTGATCGTCACAGGCATCGGCAAATCGGGCCACATCGCCCGCAAGCTGGCCGCCACGCTGGCGAGCACCGGCACCCCGGCCTATTTCGTGCACGCCGCCGAAGCCGCTCACGGCGATCTCGGCATGATCACCGCCGAGGACGTGGTGATCGCGCTGTCCTACTCCGGGTCCAGCGAGGAACTGCTCACCATCGTCCCGCTGGTGAAGCGCCAGGGCGCACGCCTGATCAGCATGACCGGCAATCCCGCCTCGCCGCTGGCGCGCGAGGCTGACGTCCATCTCGACACCGCGGTGGCCGAAGAGGCCTGCCCGCTCAACCTGGCCCCCACCGCCAGCACCACCGCGGCGCTGGCGCTGGGCGACGCGCTCGCCGTGGCCCTGCTCGATGCACGCGGCTTCGGCGCCGAGGACTTCGCCCGCTCGCACCCGGGCGGCGCGCTCGGCCGGCGGCTGCTGACCCATGTGCGCGACGTGATGCGCGCGGCCGGCAGCGTACCGGCGGTGGCCAGCGACGCCAGCCTGAGCGATGCGCTGCTGCAGGTCACCCGCGGCGGCATGGGGATGACCGCGGTGGTCGATGTCGACGGCCGTCCCCTCGGCATCTTCACCGACGGCGATCTGCGCCGCGCGCTGGAGAAGGGCTGCGACGTGCGCACCGCGCGCCTGGCCGAACTGATGACCCGCAACCCGCACACCATCTCGCCCGACGCCCTGGCGGTCGAAGCGGCGGAGATGATGGAGCGCCTGCGCATCAGCCAGCTGATCGCGGTCGATGCCGACGGACGGCTCGCCGGTGCGCTCACCACCCACGATCTGATGCAGGCCAAGGTCATCTGATGCAGGCTCCTCGCTCCCCCGCCAACATCCGCCTGATGGGCTTCGACGTCGATGGCGTGCTCACCGACGGCAGCCTCTACTTCACCCCCAACGGCGACGAGATCAAGGCCTTCTCCAGCCTGGACGGCCACGGCCTGAAGATGCTGCAGGCCGCCGGCATCGAGGTGGCGATCATCAGCGGACGCAGTTCGCGTGCGCTGGAGCTGCGCGCCGCCAACCTCGGCATCGCCGAGCTGCACATGGGCGTCGAGGACAAGCGCGCCTGCCTCGACACCCTGCTCGCCCGCCGCGGCCTTGCGCGCGAGCAGGCCGGCTACATGGGCGACGACGTCGTCGACCTGCCCATCCTGCGCGCCTGCGGCTTCGCCGCAACCCCGGCCGACGGCCACAGCTTCGTGCGCCGCCATGTCGACTACGTCGCCCGGCGCGGCGGTGGCCGTGGCGCGGTGCGCGAGGTCTGCGACCACATCCTCGCCAGCCAGGGCCGGCTGGACGCCATGCTGGCCGCTTACCTTGCCTGAGCGATGAACATCCCCGCTCATCGCCTCTATCCCATCGTCGCACTGACGCTGCTCGCCGGCGCCACGCTGTGGCTGGCTCGGATCAGTGCACCGGAGGAGGAGCGCGTGCCGCTGATCGAACGCGGCAAGCCCGATTTCGTCGCCGTGAACAGCCGACTGCTCAGCTTCGACGCAAGCGGTCGGCAACGATACGAACTGCTTGCAGACCGCATTACCCGCTATCCCGGCACCGACGTGACCGTGTTCGACAACCCGCGCCTTCATCAGGAGTCGAATGGTCGCCGACTCCAGTTGACGGCGGACACCGCCGAAGCCTTCCGGGAAGGGGAAGAGCTACTGCTACGCGGCAACGTACGCGGGCGCCGCAGCGGACTAGCCGGCGAGCCTGACGCCACCTTCGTATCCGAGACGCTCAGGGTATGGCCGAACGACGAACGCGCGCGCAGCCGCAGCCCGGTCGTCCTCACCCGCGGCAACACCGTCATCCACGCCAACGGATTGAAGGCAGACAGTATTTTCGGGACGCTGCTGCTCGACGGCAGGGTCAATGCCACCATGCCGCGCCGCGGCCGGAACACGCCATGAAACGCATCCTCGCCACCACCCTGCTCAGCCTCGCTGCCGCGACCTCGCCGGCTCTGGCCGAACGCGCCGATCGTGAGCAGCCGGTCAACATCGAAGCCGACCACGTCACCGTCGACGACCGCAACAAGACCCATGTGTTCGAAGGCAAGGTGGTCCTCAGTCAGGGTACGCTGCAGATCCGCGGCGACAGGCTGGTGGTCACCCAGGGCGCCGACGGTTTCCAGACCGGCGTCGCCACCGGCACCGATGGACGCCTCGCCACCTTCCGCCAGCGCCGCGAGGGCACCAACGACTATGTCGAGGGCGAAGCCGAGCGCATCGAGTACGACAGCCGCACCGAGCGCGCCAAGCTGTTCGTCCGCGCCTACGTCAAGAGCGGCGGCGACGAAGTGCGTGGCAACTACATCGAATACGACGCGCTGAGCGAGAACTACGTGGTCACCACCGCGCCGGGCAGCGGCGGACAAGCCAGCGGCGGACGCGTGCGCGCAGTGATCCAGCCCAAAGGCTCCGCGGCGCCGGCCGAAGCTCCGGCAGCCGGTCGATAACAACCCACAACAGCCACAACAACCGTAACAGGCGCAACACAAGGAGACTGCATGAACTACGAGAACATCCTGGTCGAAACCCGCGGCCGCGTCGGCCTGATCACCCTCAACCGCCCCAAGGCGCTGAACGCGCTCAACGACACCCTGGTCGATGAGATCGGTCACGCGCTCGACGGCTTCGAGGCCGACGAAGGCATCGGCGCGATCGTCATCACCGGCTCGGAGAAGGCCTTCGCCGCCGGTGCCGACATCGGCGCCATGGCGAACTTCTCCTACATGGACGCCTACAAGGGCGACTACATCACCCGCAACTGGGAACGGGTGAAGACCTGCCGCAAACCGGTGATCGCCGCGGTGGCCGGCTTCGCCCTGGGCGGCGGCTGCGAACTGGCGATGATGTGCGACATGATCATCGCCGCCGATACCGCCAAGTTCGGCCAGCCGGAGATCAAGCTGGGCATCCTGCCGGGCGCCGGCGGCACCCAGCGCCTGCCGCGCGCAGTCGGCAAGGCCAAGGCCATGGACCTGTGCCTCACCGCCCGCTTCATGGACGCCACCGAAGCCGAACGCGCCGGCCTGGTGGCCCGCGTGGTGCCCGCCGACAAAATGCTCGACGAAGCCCTGTCTGCCGCCGAGACCATTGCCGGCTACTCCCTGCCGGTGGTCATGATGATCAAGGAATCGGTGAACCGCGCCTTCGAGGGCAGCCTCAACGAAGGCCTGCTGTTCGAACGCCGCGTGTTCCACTCCGCCTTCGCGCTGGACGACCAGAAGGAAGGCATGGCCGCCTTCGTCGAGAAGCGCAAGCCCGAGTTCAAGCACCGCTAACTGCGGACCTGCTCCCGATCACGGCCGGCCCTGCGCCGGCCGTTGTCATTTCAGCGCAACACCGCCGCTCCATGCTATCCACGCGGCCGCGGCACCGAAGACCCAGGATGGGTAGTCCCGGCAATGACGAACGCTCTCCGAGGGGCGCAACACGGGGAATAGTCAGATTCGTGTAAGCAATTGAATCTGATAATTGAAACCAGATGCTGCGATGCACAACATCGAGCTTGACTTGATGTACTCGGCTTCTATAATCCGACGCATGATGCACCGCAACAAATCATCCGATCCGTTGCCGCATTCACGATAGTCCGTATCCAACGAAGGAGAATCACATGTTTGCTACCCCCGAGCAGTTCGCCGCCACCAACAAGGCCAACATCGAAACCCTGCTGACCCTGGCCAACACCGCCTTCGCCAGCGCCGAGCGCCTGGCCGCGCTGAACCTGAACACCGCCCGCTCGCTGCTGGAAGACGGCGTGAGCAACGCCAAGGCCCTGCTGGCCGTCAAGGACGCCCAGGAGCTGGTGAGCCTGCAGACCTCCCTGGCCCAGCCGCTGGTCGAGAAGGCCGTCGCCTACGCGCGCAACGTCTATGAGATCACCTCCCAGAGCCAGGAAGAAGTCTCCAAGCTGCTGGAAGGCCAGGTTGCCGAACTGAACAAGGGCGTCGCCTCCGCGCTGGACAAGGCTGCCAAGTCCGCCCCGGCCGGCTCCGACGTCGCCGTGGCCGCGGTCAAGTCCGCGATCGCCGCCGCCAACAGCGCCTACGACAGCATGAGCAAGGCCGCCAAGCAGGTCGCCGAGATCGCCGAAGCCAACGTGGCCGCCGCGACCAACGCCACCGTCAAGGCCGTGAGCACCACCTCCAAGGCTGCCGCCAAGAAGGCTGCCTGATCACCGGCACCGCTTGAAAAGAAACGGCCCCGCCTCGGCGGGGCCGTTTTTCTTTGCGCTGCCGGCCGGCTCAGGCGCCGCCCGTTCCCTGCTCGGCCGAAGAGGCCCGGCCGCCTTTGTCCCGCTCGCTCAGGACGACGGCCTGGCCGCCGTTCCCGGCGTAATGGTGAGGAAACAGGCGGAGCATCTCGTTCTCGATCCAGGTCTCGGCTTCGGTATTGATCGCCTCGACCTTCCGCCCCTTGACCTCGATCGCCGGCCCGATGCTGACGACGATCTCGCCGGGGCGCTTCAGGAAGGCATTGCGTCGCCAGAACTCGCCGGCGTTGTGCGCCACCGGCACCACCGGAACCCCGGCGCGGCGCGCGAGGAAGGCCCCGCCCATCTTGTAGCGGCGCGTCGTGCCAGGCGCCACACGGGTGCCCTCGGGGAAGACCACCACCCAGTAGCCTTCCTTCAGGCGCTGCTTGCCCTGCTCGACCACCTGCGCCAGCGCGTCCTTGCCGGCCGAACGGTCGATCGCGATGCCCGGCACCTGTGCCAGCCCCCAGCCGAAGAAGGGCACGCGCAGCAGCTCGCGCTTGAGCACGAAGCACAGCGCCGGGAAGATCACCTGCAGGGCCATGGTCTCCCAGGCCGACTGGTGCTTGGAGAGGATCACCGCCGGTCCGGGCGGGATGTTCTCGCGGCCGATCACCCGGTAGCGGATGCCCAGCAGGTGCCAGACGAACCACAGCACCAGCGGCGCCCACGAGGTGATGATGCGGTGGCGCATGCGCGGCGGCAGTGGAAAGGTGAGGAAGCCGAACAGTGCGTACGGCGGAGTGACCACCGCCAGCACGAGGGCGAACAGGATGGAGCGAAGGACGATCACGGAATCACGCAACTCTGAAACGGGCGGACGGAAACGGCCGGTGGCGGATCATGCGGTGAGGTCCGCCACCACGGTCGCGAGGTCGGGATAGATCTGCGTCTCGGGCGGCAGGGCCGGATCGTCCCGCGTCTTCTGCCCCTTGCCGGTCAGCACCAGATAGGGCTTGCCACCCACCTCCAACCCGGCCTGCAGGTCGCGCAGGCTGTCACCCACCACCGGCACGCCGTCGAGCGGGATGTTGAAACGCTCGGACACCTGCTGAAGCATGCCCGGCTTCGGCTTGCGGCAATCGCAGGTGGAGTCGGCCGCATGCGGACAGAAGAAGATCGCGTCGATGCGTCCGCCGACCTGGGCGAGGCTCTTGACCATCTTCTCGTGGATCGCGTTCAGCGTGTCCATGCCGAACAAGCCGCGGCCCACCCCCGACTGGTTGGTCGCCACCACCACCCGCCAGCCCCACTGGTTGAGCTTGGCGATCGCCTCCAGCGAACCCGGTATCGGCCGCCATTCATCCGGTGACTTGATGAACTGGTCGGAGTCGTAGTTGATGACGCCGTCACGGTCGAGGATGATCAGCTTCATCGCGCCCGCCTCAGGCCGACAGGCGGGAGATGTCCGCCACGCGGTTCATCAGCCCGGCCAGCTGGTTGAGCAGCGCCAGGCGGTTGGCGCGGGTCAGCGGCTCCTCGGCCATCACCATGACGCCGTCGAAGAAGCGGTCTACCGCGTCGCGCAGGCCGGCCAGCGCGCACAGCGCGTCGGTGTAGTCCTCGTTGTCCACATGCGAGCGCACCAGCGGGGCGACCTCGACGACCTGGTGGAACAGCGCCTTCTCGGCCTCTTCCTGCAGCAGGGCGATGTCCGGCTCACCAGGCGTGCCTTCGGCCTTCTTCAGGATATTGACGATGCGCTTGTTGGCCGCGGCCAGCGCCTCGGCCTCGGGCAGCGCGCGAAAGGCTTCCACCGCGGCGAGCTTGGCCGGCACCAGGTCGATGCGCGCGGGCCTGAGCGCCAGCACCGCGTCGATCACCGCCCCATCGCGCCCGCCCTCGCGCAGCAGGTGCCTCAGGCGTTCGAGCATGAAGTCCTGCAACTGCGCAGCAAAGCCCTCGGCGTTCAGCAGGCCGGGCTTGAAGCCGGCCGCGGCGGCCGCGATCAGCGCCGGCAGTTCCAGCGGCAAGGGGGTTTCCATCAGGATGCGCAGCACGCCGAGCGCGGCGCGGCGCAGCGCGAAGGGGTCCTTGTCGCCGGTGGGCACCATGCCGATGCCGAAGAAGCCGACCAGCGCGTCGAGCTTGTCGGCCAGCGCCACCGCCGCGGCCACGTTGCCGGCCGGCAGCGCGTCGCCGGCGAAGCGCGGCTGGTAGTGGGCCTGAATGGCGTCGGCCACCACCTCGCCCTCGCCGTCGGCCAGCGCGTAGTAGCGCCCCATGATGCCCTGCAGTTCGGGGAACTCGCCCACCATGTCGGTGACCAGGTCCGCCTTGGCCAGGCGCGCGGCGCGCTTGGCCGCACCGACATCGGCGTTCAGGCGGGCGGCAATCTCGCCGGCCAGCGCCTCGAGGCGCTCGACACGCTCAAGCTGGCTGCCCAGCTTGTTGTGGTAGACCACCGGCGCCAGGCGCGGCAGGCGGGCCTCGAGCTTCTGCTTCTTGTCCTGCTCGAAGAAGAAGCGCGCGTCCGACAGGCGCGGGCGTACCACGCGGGCGTTGCCGGCGACGATGTTCACCGGGTTGGCCACGTTCATGTTGGAGACGATCAGGAAGCGGTTCTGCAGCCGCCCCTGCGCGTCGAACAGCGGAAAATACTTCTGGTTGGCG
Organism: Thauera sedimentorum; assembly: GCF_014489115.1. Taxonomy (NCBI): domain Bacteria; kingdom Pseudomonadati; phylum Pseudomonadota; class Betaproteobacteria; order Rhodocyclales; family Zoogloeaceae; genus Thauera; species Thauera sedimentorum. The sequence continues at coordinate 1,399,226 of NZ_JACTAH010000002.1, read as the reverse complement.
CGCATCGTCAGGATCAGGCATTCCTGCGGCACGGCGAGGAACTCGGCCTCGAACTCGCCCACGTACACGGTGGGATGCTCGACCAGGGCGGTGACTTCATCCAGCAGATCGGCGTACTCGCCCAGCTGCGCGCCCTGGCGGGCAGCTTCGGCCACCAGTTGCGCCTCGATGTTGGCGCGTCGCTCGGTGAAGCAGGGAATCACCTTGCCTTCGGCGAGCAGGGTGGGCTCGTAGGCCTCGGCGGTGGCGATATCGATCTCGCCGCGGCTCATGAAGCGGTGCCCGCGGGTGGTGCGGCCGGAGTCCAGGTCGAGCACACGACCCGGCACCACCTCGGCGCCGTGCAGCAGGGTGAGCTTGTGCACCGGGCGCACGAAGGTGGCATCGCCGTCGCCCCAGCGCATGACCTTGGGAATCGGCAGGGCCTTCACCGCGTCCTGCACGATGCCGGCCAGCACCTCGGCAAGCTTCGCCCCCGGCACCAGCGCGGTGTGGAACAGGGCTTCGGCCTTGCCGTCGATGCGGCGCTCGAAACCGGCCACTGCATCGGCCGGGATGCCCTTGGCCTCCATCTTCTTGAGGAGCGCAGGCGTGGGTTTGCCGTCGGCATCCAGCGCCACCGAAACCGGCATCAGCTTCTC